>CAVCDR010000112.1:0-14464 GCA_963601025.1 Agathobacter sp. | reverse complement strand
GAAATAGCCAAACTATTTCTTTCAATAATCATCTTTGAAAGAATAAATAGAACTAAGGCAAAGACAATAATCGCAAAATAAGTATAAAGCGATATCATTTGACCCATAGAACTTAATAATTGCGTAGACAAAGAAGAAGTTGATTCAGCTGTTATAACTTGGCTAATATATTCATTATCAATATCTTCTATTGGACTATTAGATAAGTAACCAACATAAGTGTCCTTACCTAATTTAAAGATGTCATTTAAAGTATCGATGTTTAAATAAAATTCAAGTGAGGCATTATTATCACTGATACCTGTTACCTTAAAAGTATAAGTATCAGTTTTATAAGCTTCATAGACTGTAAAGTAGCTACCTACATCTAAATCATATTTGCTAGCCATCGCTTTAGATATATAACAATCATCACTATTTAAGTTATATTTAAAATAATTACTGTTACTTACGATGCCAAAACAATTAACGTCATCTTCTTTATAGATATCACCTTTTTTAATCTTTAAAGAATAGAAAGAAAACTTTTCAGCACTTTCATTTTCCGTTTGTATCTTATTAGAGAAATCAATTAAGTTAATACTAGCTTCTAGTTTATGGCTAGAATCACTTAGTGATAATGGCATATTCAATATTGTTTCATAGGGAGCTATTACACCCTCTTTAGCTATTTCAATATAATTGTTTAATAAATTAGGAAAAGCTAAGCCAAAGAAGAATAATAGATTCGCGAATAGAATGCCAATTATCAAAGTAATATAAGCATTCCTATTTTGAATGATGATACGCATTCTAAATCTAGTAAAGAAAGGTATCTTATGGTTTAGTTTTATGGCACGTCTATTTTTATGTTTGTTTAAATCTCTTCGCATAAACTTTAAAGGTTTTAGTTTTAAAGTTTTACTTAATACAAGATAATTAATAATAAACATCAAGACGATAGGCACTATACTTACCAAGATAAAAGTTTTAGTTTGGAATGTTGTGGTATATTTAGCCAAAGAGTAATTGGCAAAATAAACACCTTTCATATAAGATTCAATGACAGTATAACCTAAGATATTGCCAACTATTGCGCCAAGTATTGAGATTATAAAAGGCATCAAAATATAGTGCATCACAAGCTCATTATTGGTATAGCCACTAGCCTTTAAAGTACCGATTACCGTTGATTCTTTTTGAATGGTATTAGTAATGGTGATGGAAGAAATATAGGCAATAAGTATCAACATTAGATACAAGAAAATATACATACTTGCTCCATCACTTTGACAATCCTCAGCTACAAAGGTAATGGCTTTGTTATCGTATGATGGCATAAATTCTTCTATCTCTGTATTTTCTACTAATATATCTTTTAAATCATCATTTTTATCTCTTAATGTTGCTTCATCATAATCATTGTTGTACTTATAGACGTAACGATAACTAATATCACCACTATTTAATCTTTTAAAGCCATCGCTTGTTAACAAACCAGCTCCAAAAGTAATAGAGTTCATCATCATCTCGTTATTGTTAGAGAATAAAGAACTATAATCAACTAAAGAAACAGTGCCCACCACTTTATATGAAATATCATCATATGTAATTAAATCGCCAATTGAGATATTATTGTTTTCGCCATATAGTCTTTCAATTGCGATTTCATTTTCATTTTCCGGAAGTCTACCATCAAATACTTCTTGTAGATCAATTTCGGTTCTTATCTTATAGAAACGTAAAGTAGTATTATTATCAATTACTTCATCAATATAGAATTGTTCATAGACTTTTAGACCATTCTCTTCAATTAATTTGATTTGGGCATTGTTAAGCTTCTTTTTGGCAGTAAATAAACCTGATTCTTGATTAAGCTTAATGATATTCTCATTCATGGTTTTCATGACAGAGTTATTGGCTACTTCAAAGCCTGATACCGCACTTATCATTAGTACTAACAATAAGAAAATCACCAAATACTTAGCGAAATCATTTTTAATGGCTCGTTTATATCTTTTGTTTAAAGGGTTTTTCATTACCACTCAAGATCCTTTGCTAAAACCTTAGAATCATTTAAATAATCATCAATGATTCTACCATCCTTTAATTTAACTACTCTATCCGCCATATATTTAATCGCATCATTATGAGTAACCATCAAAATAGTTGATCCATACTTTTGATTCACTGTTTCAATTAATTTAAGTATTTCCTTTGAAGTATTGTAATCAAGTGCACCTGTAGGTTCATCACATAATAAGATATCTGGATTTTTAATAATAGCTCTTCCGATTGAAGTACGTTGTTGTTGACCACCAGAAAGTTGTGATGGTAGTTTATCTTGATGTTCTTTTAAGCCTAAAGTTTCAATTAATTCATCTAAATCTAATGGCTTTTTAGACAAATAAGCTCCTACTTCGATATTTTCTCTAACTGTTAAATCAGGAATAAGATTATACATTTGAAAAACATAGCCTAAATGATTCCTTCTAAATCTAGTAAGCTTTTTATCATTTAAAGAATTCATTTCTTCATTATTGATGGTAATATTCCCACTATCCGCATTATCAATACCGCCAATGATATTCAATAACGTAGATTTACCCGAACCTGAAGGTCCAAGTAAAACACAAAACTCACCTTTTTCCACATCTAAAGATAGATCATGTAGTACTTCTACTCTATTTTCTTTTTCGCCAAAGCCTTTGTTTAAACCCCTTATACTTAAAAACATAATGTCTCCTAGTTAGCTATAGCTAACTATTGATTAAAATAACAGTTAGCATGCGCTAACTACATTCTACCTAAAATATTATTTTTGTCAAATAAAAAAGGCATATCTCCTAAAAAATATGCCATCTTCAAGTTTTAGTTTTAAATTCTAAACTATTTAGCTTTTAGTTTCTTACAATTGCTGTAGTACAACCAAACAACAATGCAAGATACAACAGCGTCAGCCAATGATATCCAAGTGCTATCACCCTTTGTTAAAGAATAGATAATAACTGGAATACTAATAACTTGTAAAACAAATAGAATTAAAGCTAATGTAATATGAGCATTTCCTTCGTTTTCACCTTTTACTTCCGCTAAACCCTTAACACCTAGGTATACATCGAAAGCAACATCGATTAGATAAGCAATTCCGGAACCAATTAACATTGTCTTGGCATTTTCTACACTAGTAAGATCAGCTTTGTTGCCGGCCACTACTAAGAAAACAATAAATACTACATCTAACGCTGCAAGGAAAAAGAATAAATAGCTACATTCCTTGATAATCTTTTTTGCATCTTCCATGGATTGAAACCCCCTTTACTGTATCTATGGTAACACACAATGAAAAAAAAGACTGAAATTTGGTCATTTTGCCATATATCAGTCTTTTAAGTTTTATTTGCCTAATACTTTCTTGCATCTATCGCATAGACATTCGCTATCTTTAGAATCGGTTATATTCCAACATCTAGGACAAACAACGCCGCTTACTTTCTCTACTTTTACTTCGCAAGTTTCATATTTAGTAAGTTCATCATTTGTATAATCTATCTTAGAAACAATTAGCCATTGGTTAACTTTATCACCAAAGTTCTTATCAAGTAACGCCTTATCTTCTTTAGACACATGTAAATATACATGAGCTTCAAGCGACTTACCAATAGTCTTATTTTGTCTAGCTTCTTCAAGTGCCTTTAATACATCATCTCTTAGTTCATGAAGTCTTGCAAAATCAGCTTTAATGCTTTCAGCGTCATCATATGTTACAGCATCAGGGAAATGAGTGTAATGGACACTTGTTTCATTAGGTTTAAAGAATAAATATACTTCATCTGTTGTAAAGACTAGCACTGGTGACCATAGTTTAACTAAAGCATCGATTGCTTGTAATAGGACAGTTTGAACTTGTTTTCTTCTTAAGCCTTCATCGCAATATAAGATGTCTTTAGCATAGTCGCAATAGTAACTAGATAATTCATTAGTCATGAAATTAGTCATAGTATTTGTAGCTAAAACAAAGTCATAGTTATCATATGCTTCTTTTACCTTAGAAATCATTTCATTTAGGCTAATTAAAATATATTTATCAATTGGTTCAAGTTCCTTATAGTCAAGTAAATCACCTTCATAATCACTTGTTACACCAAGTAAGAATCTGAATGTATTTCTAATCTTACGATATTGGTCAGATACTTGTTTTAAGTTAGAATCACCAATTCGCATATCGGCTTTAAAGTCTTCACTAGCTGCCCATAGCCTTAAGATATCAGCACCATATTTATTAATGATATCAAGTGGATTAACGACGTTGCCAACTGATTTATGCATAGCTTCACCCTTTGAGTCACATACATAACCATGTGATAAGACAGACTTATAAGGGGCTGTGCCATTTACCGCAACAGAGACAATTAATGAAGAGTTAAACCAACCACGATATTGGTCAGATCCTTCAAAATACATATCACAAGGATATTCATAGCCTCTAGCAATTAATTCATTCCAAGAAGAGCCTGAGTCAAACCAAACATCCATGATATCTTTTTCTTTTGTAAAGATTCCATTTGGTGATTTAGGATTTGTATAGCCTTCTGGCAATAGGTCTTTAGCTTCTTTTTCAAACCAAACGTTTGATCCATATTGTTCAAATAAATCAGCGATATGATCAAATACTTCTTTTTCAATAATAGGAGTCTTATCTTCAGCATAGATAATAGGAATTGGAACACCCCATAGTCTTTGTCTAGAAATACACCAATCTTTTCTAGCGGCAATCATATTAGTAAGTCTTACTTCACCAAATGAGTTTAACCACTTAACTCGTTTAATGGCTTCTAACAATTGTGGTTTAATCTTTTCAATAGAAGCAAACCACTGAACAGTAGATCTAAAGATTACTGGTTTCTTTAATCTATCATCATGAGGATATGAGTGGGTAATCTTTTCTTTACCTAGTAGTGCACCACAAGCAGCTAGTTTTTTAATAACCGCAACATTTGCGCCATCTGGCTCTTCGCCTACGACAAACTTACCAGCTAAATCTTCGCCTACTTCACTTGTTAGACAGCCTTTATCATCTACAGGAGAGAATGGTTCAATGCCATATTTCTTACCAACTAAGAAGTCATCTGTACCAAGACCTGGCGCAGTATGTACACATCCTGTACCATCTTCGCCAGATACGTGGTTTCCAAGTATTACAAGTGATGGTCTTTCTGGATAGAATGGATGTTTAACCGTAATGTATTCAAGTTCTTTACCCTTAAATGTCTTTAATAAACCTTGGTTTGTTAAACCAAACTTATTAAGTAATTCATCTACTTTGCTTTCTAAGAAAATTAACTTACCAACTTCTGTTTGAACTACAGCATAGTCAAATGCTTCATTTAAACAAACAGCTAAGTTAGATGGAATAGTCCAAGGGGTAGTAGTCCAAATAACAAATCTCTCATCACCATCTAGTACGCCTTTGCCATCTAATACATCAAAGGCAACATAGATAGAAGTATCTTTCTTATCGTAGTAAACAATTTCACTATCGGCGATAGCTGTTTCTTGCCATGGAGACCAATAGATTGGCTTTAAGCCTTGGAAAATCATGCCATCAAGAGCCATCTTAGCGAACGATCTTACTTGTCTTGCCTCGAATTCTTTATTTAAAGTTATATAAGGATGTTCATAATCTGCAACTTCACCAAGCCTTTTTTCAGTAGCCATTTGTTGGGCAATTTGTTTATGAGCATACTCTTCACACTTTTCTCTAAATTCTTTTGGTGTTACTTCTTTTCTATTTACACCTAACTTTTGAATAGCGTTTTCAATTGGTAGGCCATGAGTATCCCATCCTGGGAAGAAAGGTGTATAGTAACCAGCCATAGCCTTAGATCTTACAATAATATCTTTGATTGTACGATTCATAGCTGTACCAGCATGTAAGTTACCATTTGCGTATGGTGGACCATCATGTAAGATAAAAGGTTTATTGTCCTTATTCTTTTCTAGAATCTTGTGATAATGATCATCCTTTTCCCATTTTTCTAAAATGGTAGGTTCTTTTTGTGCCAAATTACCACGCATCTCAAAGTCGGTTTTTGGCATATGTAGTGTGTCTTTATAATCCATATTTCCTCTCCAATAAAAATAAAAAGGTAGTACAAAGGGCGAAAAATCGCGGTACCACCTTCTTTTATAACTTAATTCTCTTAACGCGAGTAACGGTAATTTCTACATATCGAAATTACAGCTTCTAAGTGATATCTTAAATAATTTCTATATCGGTTTACACCTTCTCCGACTCTCTTTAATATTCCTTATTTAAGCATGTCTTAGTCTTTGCCTTATTGAGCAGAATTTAAATTAATATCTCCTGCAACTTGTAAATTCTTTGGTGAACATAAAATTACATTATCACCAATCTTTTTGATTGAACCATCAACACCATAAACAACGCCACTTAGAAAATCGATAATTCTTTGACGATATTCTAGAGGCATTCTATGCAAATTAATGCAACAAGCTCTCTTATTTTTGATGTGACGGCCAATTTCTTCAGCTTCATCAAAATTACGAGGCTCAAATAAAACGATGTTTGTATTAGAATTTATTTTACTAGCACCCTCGTCTTTTGGTTTTTCATAAGTGCTTAGTACATTAGCTTCTTCATCAGTTAGTTCTAACTCATCTTCTTCAGTTTCTGTAGAGATGAAATCTTTAATCATATTACCTAATCCCATAAAGTTCTCCTTACCTAATTATGATAACATAAACAACAAATTAGCGCTTAAAATATAGTACTAGCAATAATACAACTAGTCCAAGTCCAACAATATAAGCTAAGGCAATAAGCATTGAAGCTTTAAGAGCACCAAGGATAGCCCAACGTCTTTCTTCTTTGTTTAAGCTGTTGTCAACCCAAGGTTTTTCTTCTTGTTTAACTTCTTCTTGTTTTGCATTTCTAAAGGTAAATAGATTAGGCCTTTCAATACTAGACATATCTACTATTGAATGGCCATCATCATATTCATCAAACTTGTTATTTTTCATCAATGCCTTTTACATCATCATATAGATGACAAACAACAAAGTGTCCCTTTTCAATTTCCTTTTGACAAGGAGCCTCAGTCTTACATATTTCCATGCACTTAGAACAACGAGTATGGAACTTACATCCCTTTGGAGGATTCGCTGGAGAAGGAATACTTCCTTCTAGCACAATTCTATTCATCTTACTGTTAGGATCTGGAACTGGAATAGCAGAGAATAGAGCCTTTGTATAAGGATGTAAAGGATTTTTAAAGATATCCTTTGTATCACCATATTCCACCAAATTGCCAAGATACATAACGCCAACTGAATCACTTATATGTTCAACAACTGATAAGTCATGTGAAATGAATAAGTATGTTAATTTTCTCTTTGTTTGTAAATCCTTTAATAGGTTAATGATTTGCGCTTGAATAGATACATCTAGTGCACTAACAGGTTCATCACAAACGATAAATTCAGGATTTAGGGCAAGAGCTCTAGCAATACAAATTCTTTGTCTTTGACCACCAGAGAATTCATGTGGATATCTATCCTTTTGGAAAGGTTGAAGACCGCAGTCATCCATAATCTTATCAATATATTCTTCGTATTCTTCTTTAGAAACAATGCCATGTTCTCTAACCGCTTCACCGATAATTTCACCTACTGGCATACGAGGTTGTAAAGATGAGAATGGATCTTGGAAGATTATTTGCATCTTTGTACGAAGATCTCTCATTTCCTTAGCACTTAGGTCATACACTTCTTTGCCATTGAAAAGCACTTGGCCAGCTGTCTTTTCACCAGCTAAACGTAAGATAGTACGACCTGTTGTAGTTTTGCCACAACCAGACTCACCAACAAGCCCCATTGTAGTACCACGTTTTAAATTAAAGGTAACACCATCTACAGCCTTTACATAGCCTACAGTATGGGAAATAACACCGCTTTTGATTGGAAAATACTTTTTAAGATTATTTACCATCAAAATATAATCGGGATTGTATTCTACAGGAGTAAAACTTTTATCAATCTTTAATGATTCATCTTTTTCGCTCATTTATTTTTCCTCCTTATAGTATCTATAACATGCAACTGAATGGGTTGGTGAAATTTGTACCTCATGTGGATAATCGCCATCACAAGCCTTTACACACTTTTCACATCTGTCTTTAAAGTAACAATAATGTGGCATATTGATAGGATTTGGTACCTTGCCAGGAATTGAATATAGTTTATCAATATCCTTACCAACAACCGGCTTAGAAGCCATTAGGCCAATAGTATACGGATGACAAGGATTTGCGAAAATCTCTTGTACAGTACCTCTTTCAATGATTCTACCAGCATACATTACTACAACATAATCAGCCATTTCCGCAATTACACCAAGGTCATGGGTGATAAACATAATTGAACTATTAATCTTTTCTTTTAGATTTCTAAGTAAATCAAGGATTTGCGCTTGAATAGTAACATCAAGAGCTGTTGTAGGCTCATCTGCAATGATTACCTTAGGGTTACATGCAAGAGCCATGGCAATCATAACTCTTTGTCTCATACCACCAGATAATTCATGTGGATAGTTATTATAAACACCTTCACTATTAGCGATACCAACCATCTCTAAAAGTTCAATAGTGCGTCTTTTGATATCTTCTTTAGTCTTGCCTTCACCATCATGTAAAGCGATAACTTCATCAACTTGTTCGCCAATTCTAAATACAGGATTTAAAGCTGTCATAGGCTCTTGGAAGATCATTGAAACATAGTTTCCTCTAATCTTTTGCATAGCCTCATCTGGCGCCTTAGTTACATCATATGCTTTATCGCCTAGATTTAATCTAATTTCGCCTTCAACAGTTTGGCCTTGTGGTCTTTGTAATAGTCTCATAAAAGAAAGACTTGTAACTGATTTACCACAACCAGATTCACCAACAATACCTACTGTTTTACCAATCGGAACATTAAAGCTCACACCATCAACCGCTTTAACTGTACCGGCATCAGTAAAGAAATAAGTATGCAAGTTATCAAATTCTACAGCATTGTTTTCATCATGCATCTTTGTAAGATATTCGCTTTCAGGAACATTCTTACGTTTATTCTTCTTTTCAAGTTCATCAGTAATACGTCTGTTTTGTTTAGAAATAGCACGTATTTCTTTAGCAGACAAATATCCATCGCCCTTTTTCTTAATAGCCATAATATTTTCTCCTATCTCTTCATTCTAGGGTCGAAGGCATCTCTTAAGCCATCACCTACTAAGTTAAACGCAAGAACTGTTAATAGTAACAATGTTCCAGCTGGAATCCAAATAAACCAATAATTTGTCAATACATAAGTTTGGTTAACATCGTTTATGATATTTCCCCAAGAAGCAAATGGGAATTTAACACCGAGTCCTAAGTATGACAATGTAGCTTCAGTAATAATTGTCGAACCAAGGCCCATTGTAGCACTTACGATTAGTTGAGGAATTACGTTTGGCACTAAGTGTTGAAATATTCTTCTCTTAACACTTAAGCCTGTAGCTTCTGTAGCTGTCATAAATTCTTGTTCTCTTAAAGATAAGATTTGACCTCTAACAAGTCTAGCAATACCTGGCCATCCTAAGAAGCCTAGTATCAACATTAGATAAATCATTCTTACTTGAGGATCAACGTGCATTGCATCCATTGCGGCACCAAGAATAATGATGATAGGCATAGATGGAATGCAATAGAAGATATCAACAATACGCATGATAATCATATCTACCCAGCCACCAAAGTAACCAGATAAACCGCCAAGTACAACGCCAAGTGCACAAGCAATAATTTCTACTAAGAAACCAATTGTAAGAGATACTCTACCACCATACATAAGTCTAGTAAGCATATCCATACCATTTTTATCAGTACCTAACCAGTGGTCTTTACTAGGGTAAGAATAAGTATCATAGACGTGTGTTTCCTTTTCTTGGTTAACACTCCATACCTTACTTGTTGCATCATAGCTTAAGACATATTCATATGTCTCACCATCACTACTAGTATAGTTAAATTCTGTATCACCTTTTTCAATTTGTGAAATTAATTGTTCCTTAAAATCAGTAGTTAAGACAACATCGTTCATACTAGCTTTAATGATATATCTACCGATATTAGCGATATTTTCAAAGCTGTTGCCAATAACGCCATCTTCACTAATTGTGTAAGTTGTACCACTTAAAGTAAATTCAGTTTCATCATTTGTATAAGCTTTTAAAGCGGCATATATAAAGTCATTGTCAATTGTTTCAGAACCAATTGCTGTAACAACATCCTTATATGCAAAACCGATTGTTGAACCATTTAAAGTACAAGTATAGAAATCATCACCTTCTTTAACTAGTCCATAAGTAACATTCTTATAAGTGAATTCTTCATTGCCCTTTTGGATACCAAGCATCATTTGTGCTTGAACAATTGAAGAGAAATCATCACTATAAGATACGAAACGATATTCACTATTTGAAGTAACTGAACAATAAGCTTTCTTTTGGTATTCAGTACGATAGAAAAGTTGGTCTTCTGTATAAGGTGAAATCATACCACCTACAAAAGAGAATAGAAACATGAATACTAGAATTGCTAAGCCTACTACGGCAACTCTATTTCTAAAGAATCTTCTTCTAACTAGAGCACCAGGAGATAAGACTTTTACACGTCTATCATCATTTAAATCATATTTTTCATTGTTTGTTGAACCATTTGTTTGTTCATTATCGAATTTATCAGACATGTAAACCTCCTTTACGCAATTCTTACACGTGGGTCTACCACTGCATATAAAATATCAGAAATTAAATTTCCAAGTAATGTCAAAATAGCCATAAATACTAAGTAAAACATTGAAAATGGGATATCACCTGCAACCATAGCGTTGTATGATGTATAGCCAATACCGTTAATACTATATAAAGTTTCTGTAATTAGGGCACCAGAGAAAAGCCCTGGTAATGAGCCGCCGACCATTGTAACAAGTGGAATTAAAGTGTTACGGAAAGCGTGCTTGTAGATAACTTTCTTTTCGCTTAATCCTTTTGCACGAGCTGTACGAATATAATCGGCATTCAATACTTCTAGCATATTGGTACGAGTGTAACGCATTAAAGAACCTATACTAATAACAACAAGTGTAACAATTGGAAGTACTAAGTGATTAGCTTTATCAAAGAATTTGCCAACTGAACTTAAACGTTCATAGTTTCTTCCAACAAGACCATATAAATCAAACCAGCCAAGTTTTACTGAGAACACTAGTTTTAATAGTGATGCGAAGAAGAAGGTTGGTAGTGACATACCAGCTAAAGCTAAAATTGAAATCACATAATCCGTTCTTGAATATTGTTTAGTAGCCGCAATAATACCAAGAGGTATTGCAATAATTAACTCAAAGAACAATGTAATGGCACCCATTACAAATGAAACTCCAACTGTATTAGCAAACTTTTCAGTAACAGGGATTGTATAATACCAGCTATCACCAAAGTTTCCTCTAATAGCGTTGCCTAGCCAGTTAAAGAAACCTCCAATAATTCCTTTATCCAAACCATATGAAGCCGATAGTTGAGCCATCCATTCAGCATAAGATTTAGAACCAGGTTGTTGTGATCTTTCTCTTGCGATTGTTTCGATATAAGAAGTTGGTAAACATCTCATTAGTCCATAAATAATAAATGCTACAAAAAACAATAATAATATCGAAATTAAAATACGTTTTACTATATATTTTGACATTTTATCCTCCTTTTTAATAGTTATTTCATTATTTAAAAGTTATATAATTAATAGCTTTTAAATAATGAAGATATTACATAAACAAACGGAAGGACATAAGCCCTTCCGTATGCTTAATTTTGTTTGTTGTATTAATTATTTAACAACGATGTTTTCTACTTCGTTTAACCAACCATAGAATGTTGTGATATCACTAGGAATTGAAGTTAAATCAACTCTTTCAGGTGAGAATACAACACAGTTTTGTCTTTGATATACTGGAACTTCTACAGCCCAATCAACAACGATATCAAGACATGCTTTATATACAGTCTTTCTATAAGCTTGGTCAGTAGATTGTCTACCATCTAAGATTAATTGATCAAGTTCAGCATCTTGAATGTGGTATTCATAGTTAGAACCACCAGCATTAGCTCCACCGTTAGCAACATCTGAATAGTAGATTTGGTACATATCAGGGTCTACAGTAGCACCCCAAGCAGCAGCCCACATAGCAACTGTTCTTGCATCAAGAGCATCCCATAATTCACTAGAATTTGATAAGTCCTTAATGATTAAGTTCATACCAATCTTAGCTAAAGCGTTCTTAGCTTCAGTTAGAATCATGAATGAAGGGTGGTCACCTGTACCATCAGCAGGAATCCAAACTTCATATTCAAGTTTAGCGCCTTCTGGTGCAGCAGTTAACTTGCCATCTTCAACAGTATAACCAGCAGCTTCGAAGTAACCTAATGCAGCATTTAATGCAGCATCATACTTTTCTTCAGCAGTCATATCTGAAGTGTAGATATCATTACCGTTAACATCAGTTGAGAATGCAACCTTGTAATCGGCATCCGTTTCTCTAGGAGCAGCCCAAGATGTATTAGAAATTGGGTAGTTGATTACAGTTGCTCTTTCACCATAGTAAGAGTCAATAGCTACATCTCTATATACAGAGTAAATTGTAGCAAATGCTTTACGTAAATCTTTAGATTGTTCAGAATCTAATACACCACCAACATTTACAACGTCAGCAGCAATACCGATATAACCATAACCTAGGTTATCAACTGTAGTAGTATAAATCTTATCACCAGATAATGAACCGCCATTAGCTTCTTCAATAGCCTTAGCTGTATCAGCAGATAATGATGGGTCAGTAATATCAATTGTGCCTGTGATAATACCGTTTAACTTATCAGCTTCTTGTGTTTCTAAGAAGTTAACATATTTAGTCTTTGGAGCACCCTTGAAGTAAGTTTCGTTAGCTTCAAAGTTTACAGTACCATTTTCATACTTAACGAACTTGTAAGGACCAGCACCTAATGGAGTAGTAGTTACAGAACGAACGTGGCTTAAATCACCTTTTGTGAAACCAAATTGATTATTTTCATAATCATATTTATCAGTTTCGCCATAGTAGTGCATAGGAGCAACAGAAATAGCGAATTGGTAAATAGCAGTAGCGTCTACAGTAGTAGTTCTAATGTTAACTTCGTAGTCATTAACTTTAGTAATACCAGAAATACTTGAAGCACTTTCACCTAGTGAAACACCTTCAGTAGACATGTTGTATACATCGGCAGGAATTAAATCAGATAATGCACTACCAGCTGATTCAGCTTCCATGCTTGAGAAGTTCCAACTATATTTGTTACCAATAGCAACATAGAAATCTTCTACAGTAGCGTCAGCTTCTAAGCCATCAAAGCCCCATTGAGCAGCAGCGCCAGCAACATCACCTTCTTCAGCAGCACCAGCAGCTACACAGTAATCAACGATTTCTTGAGCAAACTTAGCACCACCATCAGCAGCAGCATCCCAGAATGCTTTTGCATCTTCTTCTGAGAAGTTAGTGAAATCAGTGTTGTCTTTACCTGCGCTAGCAATTGCATTTGATAGAGTAGTCATGTTAGCACGATATTCAGACATACCTTCGATAGGAGTAGAATATAGAGTGCTTGAACCATCATATGTAGGATCTGCTAATACATATAATGAGAAGATAACATCATCAGCAGTTAATTTTTCGCCATCAGAGAAAGTAACATCTTCTCTAAGTTTGAAATCATAATCAACTGTGCCATCTGCATTTTCAGTTACAGTGCAATCAGCTAAACCATAATAAGTATAGTCTGTACCATTGTAGCTTCTAGTTTCACCTTCAATGCCATTGTAGACAATAGCGCCTTCTCTATCAGAAGCTAATAGAGTAGCTTGTGTCATACTTGATACATCTTGGTCATATGCAGTAGTTGCGAAGAATGGAGAGAACTTTTCGTTGAATGGAGCATAACCTACAACAAGAGGCTTGTCTTCATCAGTTCCACCATTTGTACCGCTACAGCCAACTAACATTAATAATGAAAGAGCTGCAACAGCAATTTTCTTGAAATGAACCATTTTCATTTCCTCCCTTTCCAATAAATAACCACAACGCATTAAAAAAGCTTGCGATATGAATTATTTTACATATTATCCGCAAGCTATGTCAATAAAATGAAAAGATTTAAAAATCCATTTATGAAAGTATTTTCATAAATTTAGAAAAGGCTTACAACTATTTATTACTATAGAAGTTTAATTGTTTTACAAATCTTAGAAACATATAATCCATCATTACCGCAAGTAATATACAAATAATGAATATTATTGTGCCGGCTACATATTTAGTTATGCCATTAAATATTATGTATATTAGTTCACCTATTAAT
>CAVCDR010000111.1:0-16694 GCA_963601025.1 Agathobacter sp. | reverse complement strand
TGCATATAACTAAGACATTAGAAAAAGAGTAATTAGGAGGTATTTATATGAATTATGATAGCCATTTAAAACAAACGGAAAACAAGAAAATTAGTATTATAATTCCCGTATACAATACAAAAGATTATATTAGAAGATGCATATTATCAGCACTAAACCAAACATATGAAAATATCGAGGTTATCATCATAGATGATGGTTCAGACCTTGATACAGTAAATGAATTAAAAGATATTCAAAGGGTATGCAATGATGATAGATTGAAAATTATCTATTCAAAACACAAAGGTTGTGCCGTTGCTAGAAATATTGGCCTAAAAGAAGCAACAGGCGATTTAGTGTTTTGGCTAGATAGCGATGACACAATAAATCACGACACATTAGAAATTACTTATAAAACAATGGAACAGGAAAACGCCGATATTGTCAGAGTTGATTTTACAACCGAAAAGCTAGGCATTGTAACAATGGACCAACAGGCGTATATGCGACTATTAATCGACGATCATTTACGTTCTTATTTAACAGCAAGCCTTATGAAACGCAAAGTTTTAAATGGGGTGCATTTTCCAGAAGGTGGCATTATTGAAGATTACGCGGTATATCCGCAAATCTGTTTAAACTGCAAAAAGGCAACGCTGTTAAGGCGCAAAGACTTATATTTATACACAACAAATAGGATTGATAGCACAACTAAAACTACTGCGAATAAGCTTGAAGGACTAATCCCAAGAATGAAGTTAACTGAACAAAGATATGAAATGTTTAAATCAAGATATCCAGAAGAGTGCAAAACCGTATTAGCGCAATTTGCTAACTATGCTTGCATGGTTTATTTCGAATGTTTAAAAAACAAAGATGAAAAATATGATTCTGATAAGGAAACTGCAAGAAAATTGTTAAAAGCACATTTAAGAGAAATCGAAAATAGTGAATTAATTCCTGCTTTTAGAAAATTAGAAGTAGAATCTATTGTTTGTGATTTAAAGCTTTTCAATAGTGCAATTACTTTCGCACACACACTTAAAAGAAGATTATTAGGAATAAGACAAAGTGAGGTTCTTAAACATTAAAATGTCAAAAACAATAGAAAACAAAAACAATAATAGAATTGCTAACAGCGTCAAAAATATGAGCTTTGGCATGATGTACCAAATGATGTATCTACTGCTTAATTTTGTAGTACGATTTAGCATTATCAAATTTTTAGGTGTAACCGCATTGTCGTTAAACAGCTTGTTTACAGAGGTGCTTGGTGTTCTTTCGCTTGCGGAAATGGGTGTTGGCACAGCTATCACATATTCTTTATATAAGCCTTTAGCTGAAGATGATCGCACACAAATTGTTAAATTGATGAATTTCTTTAAAAGAGCTTATCACTTAATAACAGCATTTATGTTGGTGGTAGGTTTAGCATTGATACCGTTGCTTCCATATATCGTAACTAAAGTAGATGTAAACAATACTTACTTGATTTTAATATATGTACTTTTCCTATTACAAACTTGCGTATCGTATATTAATTCACATAAAGCTCTTTTACTTGTAGCTGACCAAAAAACGTGGGTGCAAGCTAAAATCAATTTAATTGTTAGAGGGCTATTTTTCTTAGGTTCATTATTTATTATTATAGTTATTAAAAACTTTACACTATATGTATGCAACGAGGTTTTATATAACGCTGTATTTTATTTCACAGTGGCTAAAGTCGCTGATAAAATGTACCCTTATTTAAATGGTAAAGATAAGCTATCAAAACAAGAAACAAAAGAAATAATGACTTCCGTTAGACAAACGTTTGTTGGCAAACTCTCTAATAGAATTTTAAATTCTACAGATAATATTTTAATCTCAATACTAGTCGGAACAAATCTAGTAGGTGTTTATTCCCAATATTCCATGTTTGTTAATGGTTTTTTAAGGCTATTCTCACAAGTAAATGAGTCAGTCGTTGGTTCGATTGGAAATATCATTGCCGTAGAATCAAAAAGCAAATCAAAAGAAACGTTTAATAGACTAAATTACATCTTCTTTGCAATGGGTTCTTTTTGTAGTATTTGCTTATTTGCCGGAATTAATCCATTTTTAACAGGCATAGTAGGAAAGAACTACTTATTAGAAAATTCTATCCTTGTTATGGTTGTTATCAACATGTTTTTTGAAACATTTAAAATGCCGCTATGGACTTATTTTACAGCCGCAGGTCTATTTAAGTACGAACAAAAAATATCGCTTGTAGGCTGTATTATTAACGTTATAACATCAATTATATTGGGCAAACTATATGGCATGCTTGGAATATTTATTGGAACGTTTATTTCGCTTTTGTACATGTTTATAAACAAGATGATAATTTTAGATCAAAACCATTTTGAAAGCGAAAGCAAGGAACTTACAACAAGCACTATTAAATACATGAGCGTATTTGTAGTCGAACTTATCATCACTTATTTCGTTTGCTATAAAGCGCCACTTGACATTAATAGCGCCTTCATTGAATTTGCAATCAAAGTTTTAATAGGCGGTGCGATTTCCTGTGTAATGTCTGGGCTATTATTCGTAAAAACAGATGAATTTAAATACTTAAAGTGGCAAATTAACAAAGGAATTAACAAAATTTTCCAAAAATAATTGCTATTTTACTAATTTAGGTATAACATTAATACATCAAAAGAAATTGTCCATTAATGCCGGTGTGCTTGGTGTGCAATTTCTATTTTTTTTCACCCGGCGCTATAACGGGCATCCCTTCATTCGGGGTGGTTGACGCTCGGCGATATACCGAGGTAGTTTTGAGGGCACGAAAGGGTGGTTCCCCGTGCTGTTTACTACACAAAAAAACATTTTTGTCCATTTTTACCAAGAATGGAGTGAGGCGGATTGGTACCGTCTTCAGAATCGCTCCTCTGCAAGGAGAAGGTATGTGTGTTTGCAGCACATATACTAAAGCCTAACCAAGGCAATACCAGAACCGAAAGACCGCGAGGTTTGCTTCCAACCTTGTTCTCACTGGCCGGTGAGACGAAGCTTAGGTTCTTTTTTTTATGCTTTTTAGCGGTTTTCCGACCGCCTTTTTATATAGAAGTTGGGTATAATATTAGTGCATTTTAAATTAAGGAGTTGGGAAGAAGGAAGTTATGACTAATTTAGAACAATACAAAAACGAAATAATTCGAATATATGGTGAAAACTTCAAGAATCTTGGTGATACGATTCTTGATTTTATGTCTAGACTTGAAGTAGATAAAAATAAATACTATAAAGATGGCGCAGAAAACGAAGGAGCTATGATTATTAATTGGCTTTGTGATGAATATAACGAAGTGTTATTAACATTTGACGAAAAAAAGTATTTAGCCGGTGTAATTGAACCGTTTAAAGATAATATTGTGTCTATCAGCAAAACGAGTTGTGTTGTTGACCAATATGGCGTTTTCTATGAATGCATTAATATTGCTTGTAAAAACAGCGATATCGCAAAACTACCATCATTTCCAAAAGGCAGTTGCTATAAAGGCATGCAAGCAAACCATGAATATTCACTAGATGAATTAAAAATTAAAATATAGAAAGGGAAGAAATTAGATGCAAAAGTATTTTGTAATAGCCGATGTACATAGTTATTATTGGAATTTAATGTACTCATTAGAATGTGCAGAATTCGATTTAGATAATCCTGAACATATTTTAGTTTCCTGTGGGGACTTGTTTGATAGAGGATCCGAATCAAAAGAGTGTCTCGATTTTGTAATGAGCATCCCTAAAGAAAGAAGAATATTCATCATGGGCAATCATGAGCAAAACCTTATCGAATTATTAGATGAAACGCGCCCGGTAGACGAAAGTGATAAACATAATGGCACGCTTAAAACATTACGAGATCTAAGTGACACTAAATCAACAAAAATAGAAAATATCATTAACGGCGCAAGACAAAACAAAAATTTAAACGAATATCTAAGCGAACTTCGTGACTACTATAAAACCGAGCATTTCTTGTTCGTGCATGGATGGTATCCTTGGGAAGTAATCGATAAAGACGGCACAGAAACTATTCAAATTAATTATAAAGATAAAAATAAGTGGTGGAGAGCTAGATGGATGTGTGGCTTTTCAGAGTGGTATAGCATTAGAAGAATACTCGATACCTATCCTGATGTTAAGTTTCTAAATGAACCCGTAACCGTATGTGGCCATTGGCATACATCATATGGCCATTCAAGATACCGTGGCGTAGGTGAAGAATTTCCAGATAAAGGCAAAAAATGGAGGGAACATTGTTGCTTTTATCCATATTTTGATGAAAAAATAATTGCTTTAGACGCGTGCACAGCTTTAACTCATAGATGTAATTGGGTAATACTAGAAGAACCAAGTGGAAAGCTAATCGACTATTATTACACACAAAAAGACCGATGTCATGATCCAAACTTGTATCGTCGCTTTAAAAAAGACTACAACACGTCATTTTAATGTGCCAAATGGCACATAAAAAAGGAGATTTAAATAATACAATGTATTTTAATACGATACAAATGCCAGTATTTTCGGGTTGTGCAATAATAACAACCTATAGATGCAACGCACATTGCAAAATGTGTAGTAGGTGGCAACACCAATCAAACATAAACAGTGAATTTAAACCAGAATTATTGTTAAAACTTCCAAAAATCCATTTTATTAATATAACGGGTGGCGAACCTTTTCTAAGAAGCGACATCGAAGAAATAGTTAAAATAGCTCATCAAAAAGCAAATAGGGTAGTTATTTCAACAAACGGAATAATGAGCGAACAAATAGTTTCTCTTATGAGAAAATATCCCAAAACAGGACTTAGAATATCCTTGGAAGGCCTAAAGGAAACCAACGATAAAATTAGAGGTATCAACAATGGTTATGATAACGCAATGACGTTATTAAAACGCTTAAAAAGAATAGGCTGTAAAGATATCGGTGTCTCTATAACCGTGAATGATGATAACTACAAAGAAGTTATCCCTTTATACGAAATATGCCAAAAGAATGGTTATGAGTTTGCTACAGGAACCATACATAGTAGTTATTTCTTTGAAACAGAAGGAGAAGTAAATTTCAAACATCCAAAAGAAATTTGTTCTGTTTTAGAAGAACTTGCCGATAGAATGAAGAAAGACGGTTCAATTAAAAATAAATACAGAGCTATTTTCAATGAAGAATTAATTAAATACGTAAACCATAAACCAATAGCCTTTCCGTGTAAATGTGCCAGCCATTTCTTTGTATTAGATCCATGTGGTCAAATGTTTGCTTGCGTAGGTAGTCAAAAGCCTATGATTATGGGTGACTTAAATAAAAAGAGTTTTGAGAAAATATGGTATAGCGGTCAGGCGAACGAGGTAAGGAAACAAGTTTCGACGTGTAATAGAAGCTGTTGCATGTCTGGAAATGTTGCTGGCGAAATGAAAAGAAATGCGTTGTTGTTAACAGCGAGAATAAGACTTTAAAAAAGGAGAACATATGCAAAAAATTAAAGTTAAATATCATGATGATATCAAACCAATTGTAATTGAAAAAAATGGTGATTGGATTGATCTAAGAAGTGCCGAAGACCTTGACTTAAAACAAGGGGAATTTAAGATTATTTCTCTAGGCGTATCAATGGAACTACCTAAAGGATACGAGGCTCATATTGTACCTAGATCTAGTACATTTAAAAAGTGGGGTGTTATTCAAGCTAACCATATGGGCGTGGTAGATAATTCCTATTGTGGTGATAATGATATCTGGGGTTTTCCTGCTATCGCTTTAAGGGATACTCACATATATAAGAATGATCGTATTTGCCAATTCAGAATCGTACCCGTACAAGAACCTGTTGGACTTTTAGAAGTTGAACATCTTGGAAATGATAATAGGGGCGGCTTTGGAAGCACAGGGACTAATTAATTTAAAGTGGCAGGACTAGTTTAATGCAATGTATTTTATGTGAAAAACCAAGTGCCGCTAAAAATTATGCTCTAGCCCTAGGTGGCAGAAGCGGCACTTTTAATGGTAAAAAATATACTATAGTCAATTCTGTTGGCCATATTTTCGGTATGATTCAAGAAATGGACAAACAAGTAAAAGATCCAGCTTTAGCTGAAAAATATACTAAATGGGATATTGAAAATCTGCCTTGGAATAAGGATGATTTAAAGTTCAAAAGAGCTTTAAAATCTGATATGAAAAAAGTCTATACCGATATTAAAGATGCAGCCGAAAAATGTGATGATATTGTAATCGCAACCGATAACGATCCAACAGGCGAAGGCGAACTTCTAGCATGGGAAATTATTGAAGCCATGAATTTAAAAGGTAAGAAATATTATCGCAGTTTCCATGTTGATGAGTCTAAAAAAGAGATACAAAAAGCCATGATGAACTTAAAATATCTTGGCACAGATTCAAGTAAAGACCCCGATTATAAAAAAGCTACTTTCCGTTCAAAGTGGGATTTCATGTCTATGCAATTCACTAGAGTGTTTACAAAGCTTGGTGATGGTAGAAGTGTTTTAAGACAAGGACGATTAAAGTCTTATATGGTTTGGGCTGTTGGTGAACAAATAAGAAAAGCCTCAAGCTATGAAAAAATACCATTCTATACTAATAAATTCAAAGATGAAAATGGTAATATCTATACTTCCGAAAAAGAACCTCAGTTTGATAAGAAAGAAAACGTAGATACAACTAAATATCATGCAAGTGATGTTGTGGTTGATAGCAAGACTATTAAATATGGTTCACCTGTATCTTTATATGATTTATCACTTTTATCTTCTTCTTTAGCACCTTTAGGTTTTACATCAAAACAAGTATTGGATGTTTATCAAAAGATGTATGAAGATAGAAACGCAGATGGTGAAGCTATTGTTTCTTATCCTAGAACCGAAGATAAAACCATCACTCCTGAACAATTTAACGATTTCTTAAGAATTGCTGATAAGGTTGCTGATTTAGTAGGTGTTGATAAGAGCTTATTAACACATAGAACACCTAGAAAAACCCATGTTTCTGCCAGTGGAAGCCATGGTGCAAATAGACCTACAGGGAATGTGCCAAAATCATTAGATGAGTTAGAAAAGAAATACGGTAAGTGTGGAGTTATGATTTATAAATTCCTAGCCCGTAATTCTTTAGCAATGCTTTGTGAAGACTATAAATATGAACACCAAGAAGGGCATATTAAAGATTATCCTGATTTTAAGGGTAAGGTTAATATCCCACTTGATTTAGGCTATAAGAAAATCTTTAATGATAAAGAAGTAGATAACGCTGATGAAAATGCTAAAGCACTAGGTAAAAAAGGTGAACCGTTTGTATTTGAAGGTTTTCCGCCTAAACCTAATATGCCAACTGCAAAATGGCTTGCTAACCTTCTTAAAAAGAATGATGTTGGTACAGGTGCAACTAGAACTAGTATTTATGCTGACGTAACTAATCAATCAACCAAGTATCCATTATTGATTGATACAAAAGGTAAAATTACTATGACTCCATATGGCGAAATGAGTTATCACTTACTTAAAGATACTCATATTGGTGATGTAAAACTGACAGAAAAACTGCAAGAACAGATGCGTGAGGTAGCAAAAGGTGCTGACGGTGATAAGTTCTTGGACGAGATTGCAAGTCTAGTTAAAGACGATATTGAAACCGTAAAAAGAAATGCTGCTGAAAGTAGTTTTAAGGAAAAAGCTAGTAGTGCTGGAAATACAACTATCGAGGGCTGTGAATGTCCAAAATGTCATAAGAAGATTATTGTTGGCAAGGAATATTATTTATGTCAGGGTAGGAAAGATAATACCTGCGATTTTGTCTTAAAAAAAGAAATTAATAAAGCTAAGATTTCCGAGAATGATGTAAAAAATATCTGCAATGGCAAAAAAACAAGAGAGCTAACAATGTACTCTGAAGCTAAAAAGAAAAAATACAAGGCGTGCTTAAGATATGATGAAGAGACCAATAAAATAATTCTAGATTTTAGCAATAATGAGCCTGTAGAGTTCTGTACATGCCCAAAATGTAGTGGGAAGGTCCTTAAACTTTCAGGAAAGTATGGCGATTTCTATAAATGTAATACTTGTGGAATGATATTGAATGGATCTTATGCCGGGAAGAAATTTTCTAAAAACGAGATAGAGAGACTTCTGCAGGGGCAAAAAGTCAAAGGCAGCTTTAAATCCAAGAATAATAAGAAATTTTCAGCAACCGTGAAACTTGTAGATGGAAAATTAGAAATGGAGTTCTAGAAACTCCTTTTCTTCTGAAGCTCTTTCAGGTCAGAAAAATGCGTAAATACGCAAAAATTCCTCGTGTTTATCCAAAACATAGCAAAAACTCAAATTTTTTAAAAGTTTTTGCTACAAAATTAACCAATCAATCAAATTTAATGATTTTATGCCATCATATGTCGAGTCTAATCCTTGGTCTAAAGATAAAACTATTTTTTCATAATTATCTTTTATGTTTAAAAGAGAAGCTAATTCTCTTTCTCTCACATTTTCGCTTATCATAGACTCCGTTACTTGGATGTATAATTTTTCATTAACCTTGGTCGCAATAAAATCTACTTCCGAATTACCAACTTTGCCAATCGCTACATCATAGCCTCTACTTAAAAGCTCAAAATAGACTATATTTTCAAGCGTATGACCACTATCTCTATTTCTAAATCCTAATAAATAGTTTCTTAAACCAATATCAACAATATAGTATTTTCCTAGCGTTCTTAAATATTCTTTACCTTTTATATCAAAACGCTTAATTTCATAAAAGAAATAGCTTTCTAAAAGGGCATTTACATATGCTTGAACAGTATGACCGCTAGGGGTTTCTTTTCTGTTTGCGTCATCTAAAAGACCTTCGTTTTTTAATACATTACCCATTGTAGATACAGAAATATTTGAACCTATATTATCTGCAAGATACAAAATTATTTTACGCAATAATGCGGAATCAGTAATTTGTCTTTGCCCACGTCTTTTTTCTCTTTCTAGAATATCTCTTATTACAACAGATGAGTAAATTCCATCTAGTAGGGGTAGGGCTTTTTCTTGAGTTAATCCAACATCTGCAATTCCGGGCATACCGCCAAGTTTCATATATAAGTCAAAGATTTCTCTTAATTCATAAGCTACGCCTTGTTTGTCAATCACTTGTTTTTTAGATATTCCAAAAGCATTATTAACATCAACAATTTTAAAATCATGAAAATCAATAAACTCTTTAAAAGTAAGAGGCAACATTTTAATTTCTACACAACGCCCAGATAGATAGGTTGAATATTCTGATGATAGTAAATAGGCATTTGAGCCGGTGATATAAATATCACAATCAAAATCTACACGGAAAGCGTTGATAGCTTCTTCCCAACCATTAATTCGCTGTAACTCATCAAAAAATAGATACATGCGTTTATTTAGCATAACTTTATCTTTAACAAAATGATATAGTTCATCAGTTGTCATATTTCGATAATCAAAAGACTCGAAATTCATCTCAATAATTTGTTCAGGGACTATTCCGTTTTCTTGTAAATGCAAAGCCATTAATTTTAAAAGACTAGATTTTCCACATCTTCTAATACCTGTAATAACTTTAACCATCTCAGTATCTTGAAACGCTATCAATCTGTTTAAATAAATATCTCTTTTCTTCAAAGCATGCGAAGTAATCATCATATTATGTACCTCTTTTCATTAAAATTATAGCAAAAATTCTAAAAAATAAAAAGTTTTTGCCATGGATAGCAAAAACTTATAATTTCGCAAAATATTATTTTTACGAAAAAAGAATTAATTTTCGTATTTTCTGCAACGGCACTGCATATTTTCCGAAACTAGCACGGCACAAAATAAGAAAAACAGGTATTTCTACCTGTTCGCGATTTCGAACTGATCTTCGCCAATTATTAAGCCTAGGCCTGAACCGTTAGCCCAATTAACGAAAATCGTTCCCGTGTCATCTACATGATCAACTCTACCCAAAGTGCCGTCAGGTGGCGCTTGAATATCATCCATATGGATTAATCTAATTAGCGTTCCTGAGGGATATTGCTTGCGCAATTGCTTTAGCTCTTCTCTACTTATCATAGTCGCCTCTTCTCCTTTCTTCTTCTTCGATCCAAATCATAACAGCGATAATAACGCCTAAACCGAACATACCGTCCCAAAAAGTTTCCTTATTGGCAAGTGTTTCTGCTATTGCGATTAGACTTAAAATCAAAGAGATAGCTCCATAAGCGCCAAATAGCTTTAACGCTATATTTATAATTTTTTCTTTATTCATGCTTTGTCCTCCTTTTAGATAAAGAAAAAGGACTTTAGCATGAGATTATGCAACAAAGTCCTTTAAATATGTTAGTATTATACCATTCGTACGATAAAATGTGCCAAATGGCACATAAATTTAGCCATTTATGATACTTAATAGGTATAATATTAGTGAGCTAATTAGATAGTTCTTTGAAATCGTTGTTTCTTTCTATTAAAAATAAAGTTTTTTATTATTTTTAACTTTAAAAAAAATAATGTTTTATTAATTAATTATGGAGGCATTTATATGAAAAAATTAATTTTATTATCTGAAGAACTTGCTTTAACTGAGGAAGAAGAAAAATGCTATAACGACAATAAAAAACATGGATTTTATCCTTCTGATTCATGGTGGGACGACCATGCAGTAGTTATTACTAAAGAATTTCCTAACAATGTGTTTAAAGAAATTAAATCTAGAGAAGAATTATATAAATTCTTAAGAAATCGCTGTAATATTGATTATATTAAGGAAATTTTAGAGGTTCCTGAAAGTCTAGAAGCATTAAATATTGATGAAAGATTCATTTTTTGTTTCAATGAAAGAGTTGATTTCGAGATATCGGTAGGGACCGATTTATATCCCGGAATAGTCTGCCTATATACTGAGGAAGAAAGAAAGGACATTCTAGAAAACGGAATAGAACTAAGAAGAAAATATTTCAATAGTACTTCAACAATGGCGGAATACGAAGAAGAACTTAAAAAAACAGACGAAATTAGAAGAGAAAAAAGAAGAAAAATGTTTGAAAATCAATAAACAAAAAAGCCCCTAGATCGCTACCTTGCCGAAGGTATCTCGCGAATCTATACCTTACGGTAGTTTTGGGGCTTTTTTTGTTTGGCTTAAAGAAGGCGCCTACTGAGTATCTTTTTCTTTCCAACCGTTTGGATGGAAATCGATAACCCAGCGATTATGTTGGCCAGTGCCACTGGCAACAGTGACGATGCCAACCTTCAAATAAAAACCGTCATCCTCATCATCGATGAGAATTAACGAATTTATTTGCTTTTCGTGCGCCTTTAGACTTAAATCAATCCTTTGAGGACGATTTCTATCTCCAAGCGCACGACCTCCTTCTTTAATCATGGCAATTATTTCCTTGAAAAGCCTTTTCTCGGCATCCCAAGTTTTAACGCCATCTTCCTTAACAACCTGATTGAGATATCTCTCAGTCTTGCTGTTGAAGAAAATGTTGTTATCACCGCGCGCAAGAGCACGCTCGGTGTAATCGCCATTTTCAAGAGCATCTAGAAGATCCTCAAAAAAGAATCCTCTAGATGCCTTGTCAGCCGCGGAACCGCAGAAGTAATCCCCCACGTTTCCATAATATGGTCCATGACCGTATTTCATACGACCGTGGACCATTATTAATTTTGCATGTGGCATACTTCTTTTCCTCCTTTCCACGGCAAAATAAAAAGGATTCAGTACACCTATAGCAAACTATAAATGAACAAAATCCTTGATACTGGTATTATGCCGTATACGGGGGGGCATTGTCAATAGCTATTCTTTTGTTGCAGCTTTTTTCCTTTCTTTAACCTTTTCCTCATGGCAATCATAGTACTTAAATAAATTGTTAAAATTGCCACTATTTCCAAATAGCTTTTTAATAATGCACATCGCTAAACCTTTTTCACGATCATACTTATCATACTTTCCACACTTAACAACAGTCTTAGTACCATCGTCCCATTTAACAATAGTCGCTGGCTTATTAAAGATTACTTCTTGAATATATAAACCTGTATCCCCTACTTGTTTAAATCCAAAAACCTTTCTTAAAGTTTCTCTTTTAGCGTCTTCAAATCCTTCGTCAACTAGCACTCTTGTGTTTGGCGCAGCCTTAATTTCAACCTCTTCAATGGGCCCGTTTGTGAATATTTCTATCAAGAAATTTCTTAAATCATTTTCGTTATAATTAAACATTTTTTAATACTCCTTTTTGCTTTTGCACTAATATTATACGGATTTTGATTTCCGTTGGCGGTTAACAACCATTCTCTCTAAATATCGGTATAATATTTGTGTATTTTAAAGGAGACATTTAATGACTGATTTTTTTAATAATAACCCTAACCTATTAGGCTACACTAGAGACGAATACAGAGTATGTGAAATCTATTGGAGTAATGCTACCAAGCACTGTTTAAAACTTCAAAAAGAATACGAGTTGGCTTATCCAGAAGGTATTACATTCACATACCTACATTCCGCTGATTTTGATTGCTATGGCAATATCATTCCTAATGTTTACGCTAAAGAAAATAGAGAACGTGCACAAAAGGAAATTAGAAAATTAAAAGCCGAACATCCTTTTTTAAAAAACTTACCTACAGTCGATTTAGATATGATGGAATACCGCCCTATCGCTACCTACGAAGCACGTTTTAGACGAAAGGCTACTAACGGGTTACTTTAATATGTTAAGCAATAAAGTATTACTAGCAAGCGGGGGAATTACAGATACAAAGTTTTTAAGTTCGGGCGATGTTTTGTTAGGCCCTAATGGAATATTTTCAACAGTTATTAGTGTTGAAACACCAATGGTTGATGTTTTTAAAATTAGCACCAAAAGCGGTCCCTCTTTTTATGTTTGTAAAGACAATATTATTTCAAACACAGAAAACAATGACTCCCGATATTGCGAGGTATCAAACTTTTGTGATAGAGGCGATTCTTATTTAAAGAAATATAAAATCAAGCTTACTCGCGCAAATTTTGCTGAATTTGAAAACGATTACGCGTTGCCAATTGATCCATATATTTTCGGAATTATTTTAACTAGTTCGACTTCTAGCAATGGCGGTTTCCGTTTTTCTGCGCCTAAAGATTCTTATATGCGCGAAATAATTAAAACTAATCTTCTTCCTAATTTAGGCATGAAAATTTGCAGAGATATGGGCGACACAATTCCAAACAGTAATTCATTCTATGTGGCTAATTTATTAAACGAAAAGTATCCAAAAAGAGAACCGAATAGACTAATCAAAATTTTAAAAGAGTTACATCTTAATGATGTTAAGGTGGTTGATAGATATATACCTGATTGTTACAAATACGCTGGCATAGAAGAGAGAAAAAAGCTTCTTGCAGCTATTATTGACTGTTCAGCATATGGCGACCGTTTTGGCTTTCAAATTACTTGTACTTCTATTAAATTTGCACAAGATATTGAATTTATTGCCCGCTCTCTTGGGCTAACTTCAAATCATAGAGAAAGCGTTAAAAATGGCAAAACTTACCAAATTGTACATATGTCTGGGGATATGCACTTTTTACCACTTCACCATAAAAATAAAAATGTTGGGCAAGATAGACGCTTTAAACCGTTTACCATCGAAGCATTAGGCAAACAACAATTTATAAAAATAAACACATCTGATGAATATTTATTACAGGACTTCACAATCATCAAGTAGAAAGGACAAAAATGCAAGAACAACAAGATAAAATAATACAAGAAAATATCGCATTTGCTGGTGCTGTTGTAAAAAAAGTTTTCTCTAGCGATGATTATAACGTCATGGCTTTAAAGGTTTATTCAATATGTGATGTAAACGGCAAGGAAATGATTGAAACATATGGCAAGAAAAACTATATCTGCGTGGCCCTTTTCCCATGCGATGAAATTGAAGAAGGCAAAAAATACACTTTCTGTGGGAATATGGTTTTTTGTGAGAAATACGGCAAGAAGCAATTTAGAGCTTATTACATTAAGACCGAAATTCCCAAGACCAAAAAAGGTATCGAAGAATTTTTAACAAAACATATAAACGGTGTTGGCCCTGTAGCCGCCAAAAACATTGTTGATGCCTTTGGTTTAGATACTTTTGACATTATCGAAAACAATCCTTCAAGATTATGTGAAATCAAGGGCATTTCAATTGCTAAATCATCAAAAATTTACGCAGAATATATCACTAAAATCGGTTGTCGTGATGACATTATGTGGTTTAACCAACACGGCATAAACAACTTTAAGATTATCACTACTATCAAACAAAAATATAAAGGCATAGATTATAAAGCTAAATTAAGCGAAAACCCTTATATCTTAATTAACGATATTAAAGGAATTGGCTTTACTAAAGCCGACCAAATCGCTATGACTTTTGATATTGAAAAAGATTCCCCTCTTCGTATTGCAGCAGCTATTAAATTTATTTTAGAAAATGCTCAAAATTTTGGTCATGTTTACTTAACACGAAAGGAACTTTTAGATAACGTAGGTAGAACCACTGGCATATTTGGTCAAAAACTCGATGATGTTTTAGACCGACTTCTTGAAAAGGATAAAAAGAAAAGAGAAGAAGACCCTGTTTGTTTTATTGATCTAATAGATGACGATGGTGCGATTTATGAAAAAGTCATGTATTTAGAAGAATGTAAGATTGCAAATTATTTAGTAAATAAGCAAAACTCCACTCGTCTTCCTCATGTTGGTTTTAAAGACGATGTTTTTAAGAAAATCGACAGAATTGTAAAACAAACACACAGTGACCCAAGTTTTGCACTTGATATTTCACAAAAAGAAGCGGTGTTTAATTCAATTAGTTCCCCTATTTCAATCATTACAGGTGGCCCCGGTACTGGTAAAACAACTACTTTAAATACTATTTTGACTTATTTAAATACATATTTAAAGGAATCTGAATTTGTTTTGTTAGCACCTACAGGAAAAGCTGCAAAAAGAATGAGTGAGCAAACCGGAAGAATGGCTAACACTATCCATAAAGCAGTTGGCTATGGCACAGATAGGAGAAAAACTATCACTGCCGATACAATCATTATTGATGAAATGTCAATGACCGATATGCATATTATGAGCATGCTTATTAAGTCTATAAACAAAGTTAACCATATAATTTTTGTTGGCGATATCGACCAATTGCCTTCCGTTGGCTGTGGCAACGTCCTTAAAGATTTAATTGAGTCACACGTTTTTCCTGTTTCAAGATTGAATGTAATTCATAGACAAGCTGAAAAAAGTGGTATTATCAAATATTCGCATGGTGTAATTGAAGAACACATGTTCCCTACCCCAACTAATACTGAAGATTTTGTATTTGTAGAATGCGATAATACTGGAAACTGTGAAGAACAAGTAATTGATATGTATACAAAAGGATTGCCTAAATACTTAAAAGAAAAAGGTTTCAATCCCGATAGCATTCAAATATTAACACCATTTAAACAGGAGACAAAACGTTTAAGCAGTGGTTCATTTAACAATTTAATTCAAAAGAAAAACGCTGATGCCTTTAAACATAGCGTAACTTTCTTTAAAGATAAAACTTATTATGAGGGTGATAAAGTCATCCATATTAAAAATGACTATGATTTGCCAAGACAAAAGCCTGATGGCAAAATCGAACGTGGCGTTATGAATGGCGAAACTGGAACTATTGTCGAAGCTGATAGCAAAGCTAAAACTATAACCGTGCAATATGGCGATGATTTTGTGGCATATACAAAGGATTCAATTGGTGAATTATCGTTAGCTTACGCATTAACTATTCATAAATCGCAAGGTAGCGAATACTCATGCGTAATAATTCCTATTGTTAGCGCCGGTATTCCCTCTTTAATGAATAAAAACTTACTTTACACAGCAATAACACGTGCAAAAAATTTAGTGGTGTTAATTGGATCAAAAAACGTAATTGCTAGAATGGTGCATACTAAATACAGCGAAAAGCGTAATACAAAACTACAACAAAGATTGATAGATGCAAATGGCGGTACGATGCTATGGGTTTAAAAGATAAGCTAGTCAAATGTTTATACAAGGCGTTTACCCTCCAAGCTAGCGATTATCTTAATTTTTCTATAGTGATAACCAACCAATACTCCAACAAGTTCGGAGGTGAGTATGTCCCAAGCGAAAAAATATTAATCATTCAAAAAGATGAGTCGAATTGTTATGAATTAATGTTTTCTACCGCTATCCATGAATTATCACATCATGTTGAATATATTCGATATGGCTATACAAAGCACGACACTACATTTCATGAAATTCAAAAAGAGTTGATACTTGCTGCTTTTAAATTGAGATATATACATCCATCGAAATTAAAACTAGCTGAATCATTCTTATCACGTCATTCGGAAAGAAAAAGAATTATTTCAATATGCGACGAGTATATAAAAAAGAATAAAATCAATCAATATCAATTAGAAGTTACTTACTTTTTAGAAAAAAAAGATAAGGGATTTAATTATTCCCCTATTTTGGATGGCTATTATAAATTTGAACCATGCGGAAAGAAACATAATTATTTGCTTAAAAAGGGTTAGCTTATTCGCGGCTGCCCTTTTTATGTGCCAAATGGCACATAAATTTAGCCATTTAT
>CAVCDR010000110.1:0-18700 GCA_963601025.1 Agathobacter sp. | reverse complement strand
ATAAAAAGATTGGCGAAGTAAAAGCAACATGGTTAAAAAATAAAGAGGAGTAAAATGTTATCAAAATTAAGAGAAAAGAATGTTTATATTTTTGTAGTACTTGTACTATTAATATTTAAGATAGTACAAAATTTAGCTGTTTATCCATCTGTACTTCTGTACAAAGCTGGATTATATCCAACTGATGAGGCAGGCATGACTTGTTTTGCAGCAATTGTAATGGAAGTTGTAACTTCTATCGTAATGATAATCTTACTATGGAGATCTAAGAAATTAGACTTATTAAAGAAAAAGGGTCAAGGTTTCTTTAAAAGTTTGCCTATTGCCGGATATCAATTAGCATTCGTGCTATTATCTGCAATATCTATCATAGGACATGTAATAAGTGATGGAGCAACATTTCAAACACCTGTAAATATCATTTTATTTATTATAAGCATGTTACTTGTAGGCTTAGCTGAAGAATTATGTTGTCGTGCAATTGTTGCCGAATCGCTACTTGAAAAGTTTGGCACTAGTAAAAAGGGTGTTTGGACAGCAGCTATTACATCTGGTGTTTTGTTTGGCATGTTACATTTAACTAATTTAACTACTGGACAACTTGTTCCAGTATTAATTCAAACTGTTTCAGCTTCTATTTCGGGTATATTATTTGCTGCAGTATACTTTAGATCTGGTAATATTTGGGTTCCAATATTTGTTCATGGACTATATGATATAGGCACATCAGCTTCTTCTGGTATCTTGCAAGGTGGTTCTTTAGCTACCATGTTAACAAATGATGGATCACTTGGTACTAGAGCATTGCTATTAGTACTAGCTGCAGGTACAATTCCTCCACTAGTTGTTTCTTTATTTATATTAAGAAATAAGAAGATTGGTGAAGTAAAAACTTACTGGCCTGAAATTGAAGATAAACAATAATATTTCATTAAACGCAAGTTAAAACCTTGCATTTTTTGTCATAATAAACTCCAAAATGTCATTATAAAAATATATTGAAAAACTTTTCATGAAAATTTTTTGAAAATTATATTGACATTTAATACATTCTTCTTTAGAATTTAATTAAATTCATAGAACAGAAGAGTAACCCTTCTATTTACTTATAGCGAGTTGATACAGAGTGAAAGGTCAACAAGTAAAAAGAGTGAAGCGCATCTGGGAGAAGTCCTTATGAAATCATAGTAAGGAACGTGCAACTACGTTAAGTTCGAGTGATTGATGTTTCTATCAATAACCAGTGTGGTACCGCGATTATATAAGTCGTCTCTGGATATTCCAGTGACGACTTTTTTGTTTTATAGGGAGGAATTATGAAGGTCCGACGAAGAAAGAAAATTATTAAAAATTATTTAAAAGAATTATTAAAAGAGGAGAGAAAATATTATGAAAAATACTAAAAAATTATTTGCCGGATTAATGGCTTCTACATTACTTCTTGTATCTGGTTGTTCAAGCACAACTAGTGATACAACTTCTACAACTACTGAAACAACAGCTGATACTACCACCGAAAGCGATAACTGGTATACAGGGCCAGGATACGATACTTTATATAACGAACTTGGTAAAGCTGATATTGATTTAAGTAACGCTGATGGATTATTAAAAGAAATCATTGAAAAAGGTGTCATAACAATGGCTACATCACCAGATTATCCACCTAGTGAATTTGTTGATTTAGACGGAACAGTTAAAGGATCTGATATCATGCTTGGACAATATATCGCCAATAGTTTAGGTGTAGAGCTAAAAGTAGAAACAATGGACTTCGACGCAGTACTTACTGCTGTAGATACAGGCAAAGTAGACATGGGTATTTCAGGCTTTGGTTATAAAGAAGATAGAGCTGAACAGTTTGAATTATCTAATGGCTATCAAACTTCTTCTAGTGCTAACCACCATACATTATTAGTGCTTGCAGAAAATGTTGATCAATATACATCATTAAATGACTTTGATGGTAAGACAATCGATGCGCAAGCTAACTCTTTACAAGAAATGTATGTTACAGATCAATTACCTAATTCAACTCTTCAAAAGGTAACTTCAATTGATCAAGCAATCCTAGAACTACAAACTGGTAAAGTTGATGCGGTAGCCCTTGATAGTACTTCGGCTAAAAACTACGCTTCTACAAGTGATGGTTTATTCAAGAGTGTATACGAAGAAAACGGTGTTGAATTTGACTTAAGCATGTATGCTGATAAATCAGGTAACGTTGTTGCGGTTAAGAAAGGTGAAACTTCCCTAATTGAGGCAATCAACCAAATCATTGAACAAATGATGTCTTCTGGTAAATACGAAGATAATCTATATACAGATATGTATTATGCAGCGTGCGATGCCGCTGGTGTTCTTCCTGAAGAAATGGAGTAAATAATGATAATTACGGGGATAATTGATACTTGGAGTAAATATAGTTCGATATTTTTAAAGGGTGCTATTGGCACCCTTGAGTATGCTGCTGTGGCCGTAATACTTGGTAGTATCGTTGGTACATTAATCGCTATACTTCACTTGTCAAAAAATAAAATTATTGAGGCAATTGCTAGAATCTATGTAACAGTTTTAAGAGGTACTCCACTTCTAGTGCAAATGTATATCGCCTATTTCTTTTTACCCGTTGCCTTTCCAGTACTGGATTTTGTAACCAAGGAACAATGGGTAGCGGTGTCATTGATACTAAACTCTAGTGCCTATGTATCAGAAATAATAAGAGGCGGTATTCTTTCTGTTGATAAAGGACAAAGTGAAGCCGCAAGATCTCTTGGTATGAGCTCTAAAAATTGTATGAAGAAAATCATTCTTCCTCAAGCCTTAAAAGCTATATTGCCTTCACTTGCTGGCGAATATATATCAATGATTAAGGAAACATCTTTAGCTGGTACATTCATGATGTATGAGTTAATGTATACAAGAGTATTATTAGCCAATAAGTTTCTTACTTGGCAACCATTATTTATCATTGCCATTATTTATTTAATTATGACAACCGTTCTAACATGGTTAGTTAGACTACTAGAAAAGAGGTTAGCTGAAAGTGACTGAAAATAAAAAACCATTAATTGAAACAGTTGATTTAGTAAAGAATTTTGGTGATTTACAAGTATTAAGGGGTGTTAATCAAAAGATTTATCAAGGCGAAGTAGTATCTATTATAGGACCTTCTGGAGGTGGCAAGAGCACTTTCCTTAGATGTTTGAATCTTCTTGAAGAGCCAACAAGTGGCAAAGTAATATTTGAAGGCGAAGAATTAAGTGCTAAAAGCACTGATTTAGATAAACATAGACAAAAGATAGGTATGGTTTTTCAACAGTTTAATGTTTTTCCACACTTAACTGTTTTAGATAATATTACAATTACTCCCATTTTAGAAAAGAAAATTTCTAAAACTGATGCTGAAAAAGAAGCCATGGAACTTTTAAAACAAGTTGGTCTAGAAGAAAAAGCACATGAATATCCTAGAAAACTATCTGGTGGTCAAAAACAAAGATTAGCTATCGTTAGAGCTATGGCTATGCATCCTGATGTAATGTTGTTTGATGAGCCAACTAGTGCCCTTGATCCCGAAATGGTAAAAGGTGTTCTGGCAGTAATTAAAACATTAGCTGATTCTGGCATGACTTGTGTTATTGTAACCCATGAAATGGGCTTCGCTAAAGAAGTAAGTGATAGAGTATTATTCTTCGATGGAGGCATTATCGCTGAAGAAGGAAGTCCAGAGCAGGTTTTCAATAATCCCAAAAATGAGCGTACAAAAGAGTTTTTATCTCAAGTTTTATAGGTAACATTATGAATACAACATTTAAATATGATCATTATTATAAATACGAAGAATTAAAAGCTAATTTAGAGTATTTCAAAGAAAATTATCCATCTTTGATAGATATTGAAGTAAATATGGTGACTGATCAAGGAAGAAATCAATATGTAGCTATCATCACTAATACTAAAACTGGTTCACCACTCGAAAAGCCTGCATTATATATTGATAGCAATATTCACGCAGGAGAAGTAACTAGTAGTATGTGTGCTATGCATACAATTGACTATTTGCTTACAAATTATGGCAAAGATGATGAAGTTACAAAACTATTAGACAATAAAACTTTCTATATTATTCCTAGGGTTTCACCAGATGGCGCAGAAACTTATTTAAGTACGCCATATACTTTAAGATCTACGCCTATTGACTACAAAACGGAAAAAGGCGGAGTAAAAAGTGAAGACATTGATAATGATGGTGTTATTAGAATGATGAGAATCAAAACGCCATATGGTGCTTGGAAAATAGATGAAAAGAATAACTCTATGACTTTAAGAGGGCCAAGTGACACTGAAGGAGATTTTTATGATATATATCCTGAGGGCGTTTTAGAAGCATATGATGATAGCGAAAATCTAAAGTTAAAGAAAGCTGATTGGGGATTAGATTTTAATAGAAACTTCCCTCTTGGCTGGTTCCCTGATTCTAGACAAGCAGGAGCTGGCAAGTACCCTTTAAGTAACCCTGAGACTAAAGCTTTAGTTGATTTTGTATTAAGCCATAGCAATATTGGTGGAGCTGCAATAGGACATACAAGTGGCGGCATGATTTTAATCCCACCTGGTACTAGACCAGAAAAAAGTATGCCTGAAATTGATAAAACATGCTTAAACGCTATTGCGAAAATGGGCGAAGAAGAATTGGGCTATGTTTCAATGAATATCTTTGATTCATTCATGTCCGATCAGGAACAATATGATTCCGGTGCCTTTGATGATTGGTGCTATCAATCACAAGGTATTCCTGCCTATACTATGGAATTTTGGGATGTAGCTAAAAAAGCTGGTGTTCCTCGTATTTGGAATGGCAAACCAGAAGATAATTTAACTGCTTTAAAAAGATATAATGCGATACTTGCTTGGGTAAAAGAAAACGCACCCGAGTATTATGTTGAATGGAAAGAGTTTAATCATCCAACATTTGGCAAAGTAGAAATTGGTGGCTATAATTTTAAGTATACGGTGCAAAATCCTCCTGAAAATATGTTGCTTAAAGAATGCGAAAATGATACTAAATTCAATATCAGATTTTCTAAAGCTTTACCTAATTTAAAAATAGAAGAGACAAAAATCGAAAAGGTAAGTGAAGGTATATATAAAATTACAGCTATTATAGGCAATAGAGGCTATCTTTCAACAAATCTTACTCAAGAGGCTAATAAATTAAAAGTTAGCACACCAGTTAAAGTAAGCGTTGAAGGTTGTGAAATAATTGCTGGCAAACCTTTAGAAGAGATTGGTAATCTTGATGGTTATTGCGCTACAAGCACTGGATCTTACTATGATGAAATAATCACTTTCGCTAATGCTAAAGCTAAAAAGAAGCTTTCTTGGATTGTTAAGGCTAAACCAAATAGTCAAATAAAAATATGTGCTTATCAAGATAAAGCTGGTAAAGATACAAACATATTGACGATTTCCGATTAATTTAACGTCATCCACCTGGATGACGTTTTATTCGTTGGTGTTTGTATACCTACCGTATACCTATTTAATAATTTATCAAAATTTCAAAAAACTAAATAATGTCCTATTTATCGCGTTATTTAAATATCATACATTTATAATCTTGTATTTTCATCTTTTAGGTATACAAGATATAACTGCAGTTTTTCTAGATTTTGTTTTTAATATTTTAGATTAAATACCATTATCTTTATTTAAATGATATTTTATATATACGGGAGAACTTGCATATGAAAGATGTCATTTTAAGTAAGCTAGAAGAAATTGAAAACAAAGAGAATGTAAAAATAATATTGGCTGTTGAATCAGGTAGTCGTGCTTGGGGTTTCGCTTCAAAAGATAGCGACTATGATGTTAGATTTGTTTATCTTAGGAAGCTTGAAGATTATTTAAAATTAGAGAAGTCTAAAGATACGATTGAATGGCAACTAGATGATACTTTAGATATTAACGGATGGGATTTAAAGAAAGCCTTACAACTAATCTATGATTCTAATCCTACTATTTTTGAATGGTTATCAACGCCAATTATTTATAAAAACACTGATACCTTCAAAGAATTAAAAGAAATAAGTAAAAATTATTATTCAAGAAAGAAAAACACTTATCATTATCTTCATATGGCAACTAGTAACTATAATGCCTATCTTGTAAAAGATGAAGTAAAGATAAAGAAATACTTCTATGTCTTAAGACCTATATTAACTGCCAAGTGGATAATCGATAAAAAGGAACAACCACCAATGGCCTTTTCTAAATTGGTTGATGATGAATTACCTTTAGAAATAAAACCGATTGTTGCTAATCTGTTAGAAAAGAAACAAGAAAGTTCTGAAATGGGAACATACCCCAAAATTGAAGAGCTAGATAATTATATTAATAAAGAACTTATATCAATCAAAAATGAAGCTGAGAAAGTAGAACCAATAAAAGTAGATTGGACACCTTTAGATAAGTTCTTTTATAAAACAATAGTTAAATAAATTAAGGCATTCTTTTATTTAGCCATTTATTTGTTCAAATTAATCAAATAAATTGAGATTAATCTTTTTTAATTCTTTGTTCTACTTCACTTTTTAGATATAGCTTATTTTTAGCGCTTACTTTAATCGGATGCAGTCGGCCTCTTTTAACTAAATCATCGAGATTTTGTCTTGAACAATTCAATAGTTCTCTTGTCTCACTTCCATCTATTACACGTTGCTTAATAAAACTTAAAAAATCATCTAAAGATAAAGGTACATCTATTCCTATTTTTTCTAGTTCTTCACTTGTAATTTCTAGTTCTTCACCCCAATTAATTCCGTTTCCACCAATGGAAACCTTTAAAGAATTATATCGATTATTATTCGACAGTATTACGCTAAACCTTCGATTATTCTTCAAGTAATTTTCTAGTGCACACTTTTTAACTATACCGTTATAGAAAAATACCAATAGTCCATAATTGGATAGAGGCACAACATCTTCGATTTTCTTTTCAAATCTATCAATAAGCTCTTTTGGAAGTTCATCATTTGCGATATATTCTAAATAATAATCATCTTGTGGACATCTGCCATTTGTAAGCATAAGAAGCTCATATGGATCGTATTCACTTAGTCTATTATCCTTTAATATCTGACCAAGATTTTGCCTATCAGTTGGGACAATACGTTGGTTTACCCACATTTCGCTCCAATAAGCATTAATTGATTTTTCCCCCTTTTTTATAAAACTAGAAAGAAGTAAAGGCGTAGCCCAGGGGTCTGCGTCATTTGGAAGCTCAATATAAAAACGCTTAGCCTTTTCATAATAAACAAGCCACGCTAACGTATTTCTAGAACTATCCGTTTCATCCTTTATTGCGTAGATTTTCATACACACACCATCTATTCCATATCATATCCCAAATCTTATCTTGCCACATCTTTCCCAAAGCAGCATCAAGTCCATCAAATAATATAGTTTTATCAGATGCTTTTAGAGGATTTAAAATTGGGTATTCACTCTTGGGCATTAACTTTAGATTTTCATATGCGAAACGACTTCCAACAAAGCATTGTACAGGCTTGTCTTGTAAAACATCTACTTTGTTTAATTCCTCTATACTTTGACAATTAAAAACCAATGATAGACCATGGTCAAATAACGGAGCCAATCTAATAGTTTTATTTTTACTGTTTCTTAACACCTCGATGTTTGCACCATGTCTATCTCTATTAAGAATCAAATAATCAACAACCAACATTTGCCAAATATAGTCTTTAAAACCTTTTCTTATACAAAAATCCAATGGCTTTTCATTTGGCAATCTCTCTACTTGATAATAAGCATCCAAAGCTATTTTACTTTCACCTTGTTTTTTAAAATCTCTTGAAGCACATAACCATGTATTATAAACAGTATCATCAATCACGATGTCTGCGTTAATTAATTGATAAGACAAATGTTCAATACCTAAGATAGTTAGGAGCCTATCTACTATAATTTCATTAACACACTCATGACCAGAAACACCATTAACCGGATCATAATTTGATAGTTTATAATACGTTTTATTACCATTTATATCAGAATAAGCCTTTAAAAAAGATCCGGCAGTGCCAGATGAATTTCTAATCTTTGACCATGATAACCATGTTAAATCTTGTTTGTCTAATATAACTTGTTTTTGTGCTTCCATTGACTACATTTTATTTATTTTACTTGACATATGTCAAGTTTTTGTTTAGTAAATATATTGAATATAGATTGTTTTTTGTCAAACAAGTGTTAAAAATTCAAAATTTTTCGAATTTTTAACACATATATCACTTTTCAATCCCTCAGCAACATAAATGGTCATTTAAATCATTATCCAATTATGTTTAATAGAACTATAATAACGATGGTGATAAAGATGGAAAAAGATGAAGAACTAAAAGTTGTTAAAAAAGAATATTGACTTTTCCAATTATTCAAAATCAACGAAATATATTACATCTGCCCCTTAAAAATTGCATAAAATGGCCTACTTATAGCACCTGTAAACCACGGTTTGGAGGTGTTTTTTTCAATTCGTTTTCACGCGTTGTTACACACCTCGTTATTGAATATGATCTTGGTTTAGCGGAACAATTAGGTTCAGGAATGAGTAGGATTTTAAAAGTTCACAACAAGAACATCTTTAAAATCTATGAACACTTTATAAAGGTAGAATTCCCATTCTCAGTGCCGTTAAATCTTTTGTCTCCTAACAATGGCGATATAAATGGCGATATAAATAGAGTTCTGCTATTACTTGAAAAGCAACCATCTATTACCGCGAAGCAAATGGCTGAAGCGCTACAAATTAGCCCTAGAAAAGTCAGTCGAATCATTAAAGAATTAAGAGAAAAATAAACTATTGTTAGAATAGGTTCTAATAAAACAGGTTATTGGAAAATACAGCACAAATAAAATTAAATTTTAAAATTTGAGCGACTTAGTCAGTGACCAAGTTAGTGACCGAGTTGCTGACCAAGTTAACCCCAAAAGTCGCATCCTAAGTTAACATATCTAAAATATAATATTTCAGCCAGCAACTAAGATATTTCAAAGAATGTCCAATTTACTTCCCTGCTCCTTTTACATAACCAGTGATTCGACTGGTATGGGAAAGGAGTTTTTATTATGGAAAGATGTAAAGTAATTGCGATTGCAAACCAAAAAGGCGGTGTCGGTAAGACAACCACTACTTTAAATGTAGCGGTTGGTATGGCAAGAAATGGATATGATGTTCTAATCATCGATTTTGATCCACAAGGAGATCTAACGAGTTCACTTGGATGGAAAACAAATGATGCATTAGAAAATAGTGTTTCTTCAATGCTTGATGATTACATTAATGATGAACCTATTAATTATGATTCTCTTATATTGAATCACCCAGAAGCGGTTGACGTTATTCCTGCCAATATTGAACTTGCGGACTTTGAAATGCGTTTAGTTAGTGTAATTAATAGAGAACAGACATTAAGTAATTGTATTGAACCTTTAAGAAGTAAATATGATTACATTTTTATTGATTGTCCACCCTCTTTAGGAATGCTTACAGTTAATGCTTTAGCTGCAGCAGATGAAGTATTGATTCCAGTACAAACACAATACTTACCGGCAAAAGGTATGACGAAGCTACTTCAAACAGTAAATAAGGTACAACGCAAGATTAATGACAATCTAAAAATCAATGGCATTGTTATGACGCTTGCAGATTCAAATACCAATATCACTAAAAGTACTATCGAAACAATAAGAGAATCTTTTAGTAAGAACATCAAAGTATTTGATACGATCATTCCTAAAGCTACTAAGGCAAGTGAAGCTAGTACTACTGGTAAAAGTATTTATGAATACGCAAAAGATTCCAAAGTTGCACTAGCTTATGAATCTCTTACAAAAGAGATTATGAACAAAGACAAAGAAAAACAAAGAAATGATTTTAGTCGTTAGAAAGAAGATGAAGAAATGAAAAACAATCATGTTGAATTAAAGGGAACACTCACTAAAAATGTTGAGTTATCCAAATCGCAAAAAGGCAATTCTTTTGTAAAATTCACTCTTAAATGTTTAAGAGATGATCAAGGAACACGTTTTGATTATGTTGGATGCATCGCATTTGGAAAGCTTGCTGAAGAATTAGAAAAAGTTGGTACTAGTAACACAAAACTTAAAATCATTGGCAATCTACAAACAAGTTCTTATACAAAAAACAATCAAAAATTTTATTCAATGAACGTTGTTGTAGAAAGCTTTGAATTATTAAATGAATAAGGAGGCACAACATGCCAAAACTAGATTTGGGATTGCCTAGTTATGATTCCCTGTTTTCAACCGAAAAAGAAAGACAAGAATCTAGTGCCGAAAAGGTAATGAAGATTCCTATTGATAAGATATCTGATTTTAAGGACCACCCTTTTCATGTAACGATGGATGAAGATATGGCCAAACTTATTGATTCAATTAAAGAAAACGATATGTTGATGCCTGCCCTTGTTCGGCCTAAAGAAGATGGAACATATGAGATGATATCTGGTCACAGGCGTAAATTTGCCATGTCACAGCTAGGCAAAAAAGAAATGAATGTTATCATTCGAGATTTGGATGATGACCAAGCAACAATCTTAATGGTTGATTCTAATATTCAAAGAGAAAACATCTATCCTAGTGAACGTGGTTATGCTTATAAAATGCGACTAGAAGCAATGAAACATCAAGGAAAGAAAGTAGATATCGAGTTTGATAACGCGGATATTCCTGTTGAATATGAAAAATCAACTTCTACTCAAGTTGAGCAGAAGTCAAAGAATAAGTATTCAGTTGAGGTTTTAGGTGAACAATTAGGATTAGATAGAAATCAAATCAGGCGATTTATCCGCCTCACCTACTTAATTGAGCCACTACAAGAAATGGTCGATGGAAGAAATGAAGATAATATTACTATTGCGTTTAATCCTGCAGTAGAACTATCTTATCTCACTTCTGATGAACAACAATATGTTGTTGATTCAATTAACGATAATCAAAGAACACCATCATTAGCGCAATGCCAAGAATTTAAACGATTAAGTCATGATAGAGAATTAACTTTTGATTTTGTTAATGATACATTAGCTGAAGAAAAGCCAAATCAAAGAGAAAAACTATCATTTCAAATGAATGAGATTAATAAATATTTCCCAAAGAATCTTTCACCAGGCAAGAAGAAAGATATTATGATTCACTTGCTTGAAAACTGGGCAAAGAAACGATCAAAAGAAGAAGAGAGATAATTGTAGATTCGATTATCTTTTTTGTATCTACGATTTTAAAAGACTGTTGGAGGGGCAGTCTGACTATGCCTGGAAGTGTGACTGTTTTCTCCCCTAAAACCCCTCCTACTTTCCGAAGAATTTATTTACTATCCGAAAATAAAAAAATAGTTCTAGTTATGAATAGTAAATATAAACTAGGTATTTTAAAGATAGTTAGATAAAAGAAAGGATTAACTATGAGAAAGAAAATAATTATAAGTCTTGTTTGTTTATTAAGTATTTTAGGTATTGCTACTTATTGTTTTGTAAATAGTAAAACAGATGTTAGTGAACAAGTAACTAAAGTTAGTAAACAAGAAGTAAAAACAGTTAATAAAACAACAAAATCTGAAGAAAAGAAGGTTGCAGATGAAAATAAAACTGCTACTGTTAGTAAACAAACTTCAACAAAAACAGAAAGTTCAAAAGCATCTAGTACAAGCAAAGATAAAACTTCATCGCAAAATAAAACAAATACTACTTCTAAAGCTACAAGCAACGAAAGCCAAAAGAAAGTATCAGAAAATACTTCAACTAATCAATCAGATATAAGTGCTAGCAAACAAGAAATAGTTAAGGAATCTGAAGAAGTTAAAACGCAAGAAGTTGTTCAACAGCCAGTTATTGAATCTGCTCCAGTTCCTGTAGAACCAAATTATGCTTGTCCTGGTGGTGTTGATCAAAATCAAGTTTGTGATGTTATCTTGGATTCAAATTCTTACTATGCAACTTTTTCTTCGGAAGGTGAAGCAAATTCAAGTGGTGAATATTACTTAAATGATGTGATGTATATTGGTGAAACAGAAATCACAAATTATTCTGTTCAACCGGTATATCGAAACGATCACAGCATTGCCTATTACGGATTGAATCTTTGGAGCAATGGAAGTTTGATTCAATAAAAAAGGTCTATGAGAAAAAATCATTTAATTTGTATCTTATTAGTAAAAATGATATTTTATAAATGAAGAGTCGGTATGGAGACTATAAACCCATGCCATTGGTCGGAACAAAGACCTAAACTTGTTCCAGTGCAGAGAAAACTGCTAAACATCTTAAAAGGCGAGAAATCGCCTTTTAATTTTAGAAAGAGAGTATTGAATGGATAATATTTCATTTAAACAAAGGGTATGTAAATCAACAAATATTATCTTATTATCATAAAGATATTTATCACTTAATATCAAAAAACTTAATCTAAATGAAATACATTATTTTAGCGAGGAAAAATTCTCGCTTTTTTTATTGCAACAACTTAAATGAAAGGAAAATGAAGATGAAAAATATATTAAAGAAAGGCAGCAAGTTCTTTCTATCTGCATTGGTGATATTGAATTCATTTATGAATACAATGACGATTAATGCAGAAGAAACAAACGCGGAGAATGATTTAGATACAATTACAGAACTTGGACAAGTGAAAGATGTATTCCCCGATCAAATCATCAATGAAAATGGCATCATGCTTACAGATACCACTTCACAAGGTAGTCGATATGCAATGATTTATATCGACAATCAATTTGGATACGATTATGTAACTGAGCTTCATGTTAGTGATAAAACTGTATTTTGTATTGAACCAATGGAATTATTCATAAGTGGAAATGAATATAGTGAAGATACTGCTAAATGGGATGAATTAAGCGAAACGCAAAGACAAGCTATTTGGGAAATCAATTATTATGGTTATTCATATCCAGGACATGAAAGTGAAAACTATTATGTAGCTACTCAAATCATGATCTGGCAAGTTGTTACTGGCAATTGGTATCAACCATACTACATGGATGGATCTACAACATATGATATTTCAAATGAAGTTAATGAAATCAATAGTTTAAGAAGCACACCTCAAGGAAGACCTTCATTCAACAATCAAACAATTAAGATGGGCTTAAATACTCCGGTTACTTTAACGGATTCAAAAGGAACCTTGAGTAATTATTCCATTACGTGTGGAAATGGTGTTAATGCTTCTGTAAATGGAAATGATTTAACGGTATCTATTACTTCAGAAAACTATGATAATACACTTACTTTCTCAAGAAACTTTGGCGCAAGAGATGTAAATATTATCTACGGTTCTGCTGGATATCAAAGAGTTATTTATCTAGCAAGCAGAAGAGATCCTTCCCCTAATTTTAAATTGAATTTTGAATTGCTCTATGCAAATATTGAAGTGGAAAAGCAGGATGCAGAAACAGGAACATCCACACAAGGTGATGCAACATTTAATGGAGCAACATTTGCCATAAAAGATTCAAGTGGCAATACTTTAGAAACCATCACAACAAATGGTTCAAAAGCTAAATCTAAGAAATATCCTGTTGGCACAACATTAAATATATGCGAAGTTGCTGCACCTGAAGGCTATTTAAACAATAGCACTTGTAATAGTGTTGAACTTAAATATTCTGGTGATAATACACCTTCTACTTTTAGCACAACCATCAAAGATCAAGTCATTAAAGGAAGAATTGAAATCGCAAAAACAATTGACAGTAATAATGATGGTTCACATATTGATAAACCAGGCAAGAACTTTGTATTTGATATCATCCTTAAATCAAGCAATAAGACTGTTGCTACTTTAACGACGGATGAAGATGGTAGAGCTATTAGTGATTATCTTCCTTATGGGACTTACATCATTAAGGAAAGAGAAAAAGAAGGTTATGAAACATTACAACCATTTGAAATGAAGATTGATCAAAACAACAAAACGTATTTCTATAACATCTATAACAATGAAGTTGAAGCTGAATTAACCATTTATAAAACAGACGCAGAAACTGGGAAAAGAATTCCTGCTAGCGGGGTTGAATTCAAATTGAAAGATAGCGATGGAAACTATGTAAAACAAACCGTTACCTATCCTACAAAATATGAAACCGATACATTTGTCACAGATGAAAATGGATCTGTACATTTACCAAGTCCACTAAAATATGGTGTATACAAGATTGTCGAAATTAAAGCTCCACAAGGTTATGTATTAAAAGATACTGAAATTCCAGTCAATGTCGATGGATCAAGTACAGAAATCTTTATGAACTTTGATAATACCACTCAAAAAGGACAAGTCTATGTTGAAAAATATGGTGAAATGTTAAGTGGTGTAACTGAAACAGAATCTGATTATGGAACAATCTATACACCAACTTATGAAGAAAAATATTTATCTGGTGTTACGTATGAAATTACAGCACGTGAAGATATCGTAACTCCAGAAGGAACTGTATGGTTTAACAAAGGTGATGTTGTAGATACATTTACTACAGGTGATGGTGTTACAACTTCTGCTTTGTTACAGCTAGGTAATTATTCTATTAAAGAAATCGCAACACAAACAGGTTTTGTACTCGATGAGAATACCTATGATTTTGACATTGAATATGCGGGTCAAATGATTGATGTTGTTGAAATCAAACAGGCTTATGTCAATGAAAGACAAAAGCTAGAGCTTGATATCACAAAGACTTTTGAAGATGAAGATAAAGACGCGTATAAGGATGTTGTGTTTGGCGTATATTCTAAAAATGATATTGCATTAAACGATGAAGTATTAATTGGAAAAAATTCTTTAGTTGGATTATTAACCATTGATAAAGATGGTAAAAATGTAGAACAATTGGATCTTCCTGTTGGCGAATATTATGTTAAAGAATTAGAAACAAATGTGGGTTTTGTATTAGATGAAGAAGAACATGAATTCACTTTTGAATATGATGAAGATACGACAAAAGCTACTGTACCTGTTTCATTAGAACTTAATAATGAAAAACGTCGTTTAGAACTAGATGTAAATAAAGTAGATAAAGATCATCAAGACCATTTATTAAATGGAGCTATTTTTGAAGTCTATGATAAAACGTTAGATAAATACGTAACTACACTAGCTTCTGGTCATTTGATGATTGTTGGAACAGATAAAGATGAAGAATATGAAATCTCTAAGGATGAAGATTTCACCAAGATTGTTAAGACTGTTAAGACCGATGAAAATAAACAAATCATCTTAGATATTGATGATGGTACTTATTATTCTAGAAAAGTAGGTAGTGAAGAAGTTACTAAACATGTCATTAAAGATGGTAAAGCAGTGCTTGCTGATGCGATTTATGGTCATGAATATGAATTTAAAGAAATCAAAGCACCTACTTCTTATCAATTAGCCGATAAATCAAAAGCATATAAAGTAGAGGCCGATAAAGATACAGATACTGTCATTTACTATTTTGAAAATGAACGTATTGTTGTTCCAAATACTGGGGTATAGAAAGTATGAAGTATAAGAAAATAAAGATAGCCGCAATTACTATCACTGCATTAAGTTTGATTGGTGGCCTGTTATATTATCAATTTGGAACAAAGAAAGCTTATGATTATTCAAATTATTATGTGGATACAAAAGAGGATGAAACAATAAAATCTAATAGTGAAGAAAATGAGGAGGATTCTGAAAAGGAGCTTTCTTTATCTCTTCTTAAACAAACTAATGATGATATTGTCGGAATATTAGAATTTGATGAACGCGTTATCTATGAACCAATCGTACAAGCACCTGATAATGATTATTATGTGCGAAGAAACTTTGAAAAGAACTATGCCAATGCAGGTATTCCCTTTATTTCAAGTGATGGAAATATCAATTCAAAGAATATTGTGATTTATGGTCATTCAAGTAAATGGGACAATATCTTATTTACTCCACTTATGAATTATGTAAATCAAGCTTACTACAAAAGCCATGATACTTTTAAGTTTATTACCGAACTAGAAACAAGAACCTATCAAATCTTTGCGGTATTAAATGTTAATCTAAATAATCTAGATGATTCATTAGAATTCACGCAAGTTAGTTGGGATTCAAACAATTCCTTTAATGCCTTTATATCCGATTCTATCAATCGTGAATTATATAAAACAGGAGTAACTGTTGATACAGACGATAAGCTTATGACTTTAGTTACTTGTGATACAAGGGATAATAACAAAAGGATTGTTGTCCTATCAAAATTGATAGCTAAATAGAGAATATCATTAATTAGGCTGATAGTTTTGATGATAAAATTCAAATGATAATTTAAGCGCTAAGATCTTAAATTTATCTCCAACCTTGAGGATTAATTAAATGCAATGATATCTAGTTTAAATTAGATGCAGCTTTGAAGGTGACAAGTAGTGTCCGCTATCATGTGCGTAATTAGTTATGGATTCAAGGAGAAAGGAGAAGATGAAATGGCAAATAAAGTTTCATCAAAAACGCATACTCAGAAACAATTAAATGATTATGCTAATCAGCACAATCCAAACAACAAAGCCTATCTTGCGAATGCAAATAACAAAAACAAGATGAAAGAAAAATCAAAGCATTCAAAAAAACACGAAAGTGACTACGTTGACTTGGATTGCTTCCAAATTAGTAATCCATTTAATTAATGACGCTTGTATGCGTGTATTAGCATCTATCGATATGGTAGATGCTTTTATTTAATTGGATAAATTGAATTAAGAATAGAAAAGTGTTAAAAGTTGCAAAAATCCTTTCCGAAATGAGATGGTTATATTGATTTTCAGTCCTTGTGACGATTATAATAAGATAGAAAACTGTTAAAGGTTGCAAAAATCCTTTCTAAGGAGGTTCATTTATGGATATACGTAGAGATTTTTATTTAAACAAATTAATCAAAAGAAAAAACAATGGTTTGATTAAAGTGATTACAGGAATTCGAAGATGCGGGAAATCATATTTATTAAACAATTTGTTTTATAATCATCTTTTAGAAAATGATGTGGACGGCAACCATATTATTCGTTTTGCCTTTGACTCTGCAGATGATCTCTATTTAATTGGCGAGAGTTTGATTGAAATTGAGAAAGAAAAGCGTGGAGTTGATCCAGAAAAATTTATAACATATATTAATTCTAAAGTTATAGATAATGAAATGTATTATCTCCTTTTGGATGAAGTTCAAATGCTTGATTGTTTTGAAAGTGTCTTAAATGGATATTTAAGAAAAGATAACATGGATGTATTTGTGACTGGAAGTAACGCAAAACTTCTTTCTAAAGATATCGCTACTGAATTTGCTGGGCGTGGTGATGAAGTGCATATGTATCCATTAAGCTTTTCAGAGTTTATGACTGTTTATAATGGTGATAAATATATAGGATTATCTGAGTATATGCTATATGGTGGAATACCTTTGGTTGTTTTAAGAGAAGATCCAAATGATAAAGCAAAAGCTTTGCAAAATTTATTTAATGAGATTTACATTAGAGATATCACTACTCGAAACAGGATAAAAAACATTTCTGAACTAGAAGATCTATTAAATATCTTATCTTCATCTATTGGTTCATTAGCGAATCCTGAGAAATTGCGCAATACATTCAAAAGTGTGAAAAAATCAAAGATTACGGCAGTGACTATAAAAAAATATCTAGATTATTTTGAAGATTCGTTTTTAATTGAATCCGCACTACGTTACGATATCAAAGGCAAGGCCTATATTGAAACGCCAAAGAAATATTACTTCTCTGATTTGGGGCTTCGCAATGCAAGAATAAATTTTAGACAATTTGAACAGACTCACTCTATGGAAAATGTAATTTATAACGAACTTCGTATGAGAGGATACAGTGTAGATGTAGGTGTTATCCCAATTGCAGAAAAAGATAAATCTGGCAAAGTAATCCGTAAACAACTAGAAGTCGATTTTGTATGTAACCTCGGCTCTGCAAGATATTACATTCAATCTGCATATTCATTACCTGATGAAGCCAAACGCATTCAAGAAATCAGACCATTTAGAAAAATCGATGATTCATTCAAGAAAATCGTCATCACAAAGGATATTGTTCAACCTCACTATGATGATTACGGTATTTTAACCATGAATATTTATGATTTTCTTCTTGATTCAACATCTCTTGAACAATAATTTACAATACAGATATTTTCTAACATTACCGTAGCGGTAATGTTTTTTTACCTATTTAGAAAGGATGGTGATACTATGGCGAATAATGATAAAACTGCACAAGCATTTGAAATGATTGAACAAGGTGTTAAAGACGTTTATTCATCAGATAAATTCAAAGAATATTTATCATGTCTAAGTAAGTTTCATAACTATTCATTAAACAATACGTTATTAATACTTTACCAAAATCCTAATGCCACTCATGTAGCTGGATATAATGCTTGGAAGTACAACTTCAATCGACAAGTTAATAAGGGTGAAAAAGGATTGATTATTCTAGCTCCATTTCCAACTAAAGAAACAAGAATGGTTGATAAGCTAGATGAAAATGGAAAGATAGTTCTAGATTCTAATGGTCAAAGAATTCAAGAAGAAAAAGAGTTCGATAAGTTATGTTTT
>CAVCDR010000109.1:0-18917 GCA_963601025.1 Agathobacter sp. | reverse complement strand
ATATATAACCCTTCTAGGCGTGCCACTCCTTGGGATAACAAGGATGACCTTTTGCCTATTGAAACTTTTATTCGTTCTAACTATTTAGAGTGCTTTAATCATCATCATAAAAAGATTATTGATGTTAATGAATCAATGCTTTTAAATTCATATTCACCTAAGTGTTGCCCAAGATGTCATTCATCCAACTTTAAAAAGAATGGTTTATATGCTTCAAGCCTACAAAAGTATTACTGCAATGATTGTAAGAAGAACTTTAATATTCTTACTGGAACAATATTCGAGGATCATAAAATACCCGTTTTAGAATGGATAGAATATATTCTAGAAACATTAAGCTATGAAAGTAATAGAGCTATTTCGCTAAATAATAGAAATAGTGAATCAACAACACCATATTGGTTACATAAGCTATTTTTATTATTGGAAGATTACCAAGATGACATAGTTCTTAAAGACAAGGTTCAAATAGATGAAACCTTTTATTCAGTAACACATAAAGATTTAGTTTTAAAAGATGGTAAAAAGCTAAGAGGCATATCTAAGAATAAATACGTAATAGGAATAGGCGTTGATAATCATGGCTATAGATATATAAAACTAGAAGGCAAAGGTAAACCAACAATATCAAGTACTAAAAATACATTTATAAACCATATACAACCAGGCAGTTTATTAATACACGATAAAGAACATAGCCATAGTGTATTAATAGAAGAACTTAACTTAAAACATAGAGCTTATAATTCAAAAGAATTAGCTAAACTTGATGATAAAGATAATCCTTTAAAAGAAGTAAACAACATGTGTTTCTTATTAAAAAGCTTTTTAAATTCTCATTCTGGTTTTAATAGAGATGATTTACAGAATTATCTTAATCTATTTTCATTTATAGTTAATAGTCCATATAACAAACTTGAAAAAGTAAAAATACTACTAGATAAGGCTATATGTAACCCTAAAACACTACATTATAGAGATTTTTACTCCAAAAAAAGACGATGAATAAAGGGCTTAGCTATAAATAACAGCACACTTCTGCAAGTGGGGATTTTTTATTTTAAAAGTATTCAAATACTTATCAACATTTCTTTAGATGATATAAAGTCCGTTTTTAAAAGCTTTAACTATAATAATTATTCACTTATCCACATTGCACACTGTGGAAAATGAGAAAAATTTGGGAATAATTTGGGAATTTTTTCTTCTGAACTAATGTTACTTTATAGGTGTAAGTAACTAGAAAGGAGGAAAAAATGAACGAATTTAAATTTTATGGTAGAGCACTGGAGAAGCCTGAGCTTATCGAAACTGAAAAAGGTTATAAGTATTGCAATCTATTAATTTCTGTTGAGAGAGCTTATAAGAATGCAGATAATCCAAGTTGCGATGAATTTAAAGTTACCCTATTTAAAAATGTTGCGAGTGAGGCCTGCGAAAGAATTAAGAAAGGAAATAATGTCATTGTAAAGGGTCGCCTTCAACAAAATAACTTCGATAAAGATTCGGGAGAAATTGTCTATCGCCCTGAACTTGTCGGAGAAAAAATCTATTATACTGATTAATCATAACCCCCACTTATTAAAAGCACTTGTGCGTCAAGTGCTTTTATGCATTTAAGATAATGATATAATGTAATCAAGGAAGATATTTTATGTATCATATTGAGGACTTAAAGAAGTTTGTGCGTTGTCCAAGATTGTATTTCTTATCTAGCAAGCAAACTACTAACAATCATTACTTAAGAAGTGATGAATCATTAAATGACTTATTAATTAGATATTTAAAGATAGATAACTATTATAAGGGCGTTGTAAACGATAATAATGAGCGTTTCTTTGACCAAAAAGATAATTATGATTGGTTTTTAAAAACCCGTTTTGAAGACTATGAATTAAGAATCAAAGTGCCTTTGATGCATAAAGTAGATGGCGGATACGATATTTACTTTATTTATAATAGTACTTCTATTAAAGAATTAGATCCCTTTTATTATCGTATAAATCTCGAGGTATTAGAAAATCTAGGTATTGAAGTAAAAGAGGTATATATTGCCTATATTAATGGCGAGTATGTATTTGATGAAGTACTTGATGTAGATAGCTTGTTTATTTTGACTAATAAAAAAAATGATGAGCGTCTATTAGATTATCTAAACAAGGAAATTGTTGATTATAAATATTTAATCGATAGGATAAAGGCTACTAATTTAAATGCCTATTCGCCAATTAAAACAAGAAGCTGTCATTTACGCAATCAATGTAGCTACTATTATGATTGTTTCAAAGAAGAAAAAGATTTACCTGAAGATAGTATCTTAACTCTTGTTTCTAGTCAATATAAAGATAAGATGTATAAAAAGGGCGTTACAAGGTTAAAGGATGTTGATCTTAATTTGCTTGAAGGTAATAGAGTGCAATATGCTCAAATCATGGCTAGTAAGAATAATGGCTTATATGTAAATAAGTACGCTCTAAAAAACTATTTAAGTAAATTAAATACTAGACCAATCACTTTCTTAGATTTTGAATGGGATACTTATCTAATACCTCAATACAATAAGATGAAGCCTTTAAAAGTTTTGCCTTTTGAATATGTAATATATGTTCTTGATGAAAATAATGAATTAAAACATTATACCTTTGTTGGAAAGGGTGATTGCCGTAGAGAGTTCGCCCAAGGATTACTAAAGTATATCCCTAAAAAAGGACCTATTTTAGCCTATAATGCCTATGGCGCAGAATGCATTCGTATTAAAGAATTGATAGAATATTTTCCTGAATATAGTGAAAAACTCAATAAAATAAATAGCCGTTTTAAAGATCTTGCTACACCGTTTTTGGAAGGGCTTATTTATGATACTAGAATGCGAGGGAATTATTCTTTAAAAAGTATTGTTAACGCTATTTCTGATTATGATTATAAAGATTTAGAAATAAACAATGGTATGAATGCAGTGTATAGCTGGCGTGATATTGATAAAGATAGCGAAAACATTGATGAAGGAAAAATTATTAACGAATTAATTGAATATTGTAGTCTGGATGCTTATGGACTTTATCTAGTCTATAAGTGGTTATGTGAACAAATATAATTTAGAAAAGGAGAAAAATTATGAAGTTTGTTATTTATGGAGAAAATGTCACTATTACTGACGAAATGAGAGAGCACATTGAAGGAAGATTGTCATTTTTAACTAAGTATTTTGCAGTAAGCGAAGATACTACTGCTAGAGTAACGGTTAAAGTTTACAATCAATCTTTAAAAATTGAAGTAACTATTCCAACAAAAGTTGGTCTATGCCGTGCTGAAATTGTTCATGATGACTTTAAGACAGGCGTTGATTTAGCTATTGATAAAATCGAGGACCAAATTAGAAGACAAAAATCGCGTTTATCAAGAAGACATAAAGACTCTTTAGCTGTAAGCTTTTATCAAGAAGATAATGGTGAAGCTGATGTTCCAGTTAAGACTAAGAATATTTATGCTGAAGAAATGTCTTTAGATGAGGCCATTCTACAAATGGAAATGTTGTCACATAGTTTCTTTATCTATAAAGATGTAGATAGTGAGAAAGTTGCTGTTGTATATAAGCGAAACGATGGTCAATATGGCCTGATTGAAGTTTGCCAATGAACTATTATACAAAAGCTAATTTAAAGAATCCGAAAAATGTAATTGATGAATTATCGATGTGCTATTTGAGCAATAAATCAAAAAGTGAATCTAACTATCAAGGACCATATAAAAGGTATGAAAATGATCGCTTATATTCTGAAGATTTAATTAATAGAATCGAAAGTTGCGTCGCTACCTTAAATGATAATGATAAACTCATTATTGAAAACGAAGTGATACTAGGCAAAAAGGGTGATTGGTATGCAGAATACATTTCACAATCAACTTATTATCGATATCGTGAACCCGCTTATTATAATTTCCTTAGTTGTTTAGTCCGCTAAAATAATGTAAAATTTTTAATGGTGTAGGAGGATTAAAAATGATTAAAGGTATCGCCGCAAGTAGTGGAATCGCTATTGGCAAAGTATATAAATTAGAATCACCAGTTATTAATGTAGACAATGAAAATAAAGGCAGTGTAGATGAAGAACTTGCTCGCTTTGAAAAGGCTTTAAATAAGACTGTTGAAGATATCAACAAGGTTAAAGAAAAGGCTAGTGCTAATCTATCTGATGAAGAATTAGCTATCTTTGATGCGCATCTCATGATGGCTCAAGACCCTGAATATGCCGATCAAATTAAGGCTATGATTAATGAAGGAAATAGTGCTGATTTTGCTTGTAAGAGTGTATCTGATTCAATGATTTCAATGTTTGAATCATTGGATGATGCTTATTTCAAAGAAAGAGCTGCTGATATTAAAGATGTTTCATATCGTTTATTATGTAACTGTTTAGGACTTGTTATTCCTGATTTAACTAGTATTGATGAAGAAGTAATTATTGTTGCAGAAGATTTAACACCTTCTGATACGGCTAGCTTAAATAAGAAATTTACTTTAGGCTTTTGTACTTCGATTGGTGGTAGAACAAGCCATTCAGCTATCATGGCTAGATCACTTGAAATTCCAGCTATCGTTGGTACTGGTAACATTATGACAAGCTGTGTTAATGGTGATACTTTAATTCTTGACGCCGTTGATGGTGTTGCGATTGTTAATCCTAGCGAAGAAGAAATTAAAACTTATAAAGAAAAACAAGCTAAATTCTTAGAAGAAAAGAAGGCTCTTGAAGTTTTAGTTAATCAAAAAACTATTTCAACAGATGGCCATCAAGTAGAACTTGCTGGTAATATTGGCGGTCCAAATGATGTTGAAGGCGTTATTAAAAATGGTGGTGAAGGTGTCGGCCTATTTAGAACAGAATTCTTATATATGAATTCGGTTAATGACTTCCCAAGTGAAGAAGAACAATTTGAAGCATACAAGGCTGTACTAGAAGGCATGAATGGTAAGAAGGTTGTTGTTAGAACACTAGATATCGGTGGCGATAAGAAACTTAATTACTACACTTTCCCAGAGGAAATGAATCCATTCTTGGGCTATCGTGCAATTAGATTCTGCTTAGATAGAACAGATGTCTTTAGAACACAACTTCGTGCTTTAATTAGAGCGTCAGTTTATGGAAGACTATGCATCATGTTCCCGATGATTGCTACAGTAAAAGAATTCTTAGATGCTAAGGCTATTTATAATGAAGAAAGAGAAAAACTAATTAGTGAAGGCATTAAAGTAGCTGACAAGATTGAAGTTGGTATGATGGTTGAAATTCCTGCTAGTGCTATTCTTGCAGATGAATTTGCTAAACATGCTGATTTCTTCTCAATTGGTACAAATGACTTAATTCAATATTCTATGGCAGCTGATAGAATGAGTGAAAAAGTATCTTACTTATATCAACCACTTAATCCATCTATCCTAAGACTTGTTAAGATGACAATTGATGGTGCTCATTCACAAGGCAAGTGGGCTGGTATGTGTGGCGAAATGGCTGGCGACCCTAATGCTGCTCCGTTACTTCTAGGCTTAGGTCTTGATGAGTTCTCGATGTCAGCAACTTCTATTTTAAGAGCTAGAAAGATTATTAATGGTCTTTCTAAGAAAGAAATGGAAGAACTTGCTGATAAAGCGATTCATATGCAAACTGAACAAGAAGTATTAGAGCTACTTAAAAACAATTTAAACAAATAGTATAATAGGAGATGGAAACATCTCCTATTATTATGAAAAAAGTATTATTTATATCTAGCGGTGGTGGACATTTAGAGGAGCTTCTTGCGTTAAAGAAGCTTTTTGATGATGTTGAATATACGATTGTTACCGAAAAGACACCATCTACATTATTCTTAAAAGAAAAATATCAAAATGTTAAATATCTAGTATATGGTACTCAAGATCATTTGCTTGCTTATCTATTTATATTTCCTTTTAACATTCTTTTATCCTTTTTTATGTTTATTAAAATCAAACCTGATTTTGTAATTAGTACTGGAACACATACGGCTGTGCCAATGTGCAAGATTGCCCATATGTTTAAAAAGAAGGTTATTTGGATTGAAACTTTGGCTAATATCACAACCGGAACTAAGGCCGGTAAAATGATTTATCCAATAGCTGATAAGTTTATTGTGCAATGGCCTGAACTATTAGAAGTATATCCAAATGCTGAGTATTGGGGGTCGATATTCTAATGATATTTGTAACACTAGGAACTCAAGATAAGCCATTTAAAAGATTATTAGATTATCTAGAAAATAGTAATATTGATGATGAAATAATTGTGCAAAATGGTTTTACAGAATATGAGTCAAATAAATTAAAACTATTTAAATATTTGAATAAGGATGACTTTGATAACTATTTAAAGAAGGCTAATTTTATTGTTTGTCATGCAGGAGTTGGAACAATTGTTAATTGTTTAAAAAACGATAAAAAGGTCTTGGCTGTACCACGACTTTCAAAATATGGCGAACATCAAAATGATCATCAATTACAGATTGCAAATGCTTATTTTCAAAAAGGTTACATATTAGTAATGAATGATAATGATAATTTTGATGAAAAATTAGCGGAATTGAGAAATTTTGAGCCAAAAAAGTTCGTTTCTAATAACGAAATATTTGTCAATAAATTAAAAAAATATATAATGTTGTAGGTGAGGTAAAATTTAATGGGAAGAGCACATGAAGTAAGAGCTGCAGCTATGGCTAAAACAGCTGCAATTAAATCTAAGATTTATTCTAGATATGGCAAGGAAATTTATATTGCCGCAAAGAGTGGTGTTCCTGATCCTGAAATGAACTTAACTTTAAGAAGTAAGATTAAAGAAGCTAAGGCCAATCAAGTTCCGGCTGATGTAATCAAGAGAGCTATTGAAAAGGCTAAAGGTGGTTCTACTGAATCTTACGATTCTTTAAGATATGAAGGTATTGGTCCAGGCGGTGCAACAATTATCATTGATTGTTTAACTGATAATTCAAATAGAACAGTTGCTGCTATGAACCAATGTTTCAATAAAGCACATTGCAAGTTAGGCGTAAAGGGTTCAGTATCATTCAACTATGATAATCTAGGTGTCTTATCATTTAATTACGATGATGAAGATAAGATGCTAGAAGCGCTTATCGAAGCTGATGTCGATGTTAATGATTTAGAAGTAGAAGATGGCGTTATGACTGTATATACTGCTCCAAGTGATTTACATAAAGCACAAGAAGCAATTGATGCATTAATTCCAGATTGTGAATATTCGGTATGCGCAATCAAGATGCTTCCACAAGAATATGTAACATTAACTGATGATCATGATAAGGAAATGTGGAACCGTCTACTAAATCTTCTTGATGAAGTAGAAGATGTTCAAGAAATATTCCATAATGTTGAAGAATAAAAACTGGGAAACCAGTTTTTATTTTGGGCATAAAAAAAGTTCCGAATGGAACTTAATTTAATTAACCTAAGCTACTAACTAGTTTAGCTAATCTAGCTTTTTGTCTAGCAACATAGTTCTTATGCTTTAATTTACTAGATGCAGCCTTATCTAGAAGTGAGTTAGCTTCATTGTATGCTTTAACTGCAAGTTCTTTATCCTTTGCTTCAACAGCTTTTTCAACTTTCTTCATAGCTGTCTTTAATTGTGACTTTGCAGATGAATTTAATAGATTCTTTTTAGCATTTGTAAGAGCTCTCTTCTTTTGTGACTTAATATTTGCCATAAAACCCTCCTTATTCAATTCGCTTACAAATTATACCAAAGTCCTTTAGTAAATGCAATTTATGATATAATCTTTTTTATGAATGAAAGAATAGTTTTTATGGGAACACCTGCTTTTGCAGCTAATGTATTAGAGGGCTTATTAGAAAATAAATATAATGTTGTCGGCGTAGTTAGCCAGGCGGATAAAAAAGTAGGGCGTAAACAAGTATTAACACCTAGTCCAGTTAAAGAAATGGCACTTAAATATAATTTGCCAGTTTTTACTCCTATTTCTATTAAAGATGATTACCAAGATATTTTAGATTTAAAACCTGATTTAATCATCACTTGCGCCTATGGTCAATTTATTCCTAGTATATTAATTGATTATCCAAAATATAAGGCTATTAATACCCACGGTTCTTTACTTCCTAAATATAGGGGTGGAGCGCCTATCCAATATTCAATCATCAATGGTGAAACTAAAACAGGCATTTCAATTATTTATATGACCAAAAAGATGGATGCAGGTGATATCTTATATGTTAAGGAATTGCCTATTGATATTAAAGATACAAATACTACTTTATTTAATAAATTAAGTGATGTTGCAAGAGAAGCTTTAATTGAGTTTTTACCATCATTTTTTAAAGGTGAATTTAAGCGCCTACCTCAAAACGAAAATGAAGTTACTTTTGCCTATAATCTTACTAAACAAGATGAATATATTAACTTTAATGATGACGTCTTAAAAGTATACAACCATATTAGAGGGCTATTAGATAACCCTGGCGCTTATAGTATCTTAGATAATAAGAAATATAAATTTATGGAAGTAGGCTTTGATTATTCTAATAATACAATCCCTTGTGTATTTATGGGACTTGAAGAAGATTATTTAAGAATCGATTGTCAAAATGGTTTTATAAAAGTATATAAGATAAGGCCAGAAGGTAAGAATACCATGGATGGTAAAAGCTTCTATAACGGTAATGGAAAGAATTTAGTTGGAGAGAAATTTTTAGAGAATTATGAATAAAAATATTAGAAACTTTTCAATAATTGCACATATTGATCATGGTAAATCAACTTTAGCTGACCGTATTCTAGAGCTTACTAATACACTTACTAAAAGGGAGATGGTAACAAGCCAAATTCTTGATTCATTAGATCTTGAACAAGAAAGAGGCATTACCATTAAACTTAATGTGGTACAAATAAAATATCACGCTAAAGATGGCCAAGATTATATTTTTCATTTAATTGATACACCAGGACATGTTGACTTTTCTTATGAAGTATCTAGATCTTTGGCGGCCTGTGATGGGGCAATTTTAGTAGTCGATGCCTCACAAGGCATAGAAGCCCAAACATTAGCCAATACTTATTTAGCTTTAGATAATGATTTAGAAATACTTCCAGTAATTAATAAAATTGATTTACCTAGTGCTGATATTCAAAGGACTAAGAAAGAAATTGAAGATGTAATTGGACTTGATTGCTCTGATGTGCCTTGTATTAGTGCTAAAACAGGATTAAATGTGGAAGATGTTTTAGAGGGTATAGTAAAAAAGCTTCCTTGTCCAAAGGGCGATATAAATAATCCTACCCAAGCTTTAGTATTTGACTCATATTATGATTCATATAGAGGAGTTGTTGTCTTTATTTGTGTAAAACAAGGTCAAATTAAAGTAGGCGATAAAATTAGAATGCTTCATTCTAATACTGAATATGAAGTAACTGAACTTGGTGTAAAGGTGCCAAATGAAGTTAAAAGAGATACTTTAAAAGCTGGTGAAGTAGGCTATCTTTGCGCTTCAATTAAATCAATTCAAGATGTCTTTATTGGTGATACTATTACTCTAGTTGATAATCCTTGTGCTGAGCCATTACCTGGTTATCGTAAGATGAATCCAATGGTTTATTGTGGTATGTATCCTACTGATAACAGTAAGTATAACGACTTAAGAGATGCCTTGGAAAAGTTACAATTAAATGACTCATCTTTAACTTTTGAAGCTGAATCATCAAAGGCTCTAGGCTTTGGCTTTAGACTTGGCTTTTTAGGACTATTACATATGGAGGTAGTTCAAGAAAGACTAGAAAGAGAATATAATCTTTCTTTAATTGCCACTGCACCATCGGTTGTCTATAAAGTCACATTGACTGATGGCAGTATAGAATATATTGATAATCCTAGTATGATGCCAGATAATACTAGAATTGATTTTATTGAAGAGCCTTATGTAAAAGCTAGTATCATGGTACCAAGTGATAATATAGGTCCTGTAATGGAACTATCACAATCAAAACGTGGCATCTACAAGGATATGGTTTATATTGATGATAATCGTAATCAACTTGTATATGAGATGCCTCTTTCGGAAATAATCTTTGAATATTTTGATAAATTAAAGTCCGTATCTAGAGGCTATGCTTCATTAGATTATGAACTAATAGGCTATCGTAAATCAGATCTAGTTAAGATGGATATCTTATTAAATGGCGAAATGGTCGATGCCTTATCAATTATTGTCCATCGTGAATTTGCCTATAGCAGAGGACAAAAAATTACTTCTAAGCTAAAGGAACTTCTTCCTAAGCAACAATTTGAGATTCCGGTACAAGCAGCTATTGGCAATAAAATTATCGCTAGAACCAACATTAAATCGCTTAGAAAAGATGTTTTAGCTAAGTGCTATGGTGGTGATATCTCAAGAAAGAAGAAGCTGCTTGAGAAACAAAAAGAAGGTAAGAAGAGAATGAAGGCTGTAGGCAGTGTGGAAATACCACAAGAAGCATTTATGGCTGTTCTTTCTTTAGACGACGATGATTAAACATTTATATATTCATGTTCCTTTTTGTAGTAGTATATGTGGCTATTGTGATTTTGCCCATACAATTAAAAATAAGGAACTAGTAAAGAAATATTTAAATAGTATTAGGGAGGATTTAAATAATCTTCCTTTTTATAATTATGAAACTATTTATATAGGTGGGGGAACACCTAGTTGTTTAGATATAGAGGATCTAAAAGCTTTATTAGAAATAATTCAACCTTTTGCAAAAGAAGTTAAAGAATATACGATTGAAGTTAATCCTGATTCTGTTGATTTAGAAAAGATTAAATTGCTTAAACAATACAATATAAATAGAGTTTCAATTGGTGTTCAAAGTAGTGATGATAAACTGCTTAAAATAATGAATCGTAAACATGATTTTAAATTAGTAAAGGAAGTTATTTCCTTATTTAAACAAGAAGAAATGGATAATATATCGGTTGATCTAATGTATTCATTACCATTTCAAACAATAGCTATTTTAAAAAAGACAATTGATGATATATTGAGTTTAGACATAAAACATATTTCTATTTATTCTTTAACTATCGAAGATAATACGTTATTTAAAAGAAAAGGCTATACTACTTTAGATATTGAAACGGAAGCGGATATGTATGAATATATCGAGAAAACACTAAAGAATAATGGCTTTATTCATTATGAGATATCTAATTTTACTAAAGAAGGATATCAGTCTAGACATAATTTAGGCTATTGGAAATATGATGATTTTATTGGTATTGGACCAGGCAGTGCTAGTAAGGTAGGCAATAGAAGATATACTTATACAAAAAATATTAATGATTATTTAAACAATAAGACTATCATTGAAGATTTATCACTAGACAAAGATGATTTGATGTTTGAAAACGTAATGATGTCACTTAGGACAATATACGGTTTAGATTTAATTGAATTTAAACAAAGATATAGTATTGATTTCATCGATAAATATAAGAAGGCGATAGAAAAGAATAAAAAATATCTATCTTTTAAAGATAATCATTGTATATGTAATAATTTAGAGATATTAAATACAATTCTTATCGACTTTTTAGATTAAAATAATAGTGGAGGCAAAGATATGAACGAAGTATTAAAAAATATTAAGACTAGAAGAAGTATTCGTAAATTTAAGAATACAATGCCTGATAAGGAAGATATTAAACAAATTGTAGAAGCTGGTTTATATGCGCCAAGTGGTAAGAATAGACAAGCTACAATTACTCTTGTAATAACTAATAAAGAATTAAGAGATAAACTATCTAAGACAAACTGTGAAATAGGTGGTTGGGATAAAGGCTTTGATCCTTTCTATGGCGCTCCTGTTGTAATGGTTGTACTAGGCGATAAGAGCGCGCCTACTTCTATTTATGATGGCAGCTTAGTAATGGAAAACATGATGTTAGCAGCTCATTCTTTAGGGCTTGGTTCTATTTGGATTCATCGTGCTAAACAAGAATTTGAAAAAGACGAGTTTAAACAACTTCTAAAAGATTTAGGGGTTGAAGGTGAATATGAAGGTATTGGCAATTTAGCTCTTGGTTATGTTGATGGTGAAGAACCTGAAGCTAGCAAGCGTAATGAGGGTAGAGCATTCTATATTGATTAAAGCATATGAGTATTTTAAATTATGCCTTAAGTGGCAACTTAAATAATTTTTTAAATAAGCTTGATGAGGTTTCAAAGGAAACCGGCAAAAGTAAAACAAAATTATTCTTTGACTTTATTCATTGTTTCAATATGATTGGCTCTGGATATAGTGATTATCTTAACTACAAACTTTATGCAAGAAGTAAAGATGAAATATTAGAATACGCAACAATTAAGACACAAGATAAGTTTTATGAAATTGTGAGTCCTAGTGCTTATAAGGAATTCTTTACAATTAAATCAAACTTCTTAAGTAATTTTAAGAAATATATTTATCGCGATAGCTTTTATAAAGGAAGTAAAGAAGAACTTTCTACTTTTCTAAAAAACAACGAAGAAATCATGTATAAACCAGTTAATGGTTTAGCAGGTAAGGATGTTAAGAAAATATTAAGTAGTGATATTAAAGATATTGATGAATTCTACAATGAAATAACAAGCCAAAATATTCTATTAGAGGGTTATGTTAAACAACATCCAGATGTTAATAAATTTGCTAGTAAGAGTGTTAATACAATTAGAGTTATGACTTTTGGTTATAACAATAATAGTGAAATCTTATGCGCGATGATGCGCTTTGGTAATGGCGTGAGTAACGTTGACAACTTTCATCAAGGTGGCATGGCAGCTTTAGTTGATATAAAAACAGGTAAGCTAATAGGGAATGCCTATGATAAAGATAACCATGAATATGAATACCATCCTTTCTCGAATATAAAGTTTGATGGTTATCAAATTCCAAATTGGAACATTGTTAAGGAAACTTGTTTAGAAGCAGCCAAGGTTTCAGATAAGATACATGTCGTTGGATGGGATGTGGCAGTAACCGAAAATGGTTGTACCTTTATTGAAGGAAATAGAAGACCGGGTTTTGATTTGGTTCAAGTATTAAGCAATAGAGGAAGAAAAGATATCATGCATAAATGTCTTGATCAAATAAACAAGGCCGAAAATACAAATTATAAAGTTTAGCGAGGAACTATTATGAATTTACTTGGAAACATTTTATGGTTTATATGTGGTGGCATTATTAGTGGCCTATCTTGGGTTTTGGCAGGCTTTATATGGTGTATTACAATTGTTGGTATACCAATTGGCCTACAATGCTTCAAATTTGCCGGCCTATCATTTTGGCCCTTTGGCAAGCAAGTGGTATATGGTGGAGGAACCATGAGTACTATTGCCAACATCTTCTGGCTATTAATTTCAGGAATCCCGTTAGCCTTAGAAAATCTACTACTAGGACTAATATGCTGTATTACTATAATTGGTATTCCATTTGGTAAACAATTCTTCAAGATAGCTAAATTAGCTCTGACGCCATTTGGTGCAAAAGTAATCTAAGTGATATCGAAAGATGTCACTTTTTCATATTTGCGTGTATAATTAAAATGTTCGAAAACGAACTGTTCAAAAAGGAACTAAATTATGAATGTCATAGAATTTTTTGAAATAAGTGATGAATTATACAAGGAAGCATTAAAACCGGTATGTAGTAAACATAAAGTTAGCTATATGGAAATGACGATTATATTGTTTTTGGGTAATAATCCAACACTTGATAAAGCTAGCGATATTGTAGAAAAAAGGCATATTGCCAAGTCTCATGTTTCTTCTACAATTAAAACTTTGATGGATAAAAAGCTAATCGAAGGGCGGTGTTATGAAAATGATCGACGATCTATTCACTTAAAGCTTTTGCCTGATGCCTTGCCTATTTTAAAAGATGGCCAGAAGGCTCAAAGGAATCATTTAGCAATCTATACTAAAGATTTAAGCGTAGATGAAATAGCTATCTTAAAGAACATCTTTGATAAGATGGAAAACAATTTGTTAGAGAAAAAGAGGGAAATGAAAAATGGAAAATAAGGAATTTTTGGGTACTGAGCCAGTTAAAAAATTATTATTCAAACTCGCCGTACCAACCGTAATAGCACAAATCATCAATATGTTATACAACATAGTTGATAGAATCTATATAGGCCATATGCCGGTTGATGGCTCTTTAGCCTTAACAGGAGTAGGCGTGTGTATGCCAGTTATTCTTATTGTCTCAGCTTTTGCAGCGCTAGTAAGTAGTGGCGGCTCACCAAGAGCGTCTATTGCGATGGGTGAAGGCGATTATGATAGGGCGGAAAGTATCTTGGGCCAATGTTTCCTTTTACAAGTAATTGTCTCGATTGTTTTAACTATTCTGTTAGAACTATTTGGTAAAAGCTTTTTATTAGCTTTTGGTGCAAGCGAAAACACAATTAATTATGCTTTATCATATTTACGTATCTATGCTCTAGGGACTATTTTTGTCGAATTAACGCTAGGCATGAATACTTTTATTACCGCTCAAGGTTTTGCGAAAATAGGTATGTTTACCGTGCTTATTGGCGCTATTTGTAATATTGTGTTAGATCCAATCATGATTTTTGTATTAAATATGGGCGTATCTGGTGCCGCTCTTGCGACAATCATTTCTCAATGTGTTTCAACTATTTGGGTAGTTTACTTCTTAAGATCTAATAAGAGTAATATTCGCTTAAAGAAAGAAAATATAAAGCTAGAAAAGAATATCATTTTACCTTGTGTAACTTTAGGCTTAGCATCATTTATCATGCAAGCAAGCGAATCAATTATTTCGGTATGTTTTAACTCTTCTTTACAAAGATATGGAGGAGATGTTGCGGTTGGGGCAATGACTATTTTATCAAGTGTCATGCAACTAGCAATGCTTCCAATGCAAGGCATAGGACAAGGAGCACAACCTATTGCCAGCTATAACTTTGGTGCTAAAAACAAGGATAGACTTAAGGAAACATTTAAATGGTTACTTATATCTTGTCTTACTTATTCAATAATTCTATGGGCCTTTATTATGCTTTGTCCTAAAGTCTTTGCCTCAATCTTTACAACGGATAGTGCACTTATAGAATATACCGCAAGTGCTTTAAGAATATATTGTGCTTGTATTGGGATATTTGGAATTCAAATTGCTTGTCAAATGTTGTTTGTATCTATTGGTAATGCTGGATGTTCAATTATAGTTGCGGTACTTAGAAAGTTTATTCTATTAATCCCACTTATCTATATCGTACCTAATCTTGTAAGCGATAAGACGATGGGCGTTTATTTAGCAGAACCTATTGCGGATGGCTTAGCGGTAACCTTTACAGCTATCTTATTCTTCTTTGAATTTAGAAAAGCACTTAAGAAATTGGATAATGTCCAATAGCATCTAGATATTGAAAAATTTAGAATTAATTTCGACTTATTTTCTTATTTGTATACGCTAATGATTGGTGAAATAAATTGGAGGGAATTAATTTGACAAACATATTAACAAGAGATGGGCTAACTATTGAATTACTTTCCAAATTATCATATAAATCAAAACTAGGCATAAGTTTAAAAAGAAATCTACACTACTTCGATAAGAAAGTCTTATTTTGGAGATTGTTAATATTAATGAATGGTATGATAACTTTGGTGAATTACATGATTTAGCGTTAGATTATCGAATTAAAAGTGTTCAATCCGCGATTATGAAGTATAACCGTTATTATCCTGCCCATCAAGCAAGAAAAGTGTTTAACGATTTATTGGGCTTTCGCTCATTTTGCGATAATTACGAAACAGTTTTAGAATTAAGCGATATTCCTCATCTACGGATTGCCAATATGTCCAATGGAAAGGCGGAAGATGATTTCAAAGAGGCGTTAAAATATGTGCTATCTAATTGCGAAAAGTATTGATAAAGAAGGCTGTGTCGCCTTGAAAACAACACATGGTGAACATCTTTGCAAATTAAAAAGATCAATTGAGAAAAAAGTTGGTTATGATAGAATTCAACTTGTAACCATTAGTCGACCTTCGGCTTATGGAGAATACGAACCATATAACATGGTTCAATCTGAACAAGAATTCAAACGTGCAGTTGAGTTAATGTAATTGATAAAAACGGCGTAGTTATAAGATTACGCTTTTTATTTGAAAACAATTCAAATTTGGTTTTTATTATTTTATAATTAGCCTATGCTAACTGGGGTGTTAATATGTTATTTAAAAAGCTAACAAAATATGAACCAACATTATCATTTAATGTTCTAAAAGATGGATTTTATGGTGATTACTATAAACCATCCATAAATAAATTTGAGAATAAAGTAATGGTTATTTTTGGTGGTGCAGCGGGTAGCTATACTCTAACAAAAATGGTGGCTGAAAGGTTTTATGAAGCAGGCATGAATGTTTTAGCTCTAGCATATCGTGATAAAGAGGGAACTCCATCTGGCTTACATGGTATACCAATTGAATTTGTTGAGAAAGCTTGTAAGTGGTGTAAAGAAAACGTTGCTAGTAATGTTGGTGTATGGGGTATTTCCTTAGGAGGGCAATTATCTTTAATTACCGGAAGTGTCTACAGCGATTTAATTAGTTGTGTAGTTGCGATTAATCCGATGAACTATTCCCAACAAGGTCTAAAGGATTTTAAGGGTATGAAACTATTAGATTGTGCTTGTTTTACATATAAAGGCAAAGATTTGCCATATTATAAATTTAAACAAAACAATAAAGAATTTCATAAACAAATCAAAGATGATTCTTTTAAGCATCATGAATTTAAATATTTAGCTGATGCCTATAAAAAAGAAATATTACAAATGGATGATGATAAAGATTATATTATCAAAGTAGAAAATATCAAGGGTCCAGTATTACTATTGAGTGCCGATGATGATTGCCTTTTACCATCTAAATTAATATGTGAAAAGATTTATGATAGATTAGATAAACATCATTTTAATTATGTCTATAAACACTTAAATTACAAGCCTGCTAGCCATTATCTTTTACCGGCTAAGCCACTTACTACCAAGATGTTTCAAATTGAACGCAAGTATCCAAAGAAATGCGATGAATCTAGAGATAAGTCTTGGCAAGATACTTTAAAATTCTTAAAAGAAGAATGGTAATTATCTAGGGTTTTGATTATACTTTTCAGTAACTAGTTCTAATATCTTATCTATACTCCAAGGATATAAATCATTACTATCAACTTCTACATGGAAAATAAGGCCTTGGTCCCAATTGAAGAAAGGGTCTTTAGTATGTGTGTGACCACATAAATTAATAGTTCTACTTTTTAAAGGCTTATCTTCAAGAAAATTAGAAGTGATAGTAGGATAATGGCTTAAATAAAAATGTTGTTTACGATAAGTTAAAATAGAACTATAACCAAGGATTTCAATATTTGGTAAAGTCTTATACATTTCAATTTTGGTAGTGCCATCATGATTACCAAGTACCAATTTGATTGAACCTTTTAACCTTTGCAAGTTTTCTTTTGCCTTATCTAAATCACCAAATACCACATCGCCTAATACATAAACAATATCATCATCATTAACGACACTATTCCATCTTTTAATAATTGTTTCATTCATGTCCAAGACATTAGAAAAGCCTCTTGAACTATACAAGAATTCTTTATTATGTGAAAGATGTAAATCACCAGTAAAATATATCATATAAGCAAGATGATTCTACCATGAATAGGGTATTTTGGCTATTGCCAGAGGATTAAATAAATGATATTATATTAGAGCTTTATTCTGGGTTTTGACAAAAATATCTCCAGTTATTACGCGGAATAAAGAGATTAATAAAGGAGAGAAAAGAAATGTTAACTAAAGCTGAAAAGCAAGCAATTATCAAAGAGTACGCTATTAAAGAAGGCGATACTGGTTCTGTTGAAGTTCAAGTTGCAGTATTAACTGAAACTATCAACCGTCTTACTGAACACATGAAGAAGAATCCTAAGGATTTCCATTCAAATAGAGGTCTATTAATGATGGTTGGTAAAAGAAGAAGCTTCCTAGAATATCTAAAGAGAACTGACGTTAATAGATACAGAGAACTTGTTAAGAAGTTAGGTATCAGAAAGTAGTTAACAAAAAGTTGTTCATATCGAACAACTTTTTTATTGGTTATTTTTTAATCTTTTTCTAATTCTTCAAATACTTCATCAAAGTCATAAAGCATACTATCTTTAATTTGTTCTAAGCCTTTAGTAAGTGTTTGATCTAATTCTTCTTTCTAGGTTCGAACCCCAAAGGCTCATTTCTTTTATTTTGAGATTCTTGATATAAATTAATTAATGCATCTTGTAAGACAGAACTTAAAGATAAATTGTTTTTTGAAGCGAAGACATCTAACCAATAAGGTATCGTACAATTCTTTCTTATAGCTTTTTTGCCATATTTTTCGCTGTATCTATAAACATCAAGCACAATTAATGATGCAAAGCCTTCATCATATTCATCAGCTTTAACTTCCTTTATATCACTGGCTAATGGAAGTGATTTGCCTTCTTCTAATTCTGTAAGAATCCATCCACATCCGGCATCTTTTAGCATATATAAAATATCAGCTAAATTATGGCCTTGTGTAACACAACCCTTTAAATCAGGAAACATTCCGGTATAAGTTCCATCGTCATTTGGATAAATACACGCTGGATATACATATTCTAGATTTCTTTTCATGATAGCAACTCCTTATTTTTTAAACCAGCTTGTTTAAGAATTGAATTTAATGTTTTGATATTTATATCTTTATTATGCATTGGAATCGTTATTTTACCGCTCTTATATTTATGCTTATATTGGTAATGACTTCCTCTTACATATGCTAAATACCCACCATCATCCATTAG
>CAVCDR010000108.1:0-23465 GCA_963601025.1 Agathobacter sp. | reverse complement strand
AGATAGTGGGTGTCTTCACTGTCTAAGTGAAGTCCACTATCTAGGTATCAGTTTACCTGGAGCACTTTTTTCGTTATTTACGCATCTTTTTCTCAAAAAGAAAGGACTGTTAGAAATTAGTCATTTCGTAACAGCCCCTTTTTTAACTTATTTTCAAAAATAAATTACTTAGCACCTGTGTTAGTTACTTTGTAAACGCAAGCTTTCTTAGATTCTGACCAAACCCAGCCTTTACCGTTTTCATCTTCGCAAGTAACAACTTTAGATGTGTTGGTAGATGAAGTATCAGTAGTAGTTGTAGTAGAACCAGAATTGCTACTAGCAGCTCTCTTAACAATTAAAACTGGAGAGAAGCTAGATAACCCACCGATTGTGATGGTATTTGCGCCGGTGGCTACACATTCTAATGGTTCATAATCACTATCATTAGTGAAATGGTATGCACCTAATTCATCACCTTCATTAACTCCAGCGACATTATAAATAGTAATTGTACCAGTACGAGACTCAGCTTTTTTAAGCATATCTTTTGTTTTTTGATTTGCATCAACATCGAATAAAGCTACTGTCTCAAACTTATAGCCAGATTTTGATTTAATTCCATAATCACTCAAGAATGCATCTACACCTTTTGAGTTAAGTTTTTCTTGGATAGTCTTAGTATAACCTCCGGCAGCATCAACAGTACTTACTACAATATACGCTTCAGTTTCGTCTTCTAAAGCTTTTCTATCGCTAACTACTTTAGCATAACCTTCGCTACCGATTTTTGCTCCCCCTTCTCCATAAACGCCATCTTGGTTTGGTGAAGATACATATTGATTATCATCAGCCATTACTGGAGTCAAAGATACAAACACCATCGCAAGTGCTAGAAATAAAGAAATAAATCTGTTTTTCATTTTTTGTCCTCCTTTCCTTTTGATTTTTTATCATTACCGCCATAACCATTATAGTAGTAATAACCATTTTTATAATATCTGCTATAATAACCATTTCCACCAGAATGTGTATCAATTCTATTTAAAACCACACCAAGAAGTGGAGTAGAAGTTCTTTCTAACAGTTGTACTGAATTATTAATAAGACGTCTTGGAGTATCGTTACTTCTTACTACTAACACCGTACCATCAACCTTCGTTGCGATATTTAAACCATCCGCAACACTAGCTAGGGGTGGAGTATCAATTATAACCATATCAAACACGTCCCCTACCTTATTTAGCATTTTATCAAACAATTCTTGTTCTAACAACATTGTAGGATTAATAATTAAGCCTGCAGCAGGAATCATATAACAATTTTTTAAGTTTGTTTTATAAATTACATCATCTAATGTTGCCTTACCAGCTAAATAATGTGCGCAACCCACCGCACTACCATCGGCATAAGATATTCCAAGCTTACTACGCATTTCCGAATTTCTTAAGTCACAATCGATTAATAAAGTATTAACACCTACTTCACCAAGCATTTTCCAAAGTTGTGTGGCAATAAAAGATTTACCCTCATTTGGAACTGAAGAAGTAATCATAATCTTCTTAATATTCTTGCCACAAAAGCCTAAATTAATACGAAATTGATTCAAGGCCTCTTGCACATCGAAAGAAATTTCAGGCAAATTTTTTAATTCAAGATTCTTCATTATTAATTACCACCTTTCTTTCTTTTCTTAGAAGATGTTCTACTCTCTGGAATAGAACCAAGAGGCATTGTGCCAAAGTACTTCTCTACATCTTCTGCCGTTACCACAGTATCATTTGCGACATACTTAATAATTAAGTAGCCACACATTAATACCGCACCAATTAAAACACCAAGTAATGTATTCTTTGCATAAGATGGAGCAGCCTTCTTACTTGGCGCTATTGCACTTTCTACAATATTAGGACTCTCTGTCTCCATTACTTCAGGCAAATAAACTGTAGCCTGTTTAGCTAATTCATTAGCGATATCAGCAGAAGTTTGAGCATTCTTAGTAGTAACATTTATATTCAAGATTCTTGTACCAGAAGTATTAGTAATACTAATAGTCTTTTCAAGCTCCTTATAATCCATATCTAAATTAAGATTTTTTATTACATCTTGTAATACCGGTCTAGCAACCAATAATTCTTGATAATCGGAAGTAAGTTGCGAACCAACTTGTAAATCTGATAAATTAATAACCGAATTATTTGATGCCGAAACAACATAAATCTTACTAGTTGCTAAATATGTTGGCTTAATGAAAAACTTTGTATAACCTAGTGCAAGCAAACCACACACTAACATACAAACAATAATCTTCCAAATATTATCTAACAATAAATAAAACACTTCTACTAAATCAATAGTCTCTTCAGTGTTATCTATCGTACGCCTCGCCTTATTTTCTTCCATGTCCCTACTCCTTTATATCATAAAACATTTCCACTATTGCCTCATTTAAGCTAATCTCACTTTGGTAATAGGCATAATGTTCATCTACAACCTTCAAGTCACCCCTAATTGTCACAATATCCTTTTGCGTATAATTTTCAAACTTATTAAAAAGCTTAGACAAATCATTTTCAGACATATCTGTAACAACATACGATGATAATTTATTATATACTTCTAACGCAAAATTCGCATCCTTACCATCCATACAATCTAAAAGACCATTCATAAATTCTAGTTGTCTTTTCATTCTTGCACCATTGGTTTGATCATCAACGTCTTTTCTGCCTCTTACAAAAGTCTCAGCCTGATTATCTGTTAAAGTAACAGTACCCATTTTTAAAGTAGGATCAACCTTAGAAAAATCACTAGTCACATTAACTGTAACACCACCTACTGCATTATTTAATAGTTTAATCGCATCCATGTTTAAAGCGAAATAACCATCAATGTTTTCATAATCTAGCATTCTGCTTACCGCATTCACATTATTCTCACAACTTTTCTCAGTGCCATTTCCATAACTATGAGCTAAACAAATTTGTTGAACATCACTGCCCACTACATCACCTGTAACCCCGAGTATATCCACTTCAACCATGGCATCTCTATTTATTTGTAATAATCGCCAAGTACGCTTACTATCATCAAAAGTAAGAAGCATTTGCACGTCACCTTGACCACCACCTACATAGCCGTCAATACCCGTAGCCTCGCCACTTATATCAACGCCAATAAATAAGTAAGAATGAACATTTTTCTTATGCTTATAAGTCTTGCGATCAATAACCTTCTCTTTTAAATTAAGAATATCATCATTAGTATCATTACTTACACCACTATCTTTATGCTCAAAATAATTCATTACTAAAAATGTTCCAGCAATCAACACAATCACTAGACCAATTATTGTAAACATCTTCTTTTTATCTTTCTTAGTAATTTCTCTTTTTTTATAATTCATAGTTTTCATCATACATGCAGCGATAACAATTCTTCTCAATCAAAGTTATAAAATCATCACCCATTTTTTTGCGAACAATCTCTCTACCTTCCATTAAATTAGGAACTCTAGTTGTTAAATTATGACAATCACTCCCAAGCAAAGGATGATTTGTCATCTTAATTAATTCAAAAGCCAATCTTCTAGTCTTCCAATTTATAAAGCTGCCTGCATTAACTTGTAAGGGAATATCAAGTTTCATAAGTCTTTCAATATACTTCTTGTTCTCTTTAGAGAAACAAAAACGTTCAGGATGTACAAGCACTACTCTAATATTTCTATCTAATACCAAGCTTTCTACTTCTTCAATGATTTGTTCATTCCAAACCATAAAAGGCATCTCTAACATTAAAGTATTTGTCTTATATATGCATAAGCTATTTATATCATCACAATTTGAAATACCCCTAAAATAAGCTGTCTCACTAGCTGGTAAAATCAAAGGAAGATCCCCCTTATTTCTAGAAGCAGCTAGCTTATTATAAGCTTCATTTCTTCTTTTAAGAAACTCGGGAATATCATTTTCTTCACGATAATAATGACTTGTTGCACAAACCACTGTAATACCCGTTTCCTTCATACGCTCAAGCATCTTCAGTGACATTTCAACAGAAGTACTTCCATCATCAATACCTGGAAGTATATGTGCATGCATATCAACAACCTTCAAAGTAGCCCCCTTACAATACAATATTAATTATACGAAAATCCTTTAAATATTGGCCTATAAATCATTTCAATGTAGGAATTTTTATGTTTAATCGTAATAATGTATAGGAAAGCTAACCATCGCATATTTACTAACATCTTTAAATGATACAATTGTAACGTAGATGTAATTACATCATGGAGGTAAGATATGGAAAAAACAACAACCTTAAATTTGAGAGTTAATTCAAAATTAAAAACAGATGCCCAAGAAATTCTAAGTAAATTAGGCATACCCATGTCTACCGCCATTGATATGTATCTAAATCAAATAGTCATGTTAAAAGGTATTCCATTTCAAGTGACAATACCAAATTTTCCTAGTGAAATAGACGCCTCTAAAATGAACAAGAGCCAATTATCTAAAAAGCTTAAACAAGGATATGATGATTATTTAAATGATGATGTTGAAGATGCGCATGAGTTTTTCAATGAATTTAAGAAAGAAAACTTTAATGAAAAAATACAAGATTCTACTAACGAAATCCGCAAAAATGGACATTGAAAATATCTTTGATTATATCGCCTATAAATTGCTCACAATCGATACCACAAGAAAACAATGTGAACAAATTGAAAAAGCCATATTTTCTCTTGAAACAATGCCTAATAGATATAAATTGTTTGATGATGAGCCTGAACATTCCTATGCATACATAGAATGATTGTTGGCAATTATCTAATATGTTTTATAGTTAATCAAGGTAAAGTAACTGTCGCTAATGTTTTGCATAACGGAAGTGACATTCATTATCATCTATCGAAGTTTATATTAAATGCGTTTAAATAACATTAATATAATACGTTATTGTTTTAACGGTGACCACTATTCGCCCAATAATTCTCTATACAGTTCTTGATAGTTATTAACCATCACATCCAATCTAAATTTATTCGCATTATTCTTTATCTTATCTTCATTGAAGGAAATAAATATTTTTTATAATTCTCAAACTTACAGTTTAGTTTATTAAAGAAATTATTTCTCATATTTTTAATATAATAAATATAGCTATGAACTTACTATATTTTACAAATATACCCTCACCTTATAAAGTTGAATTCTTAAATGAATTATCTAAACATATGGAAGTAGACGTTCTATTTGATGGCTATGATGAAGATGGCAGAAATGATAAATGGTATAAGGATAATAAATATCTTTTTAATCCTATTTTTATCAAGAGTTTTAAAACCATAAACAAAACCATAAAAAAACACTATGATATTATCTTAATTGGTACTTACGCTACTATATATGGCGGATATTTAATAGAACTATTACATCTAAAAAAGATACCTTTTCTAATGAATGCTGATGGAGGCTTTGTAGATAAAAATGATACTTTCATCACTAAGTTTCTTAAAACCTTCTTCATTTCTAAAGCCTCATATTATCTATCTAGCAGCAAGGAAACCAACAAATATTTAATTGCCTATGGTGCTAATAAAGATAGAATCTATTTGTATAATTTCACTTCTTTAAATAAGATAGATATTTTGGATAAACCCATTTCTTATGAGAATAAACTGTTATTAAGAAAACAAAAAGGCTATGATTATCAAAGAGTCTTTATTTCAATCGGCAATTTCATTGAAAGAAAAGGCTATGATTTATTCTTAAAAGCTATTAAAGACAATAATTTTGAAGATGCTTGTTTTTTGATTGTTGGTGGTGGCCCCTTAAAAGAAGAATATGAAAAATTAATTAAAGAATATAAACTACATGATGTTTATTTAATTGACTTCTTAGATAAAAAAGAAATCTATGCCTACTTAAAAATGTCTGATGTCTTCTTTTTTCCATCAAGAGAAGATATATGGGGACTAGTAATAAATGAAGCAATGGCTAATGGGCTAGCAATCATATCAAGCGATAATGTTATCGCTAGTAAAGAATTATTAGATAGTAAATATCTATATGATCCAAATGATTTAAATAAACAATTTGCATTAATTAATGCATTTATTCATAAAACAAATGACGAACTTTATGAAATTGGTAATGCAAATTTAAATAAGATAAAAGATTATACAATTGAAAACATGGTCAAAAGACATTTAGAAGTATTTAATGAGGTGACAAATGGAAAATAAATTAATTTCTTTAATAATACCTGTATATAACACATCAATATATTTAAGGAAGTGTTTAGATTCTATTGTTAATCAAACCTACAAAAATCTTGAAATAATAATTATTAATGATGGATCTACAGATAATAGTCTCGATATTATAAATGAATATAAGGCAAAGGATGGAAGAATTAAGGTATTGGATATTCCTAATAGTGGAGGCGGTAATGCTAGAAATAAGGGCTTAGATATCGCCACAGGAGACTATATTGGCTTTGTTGATTCCGATGATAGTATTGAACTAGAAATGTATGACATCATGATGAAAGAGCTTGTTAAAAACAATGTTGAAATGAGTATTTGCGATTATTCTTTAACTTCTACTTTTGATATAAATAAGCCTATTAAAGAAACCATAATGGACAACCACACTTTAATGAAAGAACTATTAAAGGATGAAACAATAACTTCTCATTTTTGGCGCAAACTATATCCAGCCAAGGTATTTAAAACTAATCGCTTTAGTAGCCGTAAAGTAGTCCATGATATGTCCCTTGACCATATCTTGCTTAAAGAAATAAATAGCGCAGTATACTTTGATGCGCAACTATATATCTATAGACAAGAAAACCCAACTAACTTATCAAATACAAACGCTTTAAAGCTAGAGTCATCATTAAATAGAGCTAAAGTAATGATTGATAGAATTGAATTTACTAAGAAATATTATCCCGATTTAACTAGTATATTAGTAAATAAAGCGGCTATGTTTATTATGTCTAGCTACGCTAAATTAACTTTAATATACAAGGATAACAAAGAAGATAAGAAGTATTTAGAAGATTATCTAAATGATAATTTAGATCTTTTCTTAAAAGATAAAGACACGCCAAAATACTATAAGGTAGTACTATACGCCATCAATCATCATCTTAAGCCAATTGTCTATATGGCAAGTAAATACTACATAAGCACGCTAAACCACTAATTTTTATTCAAATAGAATCGAGGTAACCAATGAATAAACTATTATCCATAATAAACAATAAATTTTTAATAGCCTTCTCATTTTTTCTTTTCTTGTTGCCTCCTGGCATTGCAAGATTAGATTTTGTTGTTTCACATTTTTATATAGTTAGAATATTGCTTGTAATATTAATTGTGTTAATGCTAATAAAGGTTGCCCCAATTTATATTAAAGAAAAGAAAGTGTCAAAAATGACAATAGTTGGAATAGCATATTGTTTTGTAAGATTTATTGCTACATATACCAAAACACATGATTTAATATCATCCGTTATAACGTATTCGTTACCACTTGTGTGCGTAATTCTTATCTTTGTTGAAACTCACATTAAAGATAACACTTTAAATTTCATCGAAGGTTTACTTATGTATTCCGAATTTACAATCTACGTCAATGCATTATGTTTGCTTATAAAACCACTTGGTGAATTATTCTTTTCGGATTCTATCTTAATAGGCGATAATAATCATTTGGTATATTATTTGTTAGCCTTTACCTCATCGTATATCTTCTACTATTTAAAAAAAGACAAAGTATCTAAATATAGAATGTTTATATTATGGGCTGTCTCAACATTTTTTGTTTTATATTCTTTTAGCGCGACAGCAGTTGTAGCTACTGCAGCTATGTATTTTGCGTTGTTATTAGGAACAAAAACTAAAATAGGCAATATAATTTCCTATATCATTGTATATTTTGCCGCCTTTTTTGGAATTGTTATATATAAAGTACAATACTTGTTTTCCTTTATAATTGTAGATGTATTGCACAAAGACGTGACCCTTACAGATCGCGAATATGTATGGAGAGATTTTATGGCGGGAATAAAAAATTATCCTATATTAGGCCATGGTTACCATGATAGTTATCTATATATCCCTGAACAGAAAAAAATGTTGTACGCCCATAATCACATCTTACAAGAAATATATAATGGTGGAATCATCGCATATTTGGTATATTGTTGGTTTGTAATTTTGCCAGCGATTAAATTATGGAAAAATAGAGACTCAAATATTTCTAAAGTATTATCCGCAATAATATTCGGCATCTTTTTTGGAAGTATAACTGAATCATTATCAATATTAATATATATTTTGATATATGCTCTTTCTTATAATGTTGAAATATATATCAACTATATTAAAAATTAAAAAATAAGCTATCTAGGCTATCTAAATAGTTAATTTTTATTTATAAGTTCCATAAATTGTTTGTAGTAATTATCAAAAGAAAATTTATCTTTAGCATACTCATGAGCGTACTTTCCGATCTTTTCTATTTCAAGATTATTATCCAAATAGTATTCGATTATGTTGCATAATGATTCAATATTATTTGATTCGTATACTTGTCCTGTAACATTTGGCACAATATAGCTAGCCGTTCCATTTGCGGAAGTACTGATAGTTAATAGACCATACATCATTGCATCTAAAATGGATATATTAGCCACCTCGCTTTTACTTGCCAAAATAAATATATCATAATCTAAAAAAAGTTTTTCCATATCTTCATAAGGAACTCCCTTAAGTAATCTAACCTTGTCGGAAACATCATTATCAATAATATATTTTTGTAGTTTGTCGTAATAATTTTGCTCCTCTGTATTGGTAACTTGGCCCTGTATAGTGACAATAAAGTTGCTATATTTGTCATTCTTAAGTTTTTTCGCTAAGTCAACCACAAAGAAATGATTTTTATAATCTCTATACTTTCCGCTATCAAAAATATGCACAACATTATCCTTGCAGTACTCATCTTTTGCATTATTAATGTTTCTCACCACAAAGGGAATAAATGTTGCATTATCATCTTTCTTGTATTCTTTATTTAACGATGGATAATTTTTATATTCAACCACTGTCATACGTTTTTTAGGAAAAAATGAGGAAACAACCTTTTTTAAAGTTGGATTTACATATTTCGCCCCCCCCACTTCCTCATATTCTGCTGTTTGGTTATATAAAATAATTTTATCCGTATACTTTTTGCCTATTCGTACTATCATTAAAGAAAACAATGTTCTATCTCTTGCAACAATAATATCAGGCCTATGTTTCTTAAATATGCCAATCAATTCAATGATTGATGGAATAAAATAATAAATTCCTTTTCTTTCAGCATAATCTTCGCCCTTTATTTTTCTTATTATCTTAGTAAAAAATTTACAAATAGGTAACGACTTTAAAGTAAATACACAAGCATCTCCGTGTTTCTCGTATTCGCCTTGCCTTTGCACTAAACAAAAAACATTGTGGCCCTTTTTAATTAGCCCTTCAATTATAGGCGTTTGATTTGGATGAACTCTAGGTGCAGCAAAAAATATATTCATTAGCAAATATCTCCATTAAACAAATATTTATCCCACTTCTTTAGTATTATGCTAGGCTTAAATTCATCAGCTTTGCATCTAGCGTTTGTAGCAAACATTTTTTGTTTTTCACTATCATTTAAAACATCTCTTAAAACATTAGCGAGCTCGTCAATATCACCAACTCTAACAAGCTTTCCGCTTATGTCATTATCGATTAATGTTCTTGGGCCGCCACACGGACAATCTGTAGATATACACGGAAGCCCCATTGCCATAGCTTCCATTAAAGCATTTGGCAAGCCTTCAAAATTTGATGTTAAAACAAATATTTTGGCTTTGCTTAACATTTGTTCCACATTATCAACATTGCCTGGCAAAGATACTCTATTTTCAATATGAAGATTCTTACATAAATCTAGTAATTCTTGCCTTAAAGAGCCTTCACCATAAAAAATTAAATTATCATCCTTAAATTCATCGCATATTTTGCTAAAAGCTTCTATCAACAGTTTTTGATTCTTTTGAGGAAATAATCTGCCAGCTGTTACTATGTTTTTGGGATTATCATCTCTTTTCACATTATAAAATTTCAAATCCACCGGATTTAAGATAATGGTTGATTTATTAACTACGCATTTAGGAAAATAGCTTGAAGCATCTTTCGTTTGAAAAACCACTCCATCAGCTAATTTAAATATATTTCTTGCGAAAAACTTAGATAGTCCGCTCCTTGCATATTCATAATTAGGATCATTTCTTACTGATACAATTTTCCTTGTCTTTAGACCAATTGTGCCAATCAGCATTCTCTTATTACAGCTGCCTAAAAAGGATAAAACAACATCGGGATTTTCCTTCATCACAATTTTTCTTAAATTAATAACTCTTTCGATATTTTTAAATATCTTGTTGCCCTCTAGACCATCTCTTAGAAAATATCTTTTAACTTTATTAGGAACATTATATTTAGAAACATTGCTACTCAACTTAAAATCATTAATAAGTACCACATCAATATCGTTATCAACATAATGTTCCATAAGGTTCACTAAAACTCGTTGGGCGCCACCTCTTTCCATTGTGTCAATATATAAAACTATTTTCTTATTCTTTTTCAAGCTCATTCACAATCTCTTTAACAACAATATCCGCACTATATTCCTTTGCCTTATCAAGACAATTTCTTTTCATACTTATAGTATTATCAACATGTTCAATAGAGTAAGCAATCTTTTCCTTTAATAATTCCGGTTTATTAAAGTCATAGATATAAGCGGTGACACCATCATCTAACATTTCATCGCAATATTTCCACCTTCTCGCAATCACAGGAAGCCCTGCACTTAGTGAATCAATAATTGTACCTGGCATCCCCTCTCCATCCCAATATGATGGAAATAATAATGCATAGTAATTCTTTAATATTTCTATGCTTTCACTCGAGTCAACAGCTCCGCAAAATTTACATGAGTCATTAAGCAAGGTCTTTAAATGTTCGAAATACTCTTCTTCCACAACCCCATAAATATCTAAAGATACAATTTTTCTTCCATATAAATCATTAACATCATTAATAGCCTTAATCGCATCTTCAATGCCCTTTTCCTTCATCACTCTAGAAAATGTGCAAAATCTATAAGGTTCTTTATAATCGGCCTTTAAACTATCGATATCTAAAATTTTTATTTTTTTAAAATTAGGTAGATAGATTACATTATTAACACCTAACTTCTTTAAATCATAAACAAGTTGTCTACTTTCCATCCAATTTCCCTTAAATGAAGAAATGTATTTCTTGTATTTAGGATTATCTCTAACCTCTAAAGCAAGTCTACCTCCAATCGCATAATGGTATACATCTTTATCAAAATGTTTGCTCAAAAACATAAGGATTGGAAACAATACTCTTCTTCCTTTATTTGAAACAAGAAGTATATACTTTTTATCTTTAAATAAAGAATGAACAAACATTCCTATAAACTTAAAAGGATTCCTTTTAATATAATAGGTATCAACTTTATCAACATTTTGATCAGTGTCAATAAGTGCATCGTATAGTTCAATAGTCTTTATTGTTTGACCATCATAAAACTTTTCATCGCCACCAAAATGCCCTATTATAGCTATATTCATATCTTAAGTTCCTTTCCCATTTCTTCTAAGAAACTTTGTGGAAAGTTAGGAAAAACACAACCATCAGGAGTAAATGTTAATTCTCCAAAAAGCACTTTTCCATTTTTTTCATATAAATCAATTCTAACAAAATCAAAATCCTCAGATAATATTTTGGATATATCTATCATTTGTTTAAAAGTTTTAGGTTCAGGTATGCTACCATCTCCTGGTATTTCCTTTTTATCAGGAAGCATACCCTCTACATGTTTCCAATTCATGTCAAACACATCAAACACTAGGTTCATACCCTTATCACCATTGTATTTTCTATCACTAACCGTCAAAACAAATAACGGCTTACCATTTGCACAGTGAAACTTATAATCCGTTAAAGAAGATATATCATCTAAATATTCTTCAGCATAAATCCTATGAGGAATACTTAAGTAATGAGGTTCCATTGAATATGTACCATATGTTGTGTTTAACCATTTGTTAAGCTTTTTTTTACAATCCTCTTTATCTAATTTGGATTTATCAGAAACAATATAGTTCATTTTACAACCATGCGTAGCTTTTAAAACAAATCTATTAGGCAAGCTATCAAAGTCAATTTCTTCCGCATTATCCCAAGGTCCACCAACAACAGGAATTAAAATGTCTTCTAATCCCTTTTCTTTAATATATTCTCTAACAGCATATTTATCAGTGCACATAGATGCCTTAGGCGATTGTTTATGTAATTCTATATAGCTTACTTTGTCCGCAAGAGTTGTTGGGTTTTTAAGATTAAGCGGTCTATGTCTTCTAAATTTAGTATCAAAGGTTTTCGCAAAATCTATTCCAAAAGTCTTGCCTAATCCCATTAAAAACTTTCCATAAATAGTCTTTATATTCATATTTTCCTCTTATCTATACCAATGCCTGTGCCCTTGACAAAAGCCCAACATAATAACTCATACACACTTTTAAACACATTATGTTTCTCAATTTTATGATACAAAATCCAATGATATTTAGCCTGCTTAAGTTTGTTACTAGAAACAGAATTGCTTCTACCGGTTCTATATAAGCCTAATACCTCATCCAATCCATAACAACAATCCGTTTTCTTTAATATTTGAAGCCACAATGCAAAATCATTTCTTTTTTTAATATTAGGCACCTCAAATTTCCCTAGTACCTCTTGATTGTACATAACCGTTAAATTTCCAATAGGATTAGATAATCTAATCATTTTTCTATAATCAGTCTTTAAAGGAGGAATAAAAGCAGTATGTAAATCATTGCCATCTTCGCCAATCCAAGCATAGCCAGTAGCCGAAAACAAATAATTGTTATTTTCCATAAATGTTATTTGTTTTTCTAATTTATTGGGTAGCCATAAATCATCGCTATCCAAAAAAGCTACATACTTACCATTTGCTTTAGCTATCGCTAGATTGCGGGCAATAGCTGGTCCACAATTTTTCTTTAAAATTGTGTAATCAATATTTGGATATTTAGCCAAATACTCGCCAACCACTTCACTTGTATTATCCTCGCTGCAATCATCTACGATAATAAGTTCTAAATCCTTTATAGTTTGATTTAGAACAGAATCAATAGACATTGAAATATATTTGCCACAATTATATGTAGGCATTATCACGCTAACTAAAGGTTTATTCATCTTCAAGAGCTGTAGTATTATTCTCCTTTATCCCTTCTGTTGATTCACTTGAGAATAATATTTTAACAGTAGCCAAAATGATTTTCAAATCATTAATAAAATTGCAGTTTGAAATATACATTAAATCAAACTTTAATTTATTATATGGCGTAGTGTTATATTTGCCATAAACTTGTGCTAAGCCAGTTAAGCCAGCCTTAACTTGTAATCTTAAATTGAATTCGGGAAAAGTTTTGCAATACTTTTGGGCAATCTCAGGGCGTTCAGGCCTAGGACCAACCAAAGATAAGTCTCCTACAAGAATATTCAATAGTTGTGGTAATTCATCAATTCTATATTTTCTAATAACCTTCCCAACCGAAGTGATGCGTTCATCATTATCGCCGCTTGATAATCTTATGCCATTTTTCTCCGCATCAACTTTCATTGACCTAAATTTTAAAATATTAAATTTCTTTCCATTTTTAGTTAAACGCACTTGTTTATATAACACTGGTCCCCCATCATTACATTTAATGCAAACGGCCGTAATAAGAGTGATTGGAAGAGTGATAATCAAAAGTAGCAAAGACACAAAGATATCAAAAAATCTCTTGATAATTAAATATTCAGGATCACCACTATATCTACTTGCGTTATATAACGGAAGATGGAACATATTAACTTCACTAGAACCATGGACTATCACATCGCCAACTCTAGGAATTATATATATATCAATATCATTCTCTATGCAATATTTTAAAACGATATTTCTATCACTTGAATGAACATCACAAATAAAAACGCTCTTTATATCATCTAAAATAGATAAATTGTTTTTACAATCTTTTATCTTAATAGTCTTTGTTACATTAAATCTTTTACTTAAGCCGTAGGAATTAATTAAACTATTTATACTGTAGTCCTTGTCATAAATTATTGCAGTAGGAAGTGGCTTATTAATTTTAAAGTATAGCTTATGAACAACATAAACCCATATGCTGCACAATATTATTTGAGCTATTAAACATAAGATTCCGGGAAATACGTTAACAATTCTTGCGGATAGCAAACATATCACAATATAAATCACAAAGTCGCTAATGCACAAAGCCAATACTTGCGAAAATATTAAATCCGAAATATGACTTAAAACCACATTAAATCCATCATATGTTTTAGATAAGATAATATATAGTGTCGCATATAAAAGATATACTAGCAATCTTCCCTTCAACCACAATATTCTGTTTACACCATTTCCATAATATGCTCGCCAGCAAACAATAAAAGCTGCAGTAACAAGCACAACATTTAACAATTTTATAAATCTAAGTAATAAATTGCTTTTGAATTTCTTATTCATAATCCCCGCTAATCATTTGTAACAAGTTAACATCTTAACTAAATATTATTCTATCATGATAATCATAAGCCTTAACAGTGATGGTAGCGTCAATTTGACCTCAATTTGATATTGCTGATGCTCTTACTATGTTCAACGCCATTCATCAAATCATATAAGTTATATTTGTTATTATTTTAAAGATGACCAACAAGTAACTTATAGATATTTTTAATGAATCTCCCCGGGTCAAGACCCGGGGTATCTATTACATGCGATGCAAATATCACTTAAACAAGTGTATTTGCTTATAATCAGCGCAATCTTGTCCTTGATTCTTTACGTATTCTCTTATTACGTTTTCATTTGTATTTTTACCTACTGTCGCAACGAAGAATCCGTCGGTCCAAAACTGTCCGCCCCATAACCACTTCTTTACTTCAGGACATTCAAGGAATATCTGCCTTGCAGTTATTGACTTGATTATCTTTATTATTTTTGATGGAGCATAATTTACAGTGCTTTGTACTAAGAAATGCACGTGATTTTTATCTGCACCTATTTCAAGAAACTTGATGTAATCATATCTTTTTTCTATCTCCTTGCAGATATTCCATAAATGTTTTTCTACATTTTCACTGAAAACGGACCGACGATACTTCGCTGGACATACAAAGTGATATACAAGATTGCTTACATTGTGGCTCAAGGCCACATAAGTACTATTTTCTTTTTGCATCGCTCTTTCCTTGTGATACTTATTGTATCACTGCGGAAAGACCTTACGCTGCAAGCAGCGGGGAAAACCCCAAGGAGCTCACTAATCAGTGACCGTTCGCTTATTTTTATGCATATGTTTTAATACGCAATCGTTGTTAGTATGTACCTTTTTATTGAACTGACTTTTTTCGCCTAAATATTTTATTTGCCACCGGCTTTAAATCTTCTTTGTAAAAAAAATTAGTCGTTATCAACAATACCGATGCTGCTACAAAACTAATCACACAAGCACATATTATCCACATAAAATAATTTGTGATAGTTACTATATTTGTTATTATAGAGCCAACAAAATAAATAAAAATAAAAGAACAAAAATTTATAATACTCCGTTTATAAAACTCTTCAATTTTTCTACCAAAGATATGTTTAGAAAGATAAAACGCATAAAAACAAAACCTAAATAGAACTGCAACTACCGTGCCAATCGCTACTCCAACCAAGCCCAATTTTATTACCAATGATATTGAAAGTAAAATATTAATTATCGCTTCGCCATACGCCGCTATCCGAGTCTGCCTAAAGTGACCAGCAGCAATTATCATAGAATGATATGGCATTCGTAAACAATAGAGTAATGCGGCAATTACAATTAAAAGTGCAAATAAAGGCTGTATATAATTTACATCCGCAATCTTTGTTGTATATAGTTTTACAAAGGGAACAATCATTACGGACGTAACTGAAAAAAGGAATATTGCTATAACCGAAATTAATGTTTCATAGTAGTTGAAAGTTTGGCTTAATAAGTCATCTTCTTTTTTAGCTAACATATCTCCAAATACAGCTTCCATTCCTGTTGAAAAAGAAGATGTAATATTTTGAATTTCAGTAACAACCATATTGTATACAGAATAAACTGCTACCGTTGATAAATTTACTAGAATCGTTAAAACCGCAACATCTGTATTAGAATGAAGGAAATATGCAATGTGCTGTCCTAAACCACTCCATTTTTGTTCAAGAAGGCGAGGATTGTTTTCTTTTATTTGAATTAATTTAAATTCCTTTCGAACATAGAGCCACATTGCAAAGGGCTTAATAGAAAACACTAAACTGCTCAAGAATTTTACCATTATCAAATCACAATCTAGGTTAACCAGAATTATAACTAAGGATGTATTTAAAACCGTTGCACACATAGAAATGATTTTTGTGATGTAGGTTCTTTGTGCGGCTTGTAATAAAACAGAATACGAAATTCCAATAAAATATTGTGCAAACGTGGATATACTTATAACCACCACTAATAAAGCCGTTGATATCCAATCGAAACATTGAATGTGCGATATTTGTTTATAGGTGCAAGCCAGAACTATAACATATATAAAAAACGCATAGCCTATCATTCTAAAAAAACGTTTTATCTCGTATACTACTGCACTTATATGATAGGTATCATTATTTGCTAAAGGTTTATATAAAGCCGCCCTTGCAACCCCACCTATGCCAGCTTCCAATAAAGTGATATACGCTAAAAATTGAGTTATAGAAGTAGTAGCGCCATATGCCTCCGAACCAAATTTGCCAATCAATAATCGAGGCACGATCAAACCGCAAACAAGGGCTACAAATTGACTAATAAGTGATACGAATATGTTTAACTTTGCTCTTTTCACTCTAAGATTCGCCATTATTTTATTCCTCCTATCTTTAATATAAAAGCATGATTATTACGTTTTGTTTTGAACCAACCGTTTTAGATGTAAATGTTACAATTTCATAATATTTGAGTTATCATTTAAGAACTAATAATACAAAGAACTTTTATGGCATAATAACTAATATTCAATAGTATGGTGATACCATTGACAATATCGTCGCGGTCCTTTCAAAAGAAATGGTCGCGAAGAAGACATACTCCTTTACTAAACAACTTTTTGAAATATAGCTCTTAAGGTCTTAGCTAGTCCTATAATATTTCTTTTAAGCTCCAAAGGCTTGGCAAATACGCCTTTAAAATAATATTTGATTGCCATACCATACTTCATATTTAACGCATAATAAGGCGCCGCATTAAGATATCTAATAGATCGAGCATTTGAATGGGTCTGAAAATACTCACTATTTATTTCAAGGAGTCTTTCTATCGCTTCTAATTTTTTTTTGCAATTCCCTGTTATATTATCTCCCGCATGAATGTAGTAGTCCACCAGTGGTTTGTCAACAAACCCAATACTATATTCTTTTGCAATTCTAAGCCACATTTCAAAATCTTGAGAAGCAGGCATGGAGTTATCAAACATACCTACCCTTTCAAAACATTCTTTCTTTACTAAAGCAAATGAAGTAGAACCAACAAAATTAGTTAGTATTAGTTGGTCAAAAATTTTGCCTTCGTAATAGTTCTTTTGAGGATAATATTCGATATTTTTAACTTCGTTTATAACATGTTGTCTGCAATATACAAGTCCATATTTACCTGAATTCATTTTTGCAACTTGCAATTCTAATTTGTCATCATGCCAAGCATCATCATCATCTAAAAACGCGATAAAATCACCCTTTGCGTTTTTAATGCCGGTATTCCGCGCTGCGCATGCCCCAATATTTTCCTCATGCTGAATTAACCTGATACGCGAATCAGTCAACGATTCAATATATAATTTGATATCTTGGCGTTCTTCAAAGTCCTTTGGACTATCATCAACTACAATTAATTCAAGATTAAAGTAGGTTTGTGAAAGCACACTATTAATTGCGCGAATTACCATTACTTTAGGACGTTTACACGTCGTAATTATTACCGAAACCAACTGGCTCATGTGTACCTCCTATTCCAAAATGAAATTTAGTTTTTCAAATAAAACTTAATTTTGATAGCTAATTCAACAATATCCTAAGTTTGTGAGATTATCGCATTTTTCTGCTACACCATAATCCGTCGTTTCGTTTTTTTAATATTGAAACAGATTCCAAACTCAGTAGTAATATATCAAATGTTGGAGCCTATACCTATTTTGTTTTTTTAGCGCATAAGATGTTTCTATGTTATTACCGGAAAAGCTAAAACATCAAAATATATAGTTTAATCAATAGCAACGTGCAAATCGGATTGTGTAAATGGCACAAAAATTTTAAAATCAATTAATTATTTATAATAATTCTTACATAAAAATAGAAATGAATTATTACGAAACTATAATAGCACAAAGAGAATTCACCAAAAATCAGAGTTTTGTATTTTCTATTGGCAGTAGAGAATATCTTGCTCAATAATTTTCATATATTATTGGCTATATCTAGTGCCACATTTATTAAACCAAATAATAACGTACGACTAAAGATGAAGTCTAAACACAGGTAAAAATATCGATATTGTATATAGATGAACAAAACAATTTGTTGCATACTCCCCATAAAACTAATATTAATTTAACGTTCTGGATATGGTTATCAGTCTCTAATACGTAACGTAACACTTTTGCGATAACCTAATAATATAATTGTCACACTAACCAAACACATAACACATCCTATATTTCTGATAGTATGGGAGTATGTTAGCTTAATAACATGTTCTCCTTGCACAATTTCCAATAGCATCATACCATTGAACTTTGAAATCTCAGCTTCTTCTCCATCTATTGTAGCCTCCCAGGAGCGATTATATGGTATGGCAACAACTATATTAGAGTTTTTATCTATATTGGCTAAAAAGGATATCGTATCACCCTTTAAGTCATAATCTATGTCGCTTATATTCGATGCACAAATACTCTTGTAAAGTTCCTTATTATACTCTTCAAAGTCTCCGTTTATACCAGCTGTATATTCTTCAGCATTATTGCATTCGTATACTATTCCTTTATAGAGATTGTTTTTGTAAAGTTTAAGCTTTTCACCCATAAATTCTATTTCTTTTAGAAATGTAAAATCATCACCAAGATTCCTATTGCTCTTTGTACAATAGTATTTTGATCCAACTAATGCGGACGTATATGCATGCTCACCAAAGCCATATGAGCGCCACCTTAAGCTATTCTTAGCATCCCAATCGACATAAATTTGAGAATTAGAATTTATAATGCTAAACCAATAACTTAAGCCATTATATTCATTTATCATAGCTATATTATCTGGCCTGTCATTTACATCCGTGTACAAATCGTGGTCAATTCTATAAACTTCATTGGTTGTTTCATTAAAAAAACCAACTGGGCTTTCCACATAACTATAAACTTTATTTGACGAAATAAGCTGATTAGATAAACCTAAACCTTTGTTTGAATAAACCACAAAGGAATTCATCATTATATTCAAGACAATCAAGATATAACAATATCTATATAGTTTTTTTTGCTTAAAAACTTCTTCAATCCAATCAGCTAAAACTACCGCAGCAAAAAAGTGTATTAAGAAATACCATCTTGTATTTGTTTCGCCGAACCCATTAAAAATATATCCAGCAATTGGCAGAGCAACCGCAATAATTATTAGAAAAATTCCCACGCCAAGTTGGACATCTTTCTTTCTTTTTTTTGTAAATAAATTTTTGATTGCAAAGAAAACAGCTGCCCAGTGAAAAACCGTGATTCCAAGTTGGTAATATCTTGGAAGTTTAGGAACTATTGAAAACACAACAAATAGAACCCAAGATTTTATGCTAGGGATATAATTCGAAATGTTTGCAATAACACCCAAAGCTTGGTTATTTCTTTCAGAAGATAGAAAAGCATCTAGCGCTTGAAGAAGGATCGGTGCAGCTAATCCCAATCCAAGTAAATACCACCACAACAACACTAAACCTGTTTTTATTATTTTTTTGATTTTTACTTTCCCATCAATAGCAATCATTCTCACAACACAATACACCGCTAATGTTAAAGATATCATATATAAGAAATAGAACCCACATAAAGCGCCATAGCATACACTCAAAGAAAATAATATTGGATTGCCTTTTTTAATTATGTATCGTTCAGCTTCAGCTAACATCATTGGTAATATTATTAAAGCGGATAACCATTCTATATAATACGTACAGCCAAATAAAGTAAAACCCGTAAAACAATAGCCCAAAGAAGCGATAACTCGACCGTGCTTTCCCACGTTGATTGTTTTCAAATAAAACATCATTGCTAAACCAGCTAGATAAAGTCTAATAAAAAACGTTATTGCAAATATAATGTGGCCGTTATCTTTTGTTGCAAAAATAGCAAGTAAATTAATAGGATCCCCAAAGCCATAGTAGTTTAAACATCCTGCGATATTTTCTCCCATCGCTATTGATAAATCATAGCAAGGTGTACCTCCTCCGGTTAATAATGTTCTGATGAATTTTCCAATATACAAAAAAGTTGGATAATACTGACCAATTCCATCAATTTCCCAGATAAGGCTTTTGCCTTCCAAATATATAGGCGAATAACTTATTGAAACCACAAGAAAAAAGAGAAATGTAAATAAAACATAACTATTTTGGAGCCCTTTTAGCTTGCTTGTATAATGATTATTCATTCTCTCTCTAAACCCCTTGTTCTTATATGAAACAAATTGCACTTATTTTCCACCATGTTATATTCCGTGATTACTCCTAAAGAAGATTCGTATAAGTCAAATTCTTTCACGCATCAATGAAAACAAACATTTTTAAATAAATTTCATTTATTGGAATATCATCTTCTACACAGTACATGATTAAACACGACTATAATTATATATCTTTCTTTTTTAATGCCTTCAATTGATTCTCAGAATCTACATAAATTCCATGCCCCTTCGAGTAAATTATCTCGTAATCAACAAACCCTTTCCTTTTTAGAATTTTCTCTATATGCTTGAAAATATTTACATTTTGGTCCAATAACGGCTTCCTTAATAGAATGAGAATTCAATTAATTTAACAACTTCAAAATCATGGAGCGTGTTATACCAAAAGCAATATCACCACTCTTTTTCTTCATGAAAGAACGAATTCTTTACAAAAACCGCTTTAAGTAAAAGTGTGTTATAAGCCACCATAAACGATTGAACAGAATATCCTTCAATACTTTTGTGTTTCTTAACGTAGTCGCGAATTTCTCGTATTACATTTTTAACATCCTTTCTAAGTAAAGATTTTTGCATTCTTAAAGAATATTCCACCTTACCTAACTTATAAAGCTCATCTGTAGGAAAAGTTGAAACATCAAAGCCTATGGCCACTCCCCTTCCATCTTCGCCATATTCACACCATTGACTCAACATATTCCCTTTAGTTGAAAAACACGTAACATATTGCGTAAAGAAGTAAATTGTTCATAAGACATAACAACAGTATCCTCTTTACCATTTACAGTGATTGCGACTGGATTTTCCCTAGTTAATTTAGAAAGTTTAGAATAATTATTACGTAAATCCCTAGATGGCCTAATTGATAATGTTAAATTCATAGATATCTCCTTATGTAGTCATATTGTCTCATTATTAAGGTATATCTATACGAGAACATATCGGTTTTACAAAGCCTTTATAGCTTTAGTGTATCCTCATCGCTGCATTCAAAATATTATCGTACCAACTAACTATATTCAATTCTTCTCGACTTTTTACTTTTCGAAACAATTTCCACAAATCGTTTGTAAACAAGCAAAAGGAAACCATCACAGTAAATACAACAACTGCAGAGGATAATTATCATCGATATTAGATTAATTTAAAATAACATCACATATTCTATCCACATCTTCTATACTTAAATCAGCATATAGAGGAAGTGTTAATACCTTCAAAGACATTTCTAAGGCAATAGGCGTATCTTCTACATTAGCAGTAGGATAATGTTTATAGCACTCAAAGCTATTAGCTAATGGGTAGAAATATTTTCTAGCACTTATATCTTCATTAGTTAGTCTTTCAAATACTTCATTTCTTGTATACTTGTAATCATCAAAGACTACCGGGAAGTAGGCGTAATTACTTTCCACATCTTTTTGAACAATAGATATTTTTATACCCTTTATTCCTCCTAGCCTATGTTTATAGCGTCCTGCTACCTTTTTTCGTTTTTCGATCTCTTCAGATAGGTGTCTCATATTACATATGCCCATAGCAGCTTGAAATTCATTCATCTTAGCATTCCCGCCAATATAGGCTACTGATTCTGGCCCATGTATGCCAAAGTTTTTTTGATCATCCAATAGTTGAACTAATTTGTCATCTTTGTAGCATACAGCACCACCTTCTATAGTATTAAATACCTTAGTAGCATGAAAGCTAAACATAGACATATCTCCAAAGTTTGCGCTTGATATACCTTTGTATTTAACACCAAAAGCATGAGCTGCATCATATATTACCTTTAGCCCATATTTCTTAGCTATTTTTTCTATTTCTTCCACATGGCACATATTGCCATAGACATGCACTGGTACAATTGCGCATGTTTTATCAGTTATTAATGATTCTATCTTTTCATTATCGATAGTATAATCATCTTCTCTAATATCACAAAATACTGGTACTAGCCCATTTCTTACAATAGCGTGAGTAGTAGAAGCGAAAGTAAATGGTGTAGTTATGACTTCGCCACCTTTGGGAAGATTTAATGCACTAATAGCGTTTTCTAAAGCAAGATGACCATTAGTATATAGTGTTACATGTGGTACATCTAGATAAGCTTCTAGTGTAGCTTGTAGCTCTTTGTGTTTTACACCCATGTTTGTTAGCCAATGACTATCCCATAATTCTTTTATTTCTTCGCAATATTCATCAAATGAAGGCATGGAAGATCTTGTGACCAATATTTTATTCATAATAGATTTCCCTTTCTATTAATTGTTTATATACGATTCATTATAGCTATAAGCTCTTAAACTTTAAATTGATTTTTGACAAAATATTTTCTATAGCATTCGTTTCGCATCAAACCACCATTGCTGTATGGATATTTATTATCTATGTCTAAAGTATCAACTTTCATCATTTTAGCAACTTTTCTTCTCCATTTATCTTGTTTGCTCCATCATTTTGTATCATGAAATCAATAGATTATTACTTGAAAGATTTGGTAAGAAAATTAAACACTTAATAGATAAC
>CAVCDR010000107.1:0-25562 GCA_963601025.1 Agathobacter sp. | reverse complement strand
TACCCGTGGTACAGTTAACTGTACTAGATGTGCATCATGCTCGACACACATAAAATAAGGGATAATGACTATCCCTTACATATATCCGCTTTCCTTTTTTTTCTTATACTTATACATCATACTATCAGCTTCCTTAATGACATCAACAATATTTTGATTTTCCGGATCATAATAAGCATAGCCAATAGAAACAGTTGGAAAAATTGGTTTTGTTTCTCGATGTTTACTTATAAGCATAAACAGCTCATGATTTAAGCTTTCAATATTATCTATATTAGATGTCAAAATAACACAAAATTCATCTCCACCATAACGGAAGCATTTGCCATATTTGGAATATACCTTCTTAATTAATAAGCCAATATTCTTTAAATCTGAGTCACCAGATTGATGACCATAAGTATCATTGATCACTTTAAATTCATCAACATCAAAGAAAACAACTGCGCATTTTTGATCAATGTGAGAAATAAAGTTTTCATAGCCTCTTCTATTTAATAGTTCTGTTAAACTATCGGTTTGTTGAATCATCTCTAACGTAAAGACATAACACATTATTGAAACAAGTCCAATTACTGGATAGACAATATGCAAATCCTTATCTAATGCACCACATAGTAAAGATCCAAAGATAAAGACAACTAGACTTATAAAGAAAGTTAAGCCAGCATATTGGTACTTCTTAATATTCTTTGATACCGTAATGCAACAATAGATAACCGAAATAAAATAGACTAAAAAATAGATAAAGTAAAACTTGCCATGATGATAAACATTATTACCATCAACATAGAATATAAAGCCAAAGAAGCCTGATAATATTTCAATAAAACAATGAGCTGTTAAAAAAGTAAAGATTTCTTTTAGGTGATTTTTATTAAAAATACAAGCTAATATGAAGGCAAAAGATGGAGCTAATGATAGCTCTATTACTTTGACTATCGTATGAAAGGCAATCCATTCTGGTCCAAAGTTTTCTAGATAATGAGCAAACCACTCACAAAACGCCGCAACAGCAATAATATTAAAGAATAAGGTAAACAAGTGTTTTTGTGATTTACTTATAGAATTCGACTTTCTAAGACATATTTGAATTATAATCATCGAAAATATCGTAATAAATGTGTTAGCTGTATAATAATTCATCTCTATGATTATATAACTGATCAGAAAATATTAAAGGTCAACAATGTGAATTAATCATGAAATAATCCTGAAATAGCTTTTACAAAATTGTTTTAAACTTGTTACTAGTGTATAATTATGTGGTTTTAGGAGGTTTCCAATGGATTTTAAAGATATTTTAAAAAAGTATTGGTTTTTAGGACTAGTATCAATTGCCTTAATTGTCTATGTAATTGTATATTGTGTCCAAGCTTATCAAAATCGTACAATTTACGTTAACGCGAAAGAAGAAGATGGTAAGTCAATTGTTTATACTTTAAATGGAGAAAATTATTACGCTGATGATTTCTATAGCGATTTATATGCATCATTAGGTAAGAACGCTTCTTATTTTAAGTGGCAACAATATGTTGTAAGAAACGCATATGAAACCGATGATGATATTACAACACAAGCTAATAACGCTTACGCTTATATCAAAACATATAATGAAGAATCTACTATTGATTCATCACTTAAGCAAAGTGGTTACTCAAATGGTATTGATGATCTTCAACAATATTGTCTTGATATGATTAAGCAAACAAAATTATTAACTGATTTCTATACTGCTAACTTTGATACATATGCACCAAAGTATATTGAATCTAGTACGCCAAAGAAGATTTATCATATCTTAGTTAAGGTAGCTGATGTAAGTGAAACAACTGATGATGATGGTAATACTGTAAAGACTGCTAATATGACTGAAGAGGAACAAGCTAAATATGATGCAGTTGTAGCTGCACTTAATAATGGTGATGACTTTAAAGAATTAGCTAAGACTTATTCAGATGATACAACAGCTGAAAATGGTGGCTATCTAGGCATCTATACTACTTCTCAAGTTACTAGTAACTTTGTAAGTGAATTTGCTACTGCATGTAACGATCTTGAATTTAATACAGTATCAGATCCTGTATTAAGTGAATATGGTTATCATTTCATTTATACTGAAGAACCAACAAATGATGAATTAAAAGAAGATTCAACATTCTGTTCTAGTATCTCTAGTGCCTACACTTATTCAAATGTTGTAGCCTTCAAGGAAAAATCTGATGAATTAGGTTTTGAAATTTCTAGTGATGATTTAAATAGTTTAATTGAAAATTATTTAACTCAAGCAGCTGAAGAATTAAATACTACAACTAGTGAGGAGGAAAGTGAATAATGAAAAAGATTATTACTCTTTTATTAAGTTTATCTTTATTAACTGCTTGTGGAAGTAATCACTACTCTAGTGTAAGTGATAAGGATGAAGTGTTATTCAAAACAAATGATGGTACTACTTATACTAAACAAAATCTTTATGAAGATATGAAAGCTAATGATGTAACTGATTTATTAAAGATTAGTTTAATCAAAAAGCTTGCAGAATATGAAGGAATCGATGCTGATGAAGTTACTACAAAAGTTACTGAATCAGCTAACGCTATGGTTGAAGCTGGATATGAATCATTCATTACTTCTTACTATGGAAGTTTAGATAGTTATATCAATTCTAGTATTGCTAATGAATTATTAACTTCATTATGTGAAAACGAAATCAACAATAACTTTGATAGCTATGTTGAAGACTATACACCTTACAAGGCTGAAATTGTTTACTTTGATAGTAAAGAAAGTGCTCAAGCTGTAATTGATGCGGTAAATAATGTAGAAAGTACATTTGAATATGCTTGTACTGAAAATGGTTATGATAGTGAAGTGACTTCAAAAATTTATTCTGATAACGATACTGATTTACCAGTAGAAGTTAAAGAATGGGTATTAAATGCTACAGAGACTGGTCTATCTGATATTATTGAAGTATCTACTGCAATTAATGATTCAGATGGCAATTCAGTATTAAATCCTAGATATTATTTGGTTTATCTTGAATCTAAAAATGTTGAAGATTTTAAAGATGATTTTATCACTCTAGTTGAAAACAATATGGATAAAGATTCAGTTATAAATACTTTATTAGCTAAGTATAATCTTGAAATCCATGATCAAAGAGTATATGAAATGTTATCTTCAACATATGAGGCAGCTAAATAATGTGCGTTTTTTGTAAGATTATAAGTGGTGAAATCCCCTCTTATAAAGTTTATGAAGATAACGATTTTCTAGCTATTCTAGATATTAGTCAAACAACTTTAGGCCATACACTAGTTATGCCAAAAAAACATTATTCTAATATGCTAGAAATGCCAAATGATGAATATGCAAAGCTTATGGGTATTGTACAAAGACTTGCAATTAAGATTACCAATAATCTTAATGCAAGCGGATGTAACATCCTAATTAATTCTAATAAAGTTGCAGGCCAAACGGTAATGCATACACACGTACATATCATTCCAAGATATACTGAGTCAGATTCAATTAAGATTGAATTTAAGGAAAATAAATTTAATCTAGAAGATACTCTAAATAAGATTAACAAAGCCTAGAAATAGGCTTTTGTTTTATTTAAAATCACTACTCTTTGATGATGATGGATTTATAAAACAATACAATATCTTTTAACGTTTGGAAAGCCAGGATGACGAATGATACTTTTAAATACACCACCATTCCTTTCAATAACTTTAGCTGAAGCAACATTCGGTTCATTACAAGTTACTAGAATTCTCTTAAAACCCTGTTTTGAGGTCTCTGTTAAAGCGGATTGCAAAATCTTTGTCGCATAACCCCTTCCCCTTAATGAAGGCCTTACACTATATCCTATTTCTCCTGCAAAGTTTAAGATGAAGTCATTAGAAGTTAAACGTATATCACAAATACCTATTAACATATCATCACCAATAGCTAAATATACTAGCTCTTTTACATCTCCATAAAAAGGAATATATTTATTCTTCAATCAGTCTTCGTAATTAACAGCCTGTTCAAGTGCATTACCACCACTAATCTTTTCATTTACATCAAGAAATTCTTGTCTAAATTCCATTACTTCTTTTTCATGAATAATTTGTGGTATTACTAATCTTATATCATTCATATACAATCTCCGTCATGTATAAAGTAACATTTAACGATAGATTATTGAAGTAACTAATAAATTAAATAGTTAGTCTTTTTTCAATAAGATAAGCTATTTATAAAATTATTGGAGATTCATTAAGCTTTCGTTTAAATATATAAGCTATTATAAAGATTATTGGTAAGACTATAAAATTATATAAACTCAGTTTAGAAAGCAAATTAGTAAATCAAATATTGAAACATTAAACATATTCATGATATTAAAATTAAACTAAGAAATTTTTCTAATCATTTGTACCATCTCGATGTTATCGTCAGAAACACAAGAGAGCTTTTCAAAACCATTTCTTGAATAAAAATTTATCAGCTTTTCATTATTATGGCATTCAATCATCATATAACGACCACCGACTAATTCCACAGCATCAGCAATAATACTAAACGCTATTTGAAGAAGTTCATTACCACTTAAGACATTATCCGTGACATTTGAATTTTTTGATAATTGTCCAATTAAATAGCAAGTAAAATCATTAATCACTTCGCCATGAATTTTTGCACTTAATCCATCAATATCTTTTCTTCTATTATTTGATACATTATCAGGAACCGATAAAACTTTCAATGCTAAAGAAATATAACCATATATTTGCAATTGTTCTAAAGAAAAAACATTAGATTCCATTTGTTCTTGATCACAAATGAGATAAGTTCTAGATTTAGATAATTCTTCAAAGGGTACAGCTCTTTTATGAAGGAAATTTTCAATATCTTCATCTTGAACGCAAGAAAAAGAAGATAAAATTTGTTCTAGCAAGACTTTATCTTCTTTTGTCTTTTCTATTAACGAGGCGAGCGCAATGGACACTGCTTTAATAAAAATTCACCCCTTTTTCTTTCTCTGTCAAAATCAGGGGATTTAGAAATTGGTTTCGTCTTTGATTTATCAGACATTATCTTTGCTAAACGTTTTAGTGATTCTTCATCTTTTATTTCAATTTTTCGATCAAATGTATTTGTAGCCATAACTAATTCTCCTTTCCATTTCTAAACATATTATACCTTAATTAGTGACTATAAGCATTATTGTTATAGTTTTAAAGCATAAGAAAAGATAGCTTTCACTATCTTATTCTTTAGTTATAGCTGTTACTTCATAGCCAACGTTATGAAGTACATCCTTTAATTTAACTTCATCTAATTCTTCATTAGAAGTAATTAATGTCTCATTCTTTTTATGATTTGACTTAACTTTCTTAATTGAGAAGTTATTTCTAATCACATCATTAACATGTGACTCGCACATTGAACAATACATTCCATCAACAGTTAATTTATAGTTGTACATAGTTTATCTAATTGTTCTTGAGATAAGCATTCCATAAAAGCGTAGATGCCATCATTGATGTTACCATCAATTTTCTTAGACATGATTTTATAAATCTTTTGATAGTAACTGTTATATCTATTAACTGTACTAATACCCAGTGAAGATAGTGTAATCTTTCTTTCATTTATATTTATTAATCCTAGATCAGATAACACTTCAAGCATATTATGACAGCTACTTCTAGATACATTAAGTAATCTTACTAGATCAATCGATTTAATATAATCTCTATCTTTTAATAAATTAGCAATATTAAGCAAATACTTACTTTGGGATTTTGTTAAAGTCATTCTTTAAGTCCTGAATCTTATGACAAGAACTGCCCATGCCACAGCTACTACAATCATGAGTACATGAAGATTTACCAGCTTTTTTATCTTTAATCATAGATCTAATAATAGAGCCGACAAGAAGGAACAATATTAAACAAATAATTATTGTACCAAGATTGTTTTCTAGAAATGACATAGGCTATTCCTTTCTAACTAATTAAGCTTTAGTACTTAATGTCTTAGCTTCTTCATACTTCTTGAAGAATAACATATAGATAATTCCACAAGTTAATACAATAGCAACTAATAAACCTAAAACATTAAGATTTCCAGTAAATGCATTACCGAATTGTGTTACAAGTAAAGCAATTACATAAGCGAATCCACATTGATATCCAATTGCAAACCATGTCCACTTAGCATTATTCATTTCTCTCTTGATTGCACCAATTGCAGCAAAACATGGAGCACATAGTAAGTTGAATACCAAGAATGAATAACCAGTTACAGATGTGAAGTGTTGAGCTAAAGTAGCATAAGTACTTAATTCGCCACCTCCATATAAAATTGACATAGTAGCAACGATATTTTCCTTAGCAACTAGACCAGTGATACTTGCGACTGTTGCTTGCCAATTACCCCAACCAAGAGGAGCAAAAATCCAACATACAAGGTTACCGATACTAGCAAGAATTGAGTAGTCAATTTGATCTTCAGATAACATTTGGAACTTACCATCCATTACACCGAAGTAAGTTGTAAACCATACAAAGATTGTAGAAAGAACAATGATCGTACCAGCCTTCTTAATAAATGACCAGCCTCTTTCCCACATTGATCTTAATACGTCAATAAATCTAGGCATATGGTATGCAGGAAGTTCCATAACAAATGGAGCAGGATCGCCAGAGAACATCTTTGTCTTCTTTAACATTACGCCAGAAACAATAATTGATGCCATACCTACAAAGTATGCACTAGTAGATACCCAAGGTGAACCACCAAATATTGCACCAGCAATCATGGCAATAAATGGAACCTTAGCGCCACATGGAATAAATGTAGTAGTCATGATAGTCATACGTCTATCTCTTTCATTTTCAATAGTTCTAGATGCCATGATACCTGGAACTCCACATCCTGTACCAACTAACATTGGGATAAATGATTTACCAGATAGGCCAAATTTTCTAAAGATTCTATCTAGAACGAAAGCAATTCTAGCCATATAACCACATGCTTCTAAGAATGCAAGTAAGAAGAACAATACAAGCATTTGTGGAACAAAGCCTAGTACTGCACCAACACCAGCAACAATACCATCAATAATTAGACCACGTAACCATTCAGCACAGTTTAATGAATCTAGTAAATTGCCAATTAATGTAGGAATACTTGGCACCCAAACACCATATGTAGAAGTATCTGGAGCACCATATGCACTCTTATATTCAGTATTTAAATATTGTTCAATGGCGTTCTTCAAATCTTCTTTAGTAACACCATCAACAACTTCTGTTGCAGCTGTTTCTTCATCTTCTACAGTATAAGATACAGTAGCATCATCAGCTGTATTTTGATATAGATAATCTAATGCTTCTTTTGCAGTTGTTTCATCAAATTCATCTGATTCAGTATCAATTGCAGCAGCAACATTATCATTACCCCATTCATTATTGAATGCTTCAATGATTGAGTCAGTATCTCCATAAGTTTCACTAGCTTCTTCATATTCAGCTGTACCATTTCCAAATAAATGCCAGCCATCGCCAAAGATACCATCATTTGTAAAATCAGTAGCACTAGTACCAACCGTAACCATCGCAATGTAGTATACAAGGAACATGATTACCGCAAAGATTGGAAGACCTAACCATCTATTAGTAACAATTCTATCAATCTTATCTGAAGTAGTAAGCTTACCAGCACTCTTCTTATTTAATACTTTATCAATAATAGATGTGATATAGTTGTATCTTTCATTAGTAATGATACTTTCTGAATCATCATCAAAATCCTTTTCAACAGCCTTGATACCTTGTTCAACGCCATTTAACTCTTCACCACTTAAGTTTAATTTTTCTAGTGCCTTTGAATCTCTTTCAAACACTTTAATTGCATACCATCTCTTTGTTTCAGCACTAACTGAACCAAGTACGCTATTTTCAATTACACTTAAGCATTTTTCGATTTTATCATCAAACTTATGTTGAGCAACTGTCTTAGTTCCTGCAGCCTTGATAGCAAGCTCTGCAGCTTCTTCAATACCAGTACCCTTTAAAGCAGATATTTCGCATACTTTACAACCTAATTCTTTAGCCAAAGCATTAGAATTAATAAGATCACCATTCTTTTCAACAACATCCATCATGTTAACTGCAACAACTACCGGAATGCCAACTTCAACAAGTTGAGTTGTTAAGTATAGGTTTCTTTCTAGGTTAGTACCATCAATGATATTTAAGATAACATCAGGACTTTCATCTAAAAGATAATTACGTGCAACAACTTCTTCCAAAGTATATGGTGATAAAGAATAAATACCGGGTAAGTCGGTGATGATTACATCATCATGTTTTTTTAGCTTACCCTCTTTCTTTTCAACAGTAACACCAGGCCAGTTACCAACAAATTGATTAGAACCCGTTAAGGCATTAAACAATGTTGTTTTACCACAGTTAGGGTTACCTGCTAAAGCAATTTTAATACTCATTTTTCAATATATTCCCTTCCTAAATTTGTAAAACTTATATTTTTTCAACTTCAATTAATTCAGCATCAGCTTTTCTTAAAGAAAGCTCATAGCCTCTTACAGTCATTTCAATTGGATCTCCAAGTGGAGCAACCTTAACAACCTTAACCACAACACCCTTAGTTAGGCCCATGTCCATGATTCTTCTTTTGATTGCACCCTCTCCATGAAGTTTAACAACCTTGCATGATTCTCCAATTCCGATTTCCTTTAAAGATAACATCTATGTCTCCTTCCTATTCAACCATTATTTTGTTAGCCATATTCTTATCGATTGCCACTCTACTTTCTTTGACATTAACAATGATATTGCCAGCTAATTCATTCACAACAGAAATTTCGGCACCAACCACAAAACCAAGATCATTTAAATGACTTCTTACTTCATCATTTCCTGATACTTTAGAAATTCTTGATACTTCACCAGTTCTACATAATGTTAAAGGCATCATAATATATTCCTCCTAATTAGCATAAGCTAACAATTAGTTAGCATTAGCTAACCATAGATTATAGTATACTTCTTTATAGATGATGTCAACTGTTTTCAACAATAAAAAAACGATGTAAAATATATAAAGGAAGTGAATAAAACAAATGAAAATATTAGAATCTGGAGAAATGTATCTTGAAACAATTCTTATTTTAAGTAAGAAGAACCCTTATGTAAGATCACTTGATATAGCTGAAGAAATGAATTATTCTAAACCTTCTGTATCACGTGCTGTAAATATCTTAAAAGATAATGATTATATTTCAATTGATAAAAATGGTCATATAAAATTATTAGAAAAAGGACTTGAAACAGCTACCAAGATATATGAAAGACATGTTGTTGTAACGGAATGTCTAGTTAAACTTGGTGTAAGTCAAACACAAGCTGAAGCTGATGCTTGTAAGATAGAACATGTCTTATCCGATGAATCATTTAAGGCAATTAAAAATCATTTAGAGAAATATAAAAATGGAGAAGTCAAATAAACTGGTATCCTTGTCAAGGACTAGTTTAGGCAGTAAAACTAATCATCACTAAATCATGGTAATTCATGGTCTAGTGATGATTTTTTTAATAAACTTCTCCTTTATTTTTAGTCTAGCTTTTGTCTTTCAACCAAATCCTTAAAAAGACCACCCTTTTTAATTAATTCTTCATAAGTTCCTTCTTCCACAATCTTACCATTGTCTAAAACCAGTATTCGATCACAATTGCAAATCGTTGAAAGTCTATGAGCAATTACAATACGAGTTACACCCATGTCATCTAAAGCGTTTGAAATGTCAGCTTGTGTCTTATTATCAAGTGCTGAAGTAGCTTCATCAAAAAATAAAATCTTTGGTTTATGGGCAATAGCTCTTGCAATCATGATTCTTTGTCTTTGACCACCCGATATACCACCTTGCCCTTCCGAAAGAATAGTGTTCATTCCCATTGGCATCGCTTTAATATCATCAGCAATACCTGCTTTTTCAGCAGCTTGCCAAGCATCTTCAATCGTTAGATTAGGAGAAGAAATTATAATATTAGAGAAAATATCACCTTGGAATATTTCACCATTTTGCATTACCGTGCCTATCTTCTTTCTTAATGAAGGTAAATCAAGACTATCGAGATTTTTATCATCATAGAGTATTCTACCCTTTTCCGGTTTTTCAAAGCCAAGTAGCAAACGAAGAATAGTTGATTTGCCACATCCTGTTTTGCCAACAATTGCCACATATTCTCCTGGATTAATTTTTAAAGATAAATCGTTAATAATATAATTTTCTTTAGCACTATATCTAAAAGAAACATGTTCCATCTCAATTTTTCCTGAAATTTCATCAACTATCTCCTTATTTTCAGAAGTTTCAGGAATTGCTTTTAAGAAAGGTTCAGCCATCTCAAAAATAGGACGTATTTCAGCTACATTAGTAGCGATATCCGTAAGACTAGTAAAAGCTCCCATCAACATGTCGTAAGCAACAATAAAGGCAAAATACGATGATTGTGTTAAGCCACTTTCCCCCGCCACAAAATAAAGAAGTAAACTGCCAATTAAAGTAATTGTAGTAGAAATAGCTGCATTAATTTGAATAATAAACGGTGGATTATAGGTACTTTCAGCTTCATTCGCATAAAGATTTAGCCACTTACCAAAGAACTGTTTCTCACTACCTGTTAATTTAATCTTTTCAATACCTGATATGATTGAATAGCTCATACCCGATTGTTTAGCACTGCACTCAAGACGTCTACGATTAACTCTTACTTGAATAAAAATAATGATGGATGAAAACATCAGCGTAGTAACTACAATTAGAATTGAGGTACCTAAAAGCGCTGGCGCAAAACGGAATACTTGGAATATATATAAGATCGCCATAATAGCTGTTAAGCCACTAGATAAGAATATTTCTAGTAGCATTGTGCATAATCTATCCACTGACATAAAACGGCTCTTTAATTCACCTGGACTATAGGCTCTAAAGAAATTAGTTTGAAGAGACATAATACGCATCATCATGGCCGCTTGTACACTTATAGAAATTTTAATACCTAAACGCTTTTGAATTAATCCTTTTATACTTTTGAAAAGTTGAATTGAAATAAGCAAAAAGAATATACAAAATAAAGCTCCTATAAGTCCTCTTATAGATTCACTCTCTAATATTGGACCAGTAAGTGCTTTAGTAAGTCTAGGTAAAACCATGCCTACAAGAGTTACCATAAGTGTAACTAACGCAAGCTGTATTAAATCATAGATACTAATACAACTTTTCATATATTTAATTAGGTCATATATAGTTAACTCTTTTTCAGGAAGAGGACGATAAAAACAATATGCTTCATCTTTGAATAAAGATACATTATTTTTATTAATTCTAATATGCTTGCCACTCTTTAAATCCTTATAAGTATAGTTACCCAAGCCATTTTTTATAAGTAAATAAGGTAATTCATCATCTTTATCAAAAACCAAAAGAGGACCATAACCATCTTTATACCATGTCCCTTTTAGCCTTATTTGACGCTTCATTATGGCATATTGGCGAAGACTGTAATCTAATGCTTTATCAAAGGAATTAATTGTACTTGGAATATCAATTGGTCTAAAGTGATAAGTACTGAGTATTTCATCTATTACACTTTTACTTATAACTTGTCTATTAACAGTTTTATCTGAAAATCCTTTTCCTAAAAGCGATTCTGCAAGACGAAAATAAGAGTCTTCCAAAAACTCTTGGTCAATTCTTTGTTTTTCTTCAATTCGACTTTTTAGACTTCCCATATCTTCTCCTTATCTTCTAGGAAATTGGCCTTTCACTTTTAATAAGGTCTGCATAAACACCGCCTTGTTTTAATAGTTCACTATGTTTGCCTTTTTGGCAAATCACACCTTTTTCAAGAACAACAATTTCATCAGCGTCTCTTATCGTAGAAAGACGATGAGCTATTACAATACATGTCATATTTCTTTCTTTAAGAGCATCTGCAAGTAATTGTTCAGTCTTGGCATCAAGAGCTGAAGTTGCCTCGTCAAGTACTAAAATTTTTGGTTCTAACGCAAGTGCTCGAGCTATCTCTAGACGTTGTCTTTGACCACCAGATAAGTTTTTGCCACCATTTACTAATTTATATTGATAAGCACCAGGTAATTTTAAAATTTCATCATGAATTTGTGCATCCTTGGCTGCCTTTACAATTTCTTCATCGCTTATCGTCTTATCAAACATTCTAATATTTTCAAGTATGGTATCCTCGAATAAAGTGATATCTTGATCAATAACAGCAACAGAATTAAGAAACATTTCTCTTGTATATTCATTTCTTTTCTTACCATCGAATAAAATCTCACCACTCCAAGGCTGATATAAAGCACTAATAAGTTTTACAATAGTTGATTTGCCGCATCCTGATGCGCCTACAATCGCTAATCTCTGCCCTTTTTTAATAGAAATTGAAAAGTCTTTAATAAGAGGTTCCTCTAGTCTAGAATAGCCAAATGACACATTTCTAAATTCAACATCCCCTTCAATTTTTTTAGCGTTTGTTTCATCGCTAAGTACGCAATCAAAAATAGTATCATCAGGATATTCCATGACATCTTCTACTCTTTCCATTTCCGTTTTCATTTCTTGAAGGTTTTGACCGGCATTAATCATTGTTTCAGCAGGAGTCATAAAAAAGTTTAAGAGACCTTGAAACATAAAAATAGCACCTAATGTTAGTTTATTTTTAATAATTAGATAAACGCCAAGTATTAATACAGCGTAGCTTGCAAAGGCACTTAAAAATTCGGGTACTCCACCTAAAAGTTGATTAGTTCTTTCAGTACTTACTTCAGCATTATTAACGGAAGCTTGATAACCTACCCACTTGCTAAAAAAACCACTTTCAGCACCACTTGCCTTAATCGTTTCAATCATGCTTATACCAGCAACCGTAGCCGCCTCAAGTTTTCCTTTATCTCTTAGCTCTACTCTAGTTATATTAATACGACGTTTAGAAATAATGCGAGCCATAAATATATTTAATAGTAATACAGTAATTCCTACTAATGTTAAAGGTACACTTTGTCTTAGCATGAACACTAAATAGATAATCATCATAAACGCATTGACTATTAATGGAGCAAAGGTTTGGACAATCGTAGTGGCAATACTAGCGTTTAAAGAAAGTCTACTTTGAATATCTCCAGCAAGTCTTTGGGAAAAGAATTCCATTGGTAAATGTAAAATCTTCCACATATAGGACGTACTTCCTATAACTGCCATTTTGCCATTAATTTTTAAAGAATAGATGGCTTGAATCCAAGATATAACAATTTGAATAATTGTTAAGATAGATAGAATTGTAATAAATAAGCCTAACCATTTATAGCCATCAGCGCTTAAGATTTGATCAACAAATATGCGAGACGATACAGAATTTATAATGCCAAAAAGATAGGCCATCACTGTTGTAAGCATTACAAAAATAACAGCCGCTCCAGTTCCCTTTAATCTTTTCTTAGTAAAGGCTAATATGCCTTTTCTTTTACCATCGGGAACAAAATCTTTGGATGGTGTTGGAATTAAAACAATATTAGAATAAGAGTTTCTAAACTCATCTAAGCCAATTTTCTCAACGCCTCTAGCAGGATTATTGATATAGGCATACTTGCCTTTAAAGCCATTTAAGACCACAAAATGGTTCATATTCCAAAAGATGATACAAGGAAACTTGCCATCCTTTTTTAGGCTATCAGCATTCATTTGAAAAGCTATAACATCCATGCCATAATGTTCGGCTGCCATATAGATATTTTTAGCCGTAGAGCCATCTCTTGAAACACCACAATCTAGACGAACTTGTTCAAGCGGTACCCATTTGCCATAGTAGGCCATTACCATAGCTAAAGAGGCAGCGCCACACTCTAATGCCTCTAGCTGCATAATCATAGGGGTCTTTGTCACACCTTTTGTAATAGTGGGCTTTATTTTATTAATGTTTTTAAACATGCTTATTACCTATTACTAAATAGATACTCAATAGGATGCATCTTGCCTAAATCAATAGAAGCCTCATAGTTACCATCAGGAAGCAAGGTATCTAATTGGACAATACTATCATCATCATCATCGTCATCTTTAAGATATTGATATTCTCTATTTTCAATCCAAATGGTAGTACCATCATTAATCTTTTCATTATCAAAAGTTACTATTCTAGCTTTATTATTGCTAACAACCGCAATAGCTGATTTGGTCATTTCCATCTCACCTACAAGGCTCCAAACAACAATACCCGCCAACATTAAAAAGGCTGCTACTAAAACAATCCAAATGCCTACTGAAGTTACTTTAAGATAGCTCGCAAGCTCATCAGGTGAAGAAATATGTTTTGTATTATCTAATAATGTAGTGTTGTTTTTATCTTCCATAAACTAAATTCTTTCTATCATTATTTTATCTAATTCCGTATCTATTTAGAATCTTCAAGATATTGTTTTTGATGTTTACACAATCAAAATCGCCACTATTTATATCATCTTTATTGTGACACCATACTCTACACATACCACCACATAAATAGCGTACTTCACATTTACTACATTTTTCATTTGTATCAACACCCGTATTTAAATAAGAAAGAATTTCTCCTTTATCTAAAATATCTTGTAAAGATTCTTTAGATAAATCACCTAAAAGATGTTTCTTATTACACCATGCATAACAAGGATAAACTTTGCCGTCTGGTTCCATATATAGATTAGTTCCAATTCCACATGTCCACTTAAATTCAATCTTATCTAAAATTTGTTCATCGCTACGCCACTGGTAATAAGGACTACTTGTATTAATTCCTCTTCCCATTGGCACAGGGCTTTGAATAGCGAGTTTTTTAATATCATGTTCTTTGCAAAACTGACGTAAAAAGTTGCCGGGTACGCCTTCTCCTTTTTCACGGTCCATTACAGCACTAATTGAAATATTCGCACCTAATGCAAGAGATTTTTCAATATTTTTAACAGTCTTTTTAAAAGTACCATGCCCTCTAATATCATCATGAGTTTTTTCATCGCCATCTAGACTTACCGTAATTTCATCAAAAACTAAACATATTCTTTTAAGTCTATCACTAGGTATATTAAAGGCCATAGATGTCCTTAAAATAAAACAAGCATCGCCTTTATCTATCTTAGAAAGACCATCTATATATTTATCAAATTCATAATAAACAAGAGGTTCGCCACCCACTATTACAATAGCTTTATAACCAATATCAATTGCTTCTTTAGTAATACGAAGATATTCATCTGCTGAAAGTTCAGCAGTTTTTCTTTCTCCACCTTCAGCATAACAAAATGGACAACGTAGTGGACAATTAAAAGTTGGATATAAATAGAATTTATAAAGACTACCTTTTAAAGAAGTAATTGTTGGTTGATATTTATTATCACTAAGTCCTTTTTCATAAAGTTCCTTAGCTTCTGCAATTAATCTTGCCTTTTTGGCATCATTATCAGGATGATAAGAAAAAAGTTCTTTTAAATCTTTATTTTCCATTTGAAATCATTTTTTCTCCTATTGCAAGCACATAATCATCTAAAGTATATTTGTAGCCACTACATTGTTTATTAGAATATCTTCTTTTTCTAGGACATCCTCCTAGACATACTGGAAGCAGTTTACATGATAAGCATTCCTTATCACTTGGCCAAGCCATACTTTCACAAGCCTTTAATTCATTATTATTAATTTCTTCATCAAAACTAAAGCCCTTAACATTGCCAACAATATCATCACTTTTATTAACCGACTCAAGGCATTTGCTAAGATTGCCTTGTTCATCAACAATAAAATCTAGTCTCTTTGAATACGTACAACGCAGTCCTTTATAGTAAAGTAAAGAAACTTCCGATTTATTTTCTTTATAAATATTGGCATATTCAGATATAGAAACACCCATATCTTCATATTCGCCATGCCCATCCATATGTCCTGGATATATTGATATTTCTTGTCCTGTCTTTTTGGCGATATTAAGTATCATTTCTTGAAGTTTAGGATATTCCTTGGCATTATCCTTATGAATGTTACAACGAATTCTTAGATGAGTACGCCCTTTGAAGTTTTTGATATTATAAATAATTCTATCAAAACTACCTTGACCATTAATTAAGTATCTAGTTGCATCATGAATAGCACTAGAAGGACCATCTAAAGTAATTTGAGCATAACGTATTTTACATTCTTCAAAAAAAGCCGCCTTATCAGCAGTCAAATGATAGCCATTAGTAATAATTCCAGCTCTATATTTAATATTTTCATTATCGCAAAGACTAATGATGCGTTTAGATAAAGTTCCTATTATTTCAGGCTCAAGTAATGGCTCGCCACCATACCACATAACATTAAGCACTTTAACTTTACCAGTATTTAATAATCTATCTACAAAGGAAACAACATCGTCTTGTACATCCTTCGACATTCTGCCACTTCTTGTCGTCTCAAAACAATATGGGCAAGCAAAATTACATCTAAGTGTTGGACATATTGTAAGAACAACTTCCCCATTTCCATCTTGATCTTCCAATACTTTCTTTTTAAGTTCTTCTAGCTCATCATAATCCACAAGAAAGCCCTTCTCTTTAAGTTTTATAATCATCGGATTAGATGAATCATATAAATTAAAATTATCATAATAATCCATCTTAAAAAGGTCTAGTATAATAGCTTGACCAGAATAGAAGTTATAAAGTATACAGTCACCATTTGACATGGTGACTGTATGTGTAAACATAGATTTCTTCATATGTTTAAGAAATCAATTTAATCACTTATTAGCAATAGTTAGAGCAAGGCATCTTACAGCCGTTTCTCTTATATTCCTCATCGCTGTGGAAGCAACCACCACCCGCTACATTATCAAGTTCATCCTTAGAAAGTTCAACAGTTTCATCTGGAGTAAGAAAACCAACGATTTCTTCAACAGCAGCATCAATTCCTGCGACCTTCAATTCATCTTGGAACTTCTTTGCGTATTCTTCTTTAGAAAGACCATCAGCTTGTGCCTTTCTTTGAATTTCTACAAGCTTATTATGTAGTTCCTTATTCTTTGAAATCGCCAACATAATCGCGTCTTTTCTTTCAGTGTTTGCCATAATAATATATCCTTTCATAAAATCTAAGCAGTAGAGAAATATTTCTATCACTTATTGAAATAATGTTACCATATCCCATAAGTATTTTCATCATCCTTTTTAGCAGTGTAGAATAGTACTTATAAACATATATTTTTATTAAGAAAGGTTACTAGATGTACTATATTTTAAATAAAAGTGTAGCTCTACGTTCTTGGAAGTTATCACCTTATGCCTTCTATATAAGGGGTGTTAGAGATGCTCAAAGACTTACAAAAGAAGAATATGAAATCTTAAAGATGTGTGATAGCTTACATGATATAGAAGATTCAGATGTTTTAAAAAAACTTGTCGAAGAATGTTTTGCCATACCTTGTAAAAAAGGAGAATATAGCCTACTAGATTGGCAAGATAAAAGTTATGATAATCGTTATTTTCCAGCAATAAATTGGATGATTACGGGAAAATGCAATTATAATTGTCTACATTGTTTTAATGCAGCAGATAATTCACCTTTGCAAAGTGAATGGACACTAGATGAAGCGAAATCACTACTTGATCAAGCTAGAGATTGCGGAATAAACGCTTTTACAATAACCGGTGGTGAACCAATGCTTCATAAAAACTTTTTTGAAATATTAGAAGCAATATATGAACGAAACATGTTTGTCTATGAATTAAATACAAATGGCTATTTCATTAGCCAAGAAGCACTAGATCACATGAAAAAAATCGGTTGTAAGCCTCTTATGAAAATATCCTTTGATGGAATTAGTCATCATGATTGGTTAAGAAATAAAAAAGGCGCAGAAGAAGATGCACTTAGAGCAATTTCTTTATGTGTTAAAAATGGTTTTAAAGTCAAGGTACAAACAAATGTTCATCGCTATAACCTAGATTCAATACAAAAGACTCTTGAAATTCTCGATGAAATGGGAGTAGATGAAACACGTATCATTAGAACAAGTGAAGCACCTAGATGGTTAAATAATTCAAGGGGTGCTACCTTATCTTTAAAAGAGTATACTGATGCCATGTATGAGTTATGGCAAGAATATATAAGCGAAAATCATAAGATGAATTTAACATCCTGGCAAATAGGTACTTTAACACCTAAAGATAAAACATTTAAATTATCCGCTGTAGAATGCCCTAATGGTACATATCGCGATGATGCACCCGTTTGTAAAGGTAATAGAGGCATGATTGCGATTGGGGCAAATGGTCACGTATACCCTTGTCATCAATTGTCGGGATACTACGAACAACATAATGATATTCTAGGTGATTTAAAAAAGGAAAGCTTGAAGATATTGTTAAGTAGTGGTAAATATGTCAATGAAGTTTGTACAACTCTTAAAGATTTAAAAGAAAACAATGAAAAATGTCGAAATTGTAAGTATTTTAAATATTGTTGCGGTGGCTGTAGAGCTATAGCTTTAGCTATTACAAACAATAAACTGGCACCAGACCCATCAAAGTGTTTCTTCTTTGAAAATGATTATTACAATAAATTTGTAGAAATGCTTAAAGGTTGGAAAAATCTTTCGCTTATTGAAAATGAAAAGTAAGTGTGATACTTACTTTTCATTAGGTCTAATTTGAATTCTTTCAATATGGCTACATCTATTAGATGTATCATCTATTTCAATAAATACGCCATTTAAGATAGGATCAGCTTCACTTACCGTAAAACGAGTTTGTTCGCCATATACCATTCTACGAATACATTCATCTATGTCTCGTCCAATAATCGAATAATAAGGACCACACATTCCGACATCACTAATAAAGCCACAGCCATCAATAATTTGTTCATCAGCCGTTTGAATATGTGTATGGGTACAAACTACAGCACTAATTTTTTCTTTATAGAACTCTACAAACACTCTTTTTTCCGCAGTTGTTTCCCCATGGAAATCCACAAAATAAATATCCACTTTATTTTTGGTTTTATTTAATATCTCATCCATCGCAAGATATGGTGAAGTAGTATATTCTTCTTGCATAACGGTACCTAATAAATTAATAATGCACAAGCGTTTATTATTAATATTAAATATACGATAACCTTCGCCTTCTTTTAATATATGGTTATAAGGACATACAAGTTTATCCATCTCTTCTAAATGATCAAGAATTTCTTTTTTAGAGAAAGTATGATTTCCCATTGTGATTGCGTCTACGCCATCAGCTAATAGTTGATTATAAATCTTAATTGTAATTCCTTTACCATGAGCGGAATTTTCACCATTAACAACAGTAAAATCAGGCTTATATTTTTCTTTTAAAGTAGGTAAAAAGTCGTGAACTACTTCACGACCTCTTTTACCAACTATGTCTCCTAAAAATAGTATTTTCATTATTTAGCTATTTCGTTTGCACGAGTCTCTCGAATAACGGTAACCTTGATTTGACCAGGATAAGTTAATTCGTTCTCGATTCTATCCTTAATATTTCTAGCTAGAACAGTACACTTTTCATCACTTACTCGATCTGGAGTAACCATGACTCTAATTTCTCTACCGGCTTGAATTGCATAAGCTTTATCAACACCCTCAAAGTCTGTCGCAATCTTTTCAAGATTCTCAAGTCTTTCGATATAGTTTTCCATACCTTCATATCTAGCACCAGGTCTAGCAGCACTTAAAGCATCAGCTGCAGCTACAAGTATTGAATATGTGCTAGTAGGTTCAACATCACCATGGTGTGATTCAATAGCGTTAACTACTACAGCATTTTCGCCATATTTCTTAGCTAACTTAGTGCCAAGTTCAACATGTGTACCTTCTTGTTCAAAGTCAACAGCTTTACCAATATCATGAAGTAAACCAGCACGTTTTGCTAAAGATTGATTTAAACCAAGTTCAGCAGCCATCATTCCAGAGAATGCAGCTACTTCCATTGAATGTTCTAAGCCATTTTGACCATATGAATAACGATATCTAAGTCTACCAATTAGTTTAACTAATTCTTTATCCATTCTACCAATCTTAAGCTTGAAACAAGCTTCTTCGCCATATTTCATGATATGCTCATTCATTTCCTTAGAAACTTTATTAACTACTTCTTCAATTCTACCTGGTTGGATACGACCATCTTTAATTAAAGTTTCAAGTGCAAGTCTAGCTGTTTCTCTTCTAATTGGGTCAAAACAAGAAATAGTGATTGCTTCTGGTGTATCATCAATAATTAAATCAACGCCTGTAGCTTGTTCAATAGCACGGATATTTCTACCTTCTCTACCAATAATACGACCCTTCATTTCTTCACTAGGTAAAGTTACAACCGAAATAGTTCTTTCAATTGTCTCTTCTTGTGAATATCTTTGGATAGCTGTCGCAATTATTTCACGAGCGTTTTCCTTAGCTTTTTCTTTAGCCTCTTCTTCTTGATCATGAATATATGCAGCTACTTCGCTTTCCATCTTCTTCTCAATGACTTCCATTAGTTCATCATGAGCCTCTTGTTGAGTCATGTTAGAAACTTTCTCTAAAATAGCGATTTGGCCATCAATTCTTGATTGTAGTTCAGCTTCCATCTTATCTAGTTGGGCAGCCTTGTCTTCAGCTTTCTTGATCTTTTGATCTAAAGAACGTTCTTTTTGAGTAAGATTTTCATCACGATAATTCAAAGAATCTTCACGACGAAGAATCTTTGTTTCTTGTTCTTGTAATTCACTCTTTTTTTCTTTAATTTCTTTTTCAGCTTGAAGTTTAAGCTCATAAGCTTGTGTCTTTGCATCCAAAACAGATTGTTTTAAAGTATTCTTAGCTTGTGTTTGAGCTTCTTCTAAGACTTTATTGGCCTCACTTTTTGATTTGTTTAATTTTGTCTTGTTTAAAGCCAACATTAAACCAACACCAATAATTAAGCCAATAATACCAAATAAAACGGAAGTAAAATTAATACTAGACATATTTTACCCCCTATTATCTACGTTTTTAGGTTTTTACCCTATTTAATTTTACAATAATGGTCAAACTTTCACAATAAGTTTGTTAAATTATTAATAAATTTAACTAGTTAAGCCTTATCTTTTATACCGTTAAACGCTTCTTCGATGTATTCAATGATATCTTTAGCAATAATTATTCCTTCACTATCTTCGACATTTATGGGAAGTTGTAACATTAGTTCCTTATATAATAAACTTTTAGCCATTTGTAGTTTACTAGGATCTTTTAAATAATAGTTTTCTAGATATTTATTGCCAAAAATAAAGCCATCACTTTCTTCAATTGGTAATTGAAATTTAGGAATAAAATTAAACTCTAAGCCATCTTTATTTAGATAGATATCATCGCCTATTTCTTGTCTAATTAATGAATCTACTAATAATACTTTGGCATTTATAAAACCATCACCTTTTAAGTAATTATTACAAAGTTCAATATAATCTCTTAAATTCTTACGATCTAAAACACTAACGGCTAATAATTGTTTTTCTTTACTATCATTTAAATATTCAACGATATCTTCATCACTTAATTCTTTTTTCGAAGAAGATTCCTTCAATTCCTCCTTGTACTTTAAAAGTTTTTCTTCAACATCTCTTGGTATATATGGTTGCGCTAATTCATCATCAACAAGCTTTCTAGCCTCGTCTTTATTATCATTAATTAGTTTTTCTATTTTAGTTAATATTTCATCATAATAGTTCATGAATAGATTTTAGCACAAACTTTATAGTAAAATTTAACCATGAGAAAAATAGGATTTGATAATAAAAAGTATATTGAGATGCAATCAAAAAGTATTGCTGATCGCGTAAAAAAGTTTAATAAACTTTATATTGAATTTGGTGGCAAACTATTTGATGACTATCATGCATCTAGAGTATTACCAGGTTTTGAGCCTGATTCAAAAATTAAGATGTTACTAAATATCAAAGAAAAAGTTGAAATGATTTTAGTAATTAATGCCAACGATATTGAAAAACATAAGACAAGAAGTGATATCGGCATTACTTATAGTCAAGATTTATTTCGTTTAATCGATGCCTACAAGGTAGCTAAACTTGAGATAGGTGGCGTTGTAATCACTCACTACAACAATCAAGAAGAAGCTACAAAGCTTAGAAAGAAATTAGAAAAAAGTAATATCAATTGTGCCTATCACTATAAGATAGATAACTATCCAAACGATATTGAAAAGATACTATCTAAAGATGGTTTTGGTAAAAATGAATACTTAAAGACTAATAAGGAAATTGTTGTTATAACCGCGCCAGGACCAGGAAGCGGTAAGATGGCTACAGCCTTATCACAAATTTATCATGATAATTTACATGGTATTAAATCAGGTTATGCCAAATTCGAAACCTTCCCTGTTTGGAATTTGCCATTAAATCATTCAGTTAATTTAGCTTATGAGGCAGCTACAGCTAATTTAAGCGATGTCAATATGATTGACCCCTTCCATTTAAATGAATATAACGAAATTGCGATTAACTATAATCGTGACGTTGAAGCCTTCCCAGTATTAAATAATTTACTTACTAGAGTAATTGGCGAATGTATCTATAAATCACCTACCGATATGGGTGTTAATATGGTTGGCTATTGCATTGTGGATGATGATGCAGTTAAAGAAGCTAGTAACCAAGAAATTGTTAGAAGATACTATAATGCACTAGTAGACTATAGTAAAGATAAGATAGATGAAAGTGTTATTAGTAAACTAGAAAATATTATTACTAAATCAAATATTTCTAAAGGTGATCGAAAAGTTGCGGTTGTAGCTAATGAACTTGCTAAAAAAACGAAAGAGCCAGTTACCGCTATTGAGTTAGCTGATGGAACTATTGTTACTGGTAAGACAAGTAAACTATTGGGTGCTAGCTCAGCTGCAATATTAAATGCGGCCAAAACAGCTGCTGGATTACCCGATATTGAGCTATTCTCACATAAGATAATCGAACCAATTCAAGAACTCAAGACTAAATACCTAAATGGAAATAACCCACGTTTACATAGTGACGAAGTACTTATTGCCCTAGCTATTGGCTCACAAACTTCTTATTCATGTGCTCAAGCTTTACAAGCCTTAGAAAAGCTAAAATATGCTGAAGTACATTCAACAGTAATCTTAAGTGAAGTTGATATTAATACATTTAAAAAGTTAGGTACTAACCTAACCATGGATCCAATATATCAAACTAAGAAGCTTTATCACAAATCTTAGTAAATGGACAATCACTACATAATGGCTTTATAGCCTTACATTTATAACGACCAAAGAAGATAAATTGATGATGCAATTTCCCCCAAGATTCTTCAGGGAAATACTTCATCAATTTTTTTTCGATTGTTAAGACATCGTCATCCTCTTTAGCAATCTTCAATCTTTTAGATACTCTTGAAACATGGGTATCAACCGCAAAAGCTGGCACATCAAAGCAATTATTCAAAATAATATTAGAAGTCTTTCTACCTACTCCACTTAATGAGCATAATGTTTCAGCATTATTTGGTACTTCACCATTAAATTCATTTACTAATGTAATGCTAGTATTAATGATATTTTTAGCTTTGTTTTTGTATAGTCCAATAGGCTTAATAATGTTTTCAACATCACTTATATCTGCTTTAGCTAATTTATAACAGTCTCCATATTTAGAAAATAATGTACTAGTTACACTATTTACTCTTTCATCGGTAGTTTGTGCACTTAAGATAACTGCAATTAAAAGTTCAAAGTTATTTTTATGATTGAGCTGGCAGTGCGCATCAGGAAATAGTTTATTTAATTCTTCAATAATAAAAGCGCTATTGTTTTTCATTTTTCAAGACTACTTCAACATATCCTAGAGAATACTTATGATAAGCACAGGCAATTCTTAGACCGTCAGATAATTTAGCTTCGCCATATTTATCAATTAATTCATTAGTTTTAACCATCTCATCAGCCGTAAGTGGTCTACCTAAAAAGTCCGCAATCAAATCATATGTGTTTTGATTATCAATGGTCTCTGCAACACCTGGATCATATTCAAAGATGTTTTCAATATCAAAGGTTAAAGCACCATTATTAGAATTGATAATCAGATATTTCTTATTAACTAGGCTTACTAATATCTTATCTAAATCTTTGATTTTTAAATGTAATTTATTGCATAAATAATCGTAATTGATATCAATATTATATTCTTTACCATAATCGATCAATAAAACAACCACAAATTCATCATTGGACATATTTAATTTATCAAAGTTTTCTATAAGCCATACCCTTCGATTAAAGTAAGGCTGTCTATACCATTTCTTCATTGTTTCTCACCAATAATTAAGATTTTCTCATCTTCAACAAAGTCTTTTATTACTTTAACTTTGAAGTCGTTGTTTTCTAGCATCCTACAAACATCATCAACTTCAAAAACATTTTGGGTATGTTGTTCAGTAATCATATCCTCTTTTGTATAAAAGGCAAAGTGTTCACTAATTGTTCTATCATCAACATCACTATTAATTGTCCATTGATAGAAAGTATCATCATCAATTTGGCCTTCTTCAATATATTCTTCTGAAAATTCTTCAAGTCTTTTAGTATTATGCATATCAAAAATAAAACGGCCACCCTTATTTAAATGTTTATAGACACATTCAAACATTGAATCTAATTCTTCTAAATATAAGTAATTGATAGAATCGCATACACAAAGAACTAAATCAAAACTTTGTTTCAAATCAAAATCAATCATATTTAAAATACGATAATCAAGATTATAGTTTTTAGTTGCAACATCCTTCATATTTTCGCTAATATCGCTAGCGATAATATCATACCCTTTATTCTTTAAAATATTAGCTAATACGCCAGAACCACTGGCAAGTTCTAAACAAGTCTTAAAAGGCTTTTCTAATATATATTTAAGCCATAAATCAAAAGCTTCTTCATCACCTAAAAGATAATCATAATAATAAGCTAAATATTCGTATTCTTTTACTTCTCTATTAGATCCTTCCATAAGCCCTCTAAATCATACTTTTCTCTTTCACCATCATAAAACAAATGGACAATAACACTACCACAATCTAGTAAAAACCACTTTGATTCACTATTATTTTCACTTATCTTACATTCAACATTTAATTTAGCACATAAATCTTCAACATAATTTAGACAAGCTTTAGCCATTCTACCATTTAGACAAGTTCCAATAATAAAATAATCCAAAAAAGGACTGTTGTTTTTAAAGTTAATAACGGTAATATCACTTACTTGTTTATCATCTAATAGTTTTACAATTTCATCTTTAATTTGCATCATTAGTTCCCTTTAATTCCCAAATTTTCCTAATCTTTAAAACAGCCCTCTTTAAATCTTTTTTTGCAATATCGACCACATCATCATTAATATGACGATTCTCTTCTCTTTTATCCGCAATATAAACAATTAAAGAT
>CAVCDR010000106.1:0-26283 GCA_963601025.1 Agathobacter sp. | reverse complement strand
TGCAATGAGAGGGTCGAAGAGAACAAAATATTGTTTTCTTCACTCTACTCTATTGTTTGTTTTTAAGTTTGTTTGCGTAGTGGTCGATTACTTTATCAAATTTCTGTGTATACTTAGCTACCTCGATTATTATCATCGAGATAACGAAAAGAATTACTTTTAAAACCAGATTAACTGGAACATAGGCTAAATCACCATACCAAAGTTTCGATAGCACAAAGATAATGGTTTCTAGGCCGCAATATATTGCAACAAGCAAGGCAATCGGAACAGCAATATTCATAAAGCTGGTCAAATGCTCACCGCCTACTTCTTGTTTTGGCGTTTTATCTTCGGGTGGAACATAACCCATTTCCTTACGACGTTTTTCAAGCGACTTACGACGTTGCTCCTTTAGTTCTTCTTCGCTTAATTTAGGTTTTTCTGGTTTAGGTTTAGAAGCTTTCTTTTTTTCTTTTGGAACAGAAACGGATTCGAGATCTAGATTTAGTTGTTCTTGTTCTTGTTCTTTTTCTTGAATGGGCTCTATTTTCTGTGTGTTCTCTTCAGATTTTATTTCTGGCTTTAAAACCTCTTGCTTTACTTCTGGTTTTGCCTCTGTCTTAGCTTCTGGTTTTACAACTTCCGGTTCTACTTCTGGTTTCGACATGGGAACTCTAACAATTCCGGCATTAATCAAACTTTGTTGAGCGTCTAAAATTTTTTCTACTAGTTCCTCCTTTGAGTAGCTCGTAATGTTTTTGATTTTCAAATCGGAAGCAATTCGGCGCACGGTCTTAACATTAGCGCCTTTTATTTCGTCTTTTGTATATACTCTTTCAATCATGCAAATATTATACCGGTATATGATGATTATTCGCGTTTAGGCAAAACAAAAACCTAGCAGGAGAGACCACTAGGTTATCTGATACTCCCGACGACTAAAGTCGCGGGCTATTCGCCTGATTTATTGTAAAAATGGTTGTTAACACAATTAAAAAATGTGCCATTTGGCACATAAAATTAAGCAAAATTTAGAATATTGCGTTATTTTTGAAGATAAGCATTATCTAATAGCATCGATATGACTGTGCTATCGGTGTTGCTTTCGTCTGGTACATATTTTATTTGAATTATGTTACACCCTGAGACACTGATATTAAAATTCTCATCACTAGCGTTCGGTCTAACAACATAAGAATACGCAAGGTTTCCATCTAAGTATACTTGGAAAATTCCATTATGTTCTTCAACTGCGCTATTAGTAACTATTGTCCCACTAAATTGTGAATATTCGCTATTAAGGTTATATGTTTCGCTCCATTGATAATCCTCTCCGCTAACCCAACAATCATCGCCTTTAATAATAGTGCAATGTTCTTGGCCTTTGTAATCTGTGTAATAGCTCTTAAGTATTGTATCATTGCTATTTTCCATTCTATACATATCGAATAGCGATATTTTATCAGTTCTTACTAGGCATTCACTATCTTTTGAATTATCGGTATATAAAGTTGTATTTGAGATATATATATGGCCATTTCTTACTTTTAGCCTTAAGATATCAACGCCTTCAACATTTAATGTTACTGTATAAGCGCTAGAATCTCTTAAATGGATTATCTTTTTATCTAACTCCAAATCATCACCATATGCTTGAAACACATTATTATCTGATTGAGCAGCCGCTATTACATCTAACGTTATAGCTTTATAGCTACCTCCAAGCCTATATTCAACATATCCGCCAGAACTAGTGTAACTGCTGCTTAACGATATAGCTTCTTCTAATGTTGTGCCAAGCGCTGTTGTAACATTTTCATCAAGATCATAGCCATCAGAATCAACCACGTTTAAACCAGTCAAGCTTTTATCTTTAAAAGTAAATTTTGACAGCCCAGAATCAGATGAACTTGATGAATCCGACGAGTCTGTTTCGTAAAACATATTGTATGATGAATCCGATGAACTCTTCGATGCGCCACCGCTAATAAGGCTGCCTATAAGCGAAATGCCAGATGCCACACAGAATATTAGGAATATTACTATTCCGCCGATAACTAGATATTTTGTTATTCTCTTATCTTGCTCTTGACGCTGTAAATATTCCGCTTCTCTTTGTCTACGTTGATTTTCTGCGTATTCCCTCTCTCTTTGCGCTTCTTCTTGTTGTTTTCTTATTTTTTCTTCCTCGGCAAGTCTTTTTCTATTTTCCATTTCTTGCCTTCTGTTGATATTTGAAGAAACTTCTTCTATATCAGAAGCAACCAATTTTTCAAGCTCGTGGTCTTCCTTAACTTCTTCTTGTTCCTTAATTTTGTTTAAAATGTCAATTCTTTCGTCGTCTATTAAAGTTTTTCTAAGTTTGTTGTATTCAAAACTGTTTATGTAAAAAGTAATGTTGTCTTTTTCTATTTCTAGTAAAGCATATCTTACAAAAAAATCTTCTATTTTTGTAAGATTTATATTTTCATAATAAGAAGGATTGCCTTCTTTATCGTTAAGTAAGTCTATGCAAACATTATGTAAATTCAAATTATCGTCGTTTAATTCTGCGTTTTCACCGTATTTTGAACAAGCTTCAGAAATCTTTTCGATAATCAATACTATTTCATTTCGAGCAAAATCACGCATTGCAGGAAATCTAGGAAAATCATTAAGGATAGAAAAATATTCTTCACAATCTTTTAATATTAGTTCTCCATTTTTGCATTCCTTTTTAATTTTGATAATCAAAGGTACAACTTCTTCTTCAAAAGGAGTTGTGGCTTGCATTTTTTCTGCTCTTTCAAGCCAATCTTCATAATCAACATTATTTCCTTCAAGCTGGTATGAAATTGCGGCTTCTAAACACAAATCTTTGGAAAAACGGCCAGCTTTTAAAAGATATTTTTCATATGTAAGCTTATCATTCTTATAATTTCTATATTCCGATGCTAAATAAAGATAAGCATGGCCTTTATTTTTTTCATTGCAAGGGACCTCGACAGCGTTTTGTAAAGCTAAAAACCTTTCTTCTGTTCCGTTTTTATAGCAACTCGCTTTTGTTTCGTAGCAATAAAACAAACACTCTAAATCTTCTTCTGTGCAGTTTTCGTAGTCATTTTTTAAAGTTTCTATAGCTAAATTTAATAATTCTTCAGCCTTATTAGTTTGATTATCTTTAAGATATTTTTTAGCTAATTCCAAACAGGCTTTTGGATCGTTATTTTCTGCTTTTTCTTTTAATTCGGCGGTGCTTAACTTATCATATGAAACAAATTTTGCTTCATTTTGCGGTTTGTCATCAGCAACTTCTGGTTCTACTTCGTCGTCTTTAGTCTCTTCTTTTAGCTCATCATCTTTGTCTTCAGTTTCTTCTTTGATGGTTTCACTATCACTAGAAGTTTTCTCTTCAGTGTTGGCACTATCTTCTTCAACAGCGTTCTCATCTGTGCTGGCATCTTCCTTTGCAGTTTCTAATTCTAAAACCTCTTTTAGTTTCCCTTCAAAATAGTTAGCCATTTCTTCATCGTCATTGTTTTTGTAGTACTCAATGACTTGTTTTAAGGCTTCTTTGTCTCCATCTTGCACTTTCTTTAGTAGCTCTTCAATTGTTACTTCCATTTTTATTCCCCTTCTTTATGTATAATTGCGACGCTTATATCGTCTTGTGTATATTGTTTAAATATTCTCTCTATCTCGCTTATTATTTTTTCTTCAACTATTGCTTCATCATTTTGTTTTAGCCAGTCAAACATTATGCTTGTAGCTGATTTTACTCCATAGCCATTACTAAGTAGGCTTGATATTCCATCACTTGTTAATAGATAAGAACTACAATTAGCTTTGATTACACGGAAATGGTTAATTGCATCTTCTCCTGATAAGAAGTATGTTAGATATGATTCTTCACCATTTTCAGGTAGTGATATAACACACGGCTCTTCAATTTCGTTTTCACCAATGATAACTCCATCTCCTATATGAAATATAATGTCTTCGTCTTTATTGTTGCCTGCTATAGCTAATAGCGTACAATCTAGACTTATGTTTTCTGCTTTTGCGTTTTCTATCAAAACTTTGTACACGTTTTTGGCTATCTCGTCTTCTTGTAATTCTTGCAAGCTATCTAGATTTTCACATAAATACTTTGATAAGAATTCGCACACAAAGTTTGAGACGATCTCTGAATTTTCAACACTTCCTGCGCCATCAGACAAGACAACGGCAAATTTATCATCTTTAATGTATTTTTTAACAGCATCTTGGCAAGGAATATCTTGTAGCTCATGATTTATTCCTTGTGCTAATGCAAGCGCAATCTTAACCATCTTAGAAATCCTCAATTGGTCCAGCAAATTGCCTACTTGTATTAGATACACTTCTGCTTAATCTTTGGAAGTAGTTTTCCATATTGAATGTATTGGCTGTTTCAATCTTTTTATTAGGGCACACTATTTGTAAGTCTCTTTTAGCCTCGGCATCATTTTCGATATCAAAACCTATACAAGATACATTTAATTTGCCCTCTTCAATTAGTATTTTTTCTCTTTTAGCAACCGCTTTTAAGTTATCATCTGACTTTCCATCACTCATGATAATTAGTAATGGCTTATAAAACGTAACTCCTCTACCTTCCCATTTCTTTCTTTCATCAAGAATCTTTTGGATAGCTAGTTCAATACCTGCTGCCATATGAGTTCCACCATCTGGTTCAAGTCTTTTAAAAGTGATGTTTTTAATATTATCAAATTCTTGAATCACTTTTGGTTCAATGCCACCAAAAGTGACAATACAAATATTTGTCATATTACTATTGAAAACATCTTCAGAGTTATCTTCGATAAACTTTTTCATACAATCGTTTATCGTTTTTATTCTATTTCCCATCATTGAAAGCGATGTGTCAAGGCAAAAGCAAAATAACGCTTGAGTTGAAGTTGATATATTTTCTGGTTCTATGTTCATTAAATCATCTATTGTTGCCATAAGTTACCTCCAAATTATTATTCATCATCATCTTCATCTTCGTCCTCGTTATCGTAATCATCGTTCTCACCATATTCTTCATCTAAACTTTCAAGATATTTATCGAAATCTTCATCATATTCATCACTTAAGGAAGTTCCAAATATTTCCTTGTGTATAGTTTTTTTAATGATTTCTTCTATTTCTTCACCTAATGGCTTTCTTTTTAGTTTCTTTTTTAAGTTTTCAATTTCTTCTAATATCTTTTTACGTATTTTTTCTTTATCATCACGGTCAAAACAATAGCCTTCATCCTTAAGCGCTTTAGAAATATTAAATTCGGTTAAACAATCAGCGCATCTAAATCTGTTGTGATATTTTGGATTGTTATATTTAAAGCGTGGAATCGTGATTGGAGTACCGCAAACATGACATTTAGTCTGTACTTCGCCATCACAATTTGGGCATTTAAGTTGGTAGCCTTTTAGTTTTGCTCTCAAAGAATCATAAATAGTCGCGTCAAATGGCATTCCGCATTTACTGCAAGTATCGATAGTTGTTTTTTCTTTTACTGTTCTAAGCCAATCTTGGTCACACTCTTTGCATAGTAACAATTCTTTAAACATGACTTTTCTATCATATTGAGTATCAGGAAGGTTTGCCTGTCTTTGGCATTTTTCGCACACAAACTCTTTCATAAAAGGTAGCGCAGGATAGCGATAAGGTTTTAAGTTATTGTCGGCCTTTCCACTCTTGATGTTCTTGGCATGTGTCGCTAGAGCTTTTTCCCACTCAATAGCAGAGTACGTCTTTTTGCCTGTAAACACTTCTTCAAACATTCGTTTAAGCACAAAGCCAATGTTTTGCCATATCATTCTAAATGGGCCATCTGGAACATCGGCACCAGTACTGTTTTCGCCTCGATAGTCAAAGTTATAGTTCTTTAATGCTTCAATGCCCTCACCTGTAACACCTTTGCCGGCATATGGTGTTTGGCCTAAAAACAAGACTTGGAATAGTAATGAGGCAACAGCGTATTGCTCATCTTCTAGTGTTCTTAAGAAGTCGCCATATCTTGGGTATTGTTCATTTGTACGCTTATAGATTTCAGGCGAAGTGAAAACTGGCGTACCAACTGGACATGGGTAAGGACCGATTTGGAAACTATCGGTATCTACTATTAGAAGTGATGCGCCTGAAGTATCTTTAACATCAACAAGAATATTATTAGCGTTAATATCACCCATTAAGATATTGTTTTCGTGTAAACTAACAAAGACATCGGCAAGTTTTGCACAAAAGGCAGTTAAAGCATGTCTATCCCATTTCTTTAAATCAGTATATTTTTCTAAAGCATTTTTATTATTAAGCTGCAAAATCGATTCACCTAGGTTCATATAGTTACTAGGTGCTTTTTTCATAGTGTAGCCAACAAACTGGTTATTTGAGTTAAATAGTAGCTCTAAAGGGAAACATATGCGTTTACTTTTAAAGCCACACTTAATCATTAGCTTTAGCTTATCAAATCTATTTTTAGTTAAACGATTCTTATGATATATCTTTGCGACTAAATCATTATTAATTTCATAAACACTGCCTTCGCCTCCTTCACCAAGCATTCTACCTAGAGTGATGGTGTTTTTGGTTGAAGTTAATAATGTGTCACCTTCTTTTGGAAGAACGTTTACATCAATCATTTCATTATTATCAGGAATACAAGGGATGCTTGCGATTGCTGGTAACATATTAGGGTTTTGCGTAGTAGGTTTTGTAGTAGTTTCTTTTGAGGTTTTAGGATCTTTAGTTTTAGTTTGCGCAGAAGAATTGTCTTCTTTCTTGATCTTGCTCGCCTTTTCTGTGTTAACTTTTTTAGGTTCTTTGTTATCAAGCACTTTATCGTTATCTTCTACCTGATTGTTTTGGCTTGGTTGTTTGGTCTCTTTAGCTTCTTCAACTTCTTCATCGCCAAAATCTAAAAAATCATATCTAGCAAAAGTGTCAACGTGAGTTAACGACTTATTTGTTAAACGCAATTGTTTGTCATTGCCAAAACCAATGATTCTAGCAACTAGAACATTATCATAATCATTATCTTCAATCAGGTTTGCATCCTTAGCACTATTAACGATTATAAAAAATCTTTTCTCTGGGTTCTTTTCGATTGTTTTAATTGTTTCATAGATTCCGCTCTTATATACAACACCACAAGATGGTGAATATCTTAAACCATCACGTTCAACAAAGTAGTGAATTGCATCTCTGGTCTTTTTGGCTCTATGCTTTTCCTCTTTGTCTGTAGTTTTATAATATTCCCTATTTAAAGCTATTCTTGATGAGTAGTTTATAATCGCGTAACGTTTAATTCTTTCTAGTGGCTTTAAGACGTTTTCAAAAAGGAAGTCTCTATTATTCTCATCATCATTTTCAAATAGTTTACTGCCTTCGAAAGCTCCACCATCAATAAGCACATTAATTTTTTTACCTATTTCGGTTATCTGGTTAAGTGTTATTTGGCCTTTGTATGATAGAAGTGATTTGATTTCATCCTTGACAATATTTTTATCTACAACACTAATTCTTTCTTTTTTGATTAAAGAAACCTTAACTTCTTCTTTGGCTTTTTCTTGGATATTTTTTGAAGCTTGCGAAATAGTACTAGCTTCTTTTTCAACCATCTTTAATGAGTTAGCGTATAGATAATGATTTTCTGTGTCATAGTCAATATCAAAAGCACCTATAACATCATCTTCGCTTTCAAACACAGGATAGTTTTTTAGAATTTCATCTAGAGGGATGGGTTTTGAGTTTACAATTTCCATTACGGCATCATATTTTTTTTGTATATGAGCCATTCTGGTTTTATTATTTTCCGTGTTAAAAAACATACTAGCAAGCTTTAAAACTTTGTCGGCGTTTTCTCGCATCACACTGTAATTTTTAATGGAACTATTATTACTATGGGCACCTTCATTTCTAATGTCTTCTCTAATATACTTGAAAAATTCTTTATTATTTTCATCTTTTAAATCAATCTTATAATCTTCAATAATCATTTTATTAAATTTTTTAGATTCGCCAACTTCTAAAAATTTTATATACAATATGTAGTCACATTTATTTCTAATGTTTGCTAAATATTTTTCAATTACGTTTTTGTTCTTAGCCCATTTAATAACATCAGTGACTGCTTTTTTATTTTTTTCTTCAGATTGAGAACCAGTCACAAAAAAAGGCATTTTGTAATCATATTCTCTTCCAAAATCTTTTGAAAAAATTGTATTCCATGCTGAAGCGGTGCCAAAAGCTTGAACATTACTTTTATAGCAGTCAATAGACATGTCTAAATCGTTAGCAAGCTTAGTTTCCAAATCACTTTTAAGAAAATTGCCTACCGTTTTAAGTAAAATGCCAATTTTATCCTCATATTTAACATATGTTCTATTAAGCGAATACTCTTCGTTGATATTAGACATAGCCCCTCCCTCTTTTTCTATGTATAACTATTTACATTATAGTTATAAGAACGTTTTTTTGCCATATTAACAGTGCTATTTGAGATAGTCTTTCTTATTTAACAAATGCACGAAATCACGGAAGTAGTTTTGTTTTTTCCAATCGTTATAGTTACCAACAATGGTTATACTTTTTTAGCTCTAGTTACAGCGACGTTGATGATGTTTGGCTTTTCGCAAACCCAATTCATCGCGCCACTTGCGGAATCTTAAATAATCCTTTAACAGATGGGTAGCTACTTGTAAATGAGACGACATAATCGCCCTTTCTTATATGACTATATGCTTTTAATTATAATAAAAGCTTCCTTGTACAAAATAAATTCAAGGAATTTATGTGCCAAATGGCACATAAAATATTTGATACGTATAATATTGGCACAAAAAGACTTTGTACATGATTGTAGCTTTATAGTTATTTTCGCGTATAAAGTCTTTTTTTATTTTGCAAAGGAGAAAAACAATATGCAAAAGACTATGAAGAAAATAGAAAACTATTATCCAGATCGTACTTATTCAGATATCGTCGGCAGAGGAAAGATTGCCGAGACGAAAACAGTTGTGCGAAATAAGCAGACTGAAAACAGAAATAGTTTCCTGCCTAAAACTGTTGATAAAGGCCAAAGCTTTATTCATGCTTTGTTATCGTTCCGTTGGACGGTGTATGGGGGGTGTAGTTGTTTTAACTAGGCAAGTTGATACAAGCGATGAAGCTTATGAACTTGCTGTTAGCTTCAAACAAGAAATGCAAAAAGAATTGTTAAAACAAAACAGATTTGTTGATGATTTAGACGCGTTTAAGGTTTGGATTACAAAATGGATTGCGATTTTAAAGGATAGTGGTTTTCATAACATTAAGGCTAGTCATATCGGCTAGCCTTTTTGTATGTTAATTTATTGCCACAGAATGGACACGGCTTGTTGAAATTATAATTTTTGGTTTCATTCAAGAACATATAGCTTTTAGCGCCGCATTTATCACATTCGGCTATTGTATTGTGTGCAAACGAATGATTGTCTTGGTTATAGCATGATAAGTCGATTGAGACTAATGGATTAATGCCGTATGTTTTGTAAATTTTATTTGCAAGTTCGGTGAACAGCTTCCAATCTTTTTTGTGTTGAATCATTGTGCCATCATTTTTCAAATTCAAATGGATTAGTTCATGATGAATCAAGGCTTTTAATTGCTCACTTGAATAAACATTGAAACACTTTCGTTTGATCAAAATAGCCTTTCTGTTTGAATCGCTAAAAACGATTGAACATCCATCCGAAAATCTTGGACATTTAGAATTTGTAACAACATCCTTCTCGATATAGATTTCGATATTGTTGGCTGGGTTTAGGCCGATGACTTTTTGTTTTTGAATGCACTCTTGTAATAAGTTATTCAATTTGAGCTGTTCTTTTTCTTTTTTTGTCATATGAATATATTACTTTGTTTTTGCTTGGTTCGGTTCCTTTTTGCAAAAAAAATAAGCCTTGCGCTCGGGTGAGCGGAGACTGTCGGTTTTGGTTATGTGCCATTTGGCACATAAATTATCGCTGCAAGAAAGATGTGGTTAGGTGTTTATCTATCTCTTTCTTTATGTTGTCTTCTCGTTCTAGAAGTTCCGACTTTGCTTGAGTGTCTTGTTTTAAAGCTGGAATCAAAAGCTTGCGTATATACTTGGACATCGAGATATCTTCGAGTTTAGCGTTTTGCTTTATCAAATCGCGCATCTCTTCGGTAATCTCTATTCGAATCATTGCTTTCTTTTGTTTGTAGTAACGCTTTTTTGGCTCGGGAGTTGGTAGCCCTGCCTTTAAACCGTTCTCTTGGTAGCGATCTACATCAAGGAGGTTGCCGTCTAAATCATAGATTCTGTTGTCTCTTCTTAAAATGTGCGAAATAGAATCGGCCATTTCTTTCTGTGTAATTATTGAAACAGATTCATGCATATTTTTTATGCGTTCGAGCTGTTTTAAATTAAAGTATGGAATAAACACGGTGCGAGTGTTGTCATCGGTATTATCATCAACAAGGATAAACTCATCGTCTGGTTGACTATTTGGGATAAACGAGAAGTTGCCGCTTATGCCATGTTCTTTAAGGTGGATGTTTTGCTCGGCTAGGCTTTGGTATTTTCTAAAATAGCGCAAACCACGAACGCCTATTAGGTCATGCGAGAAGCAATACATATTTGGGTATAGCGCGGTTGACGAAGATAGCAAATGCGTATGACTGTTTTTCTTGTGCGCACTGTTGAATGTCGACGAGGTTCTTTTTTTAGATATCTTACCATTCTTACCTTTAATACCTATATCAACGATAAGAGCACTTCCGTTCGTTAAGATAATGGCATCGAAATCTTTAGCACCATTAAGCTGCGAAAAAGGCATATGCGTTCTTATACTAGTGATTGCCCTACTTTCATCATGAAGACTAAGTCTTAATGTACGGCTCTTAAAGATGTTTGGTTGAAAGATTACACAAATTTTGGTGGCGTCTGCGTAAATACCTCTAATTCTTGTGCCACTAAAAGTATCGTTTTCATTTTTAAGCGTTTTCGTGCTATAGAAGCGGTTTATTTCATCTTTCGTGTAAAAAACGCCGGTCCTTAAGATTTCGGAAACCGGTAGTTCGTTGTTGTAAAGCTCATCGTGGCGGGGGGTGGCGTTATGAGCCATGTCTTGCAAAGCAAGAAGTGATGGTTTGTCTTTTGGGAAGGTTCTAATTCCGGCTTGGTACATGAATAAAAGAATGCGGGAGGTGGCAAGGCCTTTATGTATTTCTTTTATGTTAGAACTAGCAAAGCGGGGGTGGGTGAAACTTTCCATTTTCACACTATAATCATTATCATTAAGACTATCGCTTAAAAAGATACGACCTTTTTTAGTAATGGACAATATGTCTATTGTCTTACGATGATAATCATCTTTGCATGATATTTCTTTTTGTTCTATATATTGCTTATCAAGTAACTTCTTAATTATCGTACTTGAATAACCATAAGTATTTTCTTTTAGAACCAACATTAAGTCAGTTCTATAACAACTGCCTATATTAGACATCAAGTCTAGTATTTCTTTTTCTTTCATTTCAAATCTCCTTTTTCAAATTCGATATTTCATTCAATAAAAAGCAACATATCAATCAACACTCACTGCATTCGCTTATGATTTGATATGTTATTAACAGTATTAATTGCTATTGGCAAATTCTCATTACATTCGAGCCGCTAGACAATCAATATGTTAATGGAATTCAAATCGGATTTAAAAATCATACATGTTTTTGTAATACAATCAAGCGCGGCTCTCATGTATCAAAAAGATGTATTTATCATTTGGTAATGCAAATGATATTTTAATCGGATTTGACCGCTCATTTCATTCGCTACTTTTGAACGCGAATCTTTTTGGTGTGTCAAATGCCCTTTTTAAGCCTGACACGGGTGTGTCAATTAGTATCTTCTTAAAGTTAGTCCTATTTTTTTAAAAAAATACTAATTTTTGACACGATTTTTTGTTAAAAAAATTGTTATTTTTTAAATAAATTTAACAAGGGGCGGGCCCTAAATTCTCCGTATTCATATGGAACTAAAAATAAGTGAAAACCCCACTCATTTCGATCATCGGAAATCAAATAATCACTAAAAAAACTCATGTTTTTAGCGTTGTCACTACGCCCTAAAAAGTCTCCGAAAATTATATTAATCATTCTACTTGTTTCTAAATTATCATTGTCTTTTATTCGTGAAGGGGTAAATTCTTTAGATACTCTAATCGCCGAAACAACATATTTTTCATTCAGCTCTATAATCATTCCCTCTTCAGTTTTTTTAACTAATTCCGCTTTCAAGTAAGTGCACAATTCAAAAGCAACCCTCATTCCCCTTTTAAATGTATAAGGTGTTTGGATGTGATAAATTTTACCTTTTTGCTCAAGACTTACAGGCAAATTTTCCAAAGAAAGTTTTTCTTTTTTTAAACCATAATTACACTTCCATTCCTTCGATTCGTGTCCAAGCTCAACATCTTCTTCGATATTTTCCAATTTTGCTCTTAAAGAAATAGCGCATTGTTCGTGCAAATAAATGACTTCACTTAAAACAATCGGGTCTACTAAATCGATTCCAACTTGCGTAAAATCATTGATATCTTTTAAGACTTTTTGATATTTTTCATTAGTTTTATAATTGTATTCATTCGTAAAAATTTTCATATTTTTCCTCTTTTTTTAAATAAAAAGCTGGATTTTATGTGCCATTTGGCACATAAAATTTCCAACTTAAATCACTTTTATTTCCAAGGCTCAGTTCTTTTTTCAACAATATTAACTTCATCATTGTCATTAACTGTTACGATATTTGTAAAACCGATTTGAGGAATTTTATACGAATCATCTTCATCCTCTAACACAGCAATACGTTTTATTCTTTTTCTTGCGTGTTTATCTTTTACATCGCAAGATTGTTCAATCGCCAAACAAAGAGCAGTACTGTTTGCATGCGGAATGTAGATAATTTCATAATAACAAGCGTTAAGTGCTTCGCCATTTTCATCTTTTTCAACAAGCTCTTCTGGTGTTACAAAACCAACTTGGAACGGTCCTTGTACAGGTAAGAAGAAGTCTTGTGATGTTGGCGTTGTGAATGCTACAACCGCCATACATTTAATTATCGGCATTTCTTTTTCAAGTAGTGGCCTCATGTTGACGTTGATTCTTGTGTAATAATCATTAACGATTACGCCATCACAAAACTTATCGTTAGTAAGCATTTTGTAGTAAGCTTCGGTCATTACATAGCCATCTTTTGAGATTAAAATGTAATTATTTTTTTGCGTTTCTAAAACAATTTCTAGCAGCTTATCTTCAGGATAATTCGGGAATTTCCCTTTCATAATTGTTATAAGTTGCCTTTCTTTTATAACATGAACGCGTCTTACTAAATTGTAAACATACTTTAAATATTCTTCACTTATGTTATGAATATCTGTTTTTTCACTTGATTCTTCGTTTCCATCAACCAAAAAATCTTCAATATTTTCTATATTTTGTTTCACTTTTAATACCTCTTTTATTTGTTATCTTCATCTACTATAAATGAGTCTAAATCTACACTTTGCGCATTATCATCTATTAGATAATTTTCAAAGTTTTCAATATTATTTTTTTCTTTTTCTTTCTTTTCAGACTCTAATTTCATCTTCAATAAATCACTTCTATCGGTAGTGATTAACTTATGCTCTAGTTCATTAGCAACAAATTTAATTCTTACGTTATTGCCGTTAGCTATGAATAAAGCTTCACCTTTTTCGGTAGATTGAACGATTTTATCCACTTCAGCATCATTGATACCGATTAAATCTTGAACGGTTTGGGCAGGCCCTTCATCCAAATGTAGAATGACTTTTGACTTACAAGCACTTAATACGCCTTTGCCAAACCTACCATCAGCAGCACCCAAAACATCATCCATTTCTTGGGTTGCGATAACCATTCCACCACCATAAGCACGAATTAATTTCGCAATTTTTAATGAATAATTTGCAGCAACCGGGTTATATCCAAGCTTCCACCATTCATCAATAAACAGCATTTTTCGTTTTGTTTTATCTTCTTTAATCTTTGACCAACAAAAATCCATAGCGGTATAAATGCCAAGTGGCATCATCTTTTCGCTTAAATGTTCTAAGCCTATTACGGTAAAATCGCTGTTTAAATTTACATTTGTTTGACCGTTAAAATTGCTTGCCGAGCCCTCACACAAAGTACCAATAATAGTTGCTAGTCTTTGGCATTTTTCATCTTCTTTTAAGACTGTAACTAAATCAGAAATGATTGGCATTTCTCTAAAGTTTTCACCTAAAAAATCGTTTGGATCAATTAAACTTGAATTATCTTCAGTAATGCCTTTTCGTCTATAAGTTTCAACAATCGCCTTATCAAGTAATGCTTCTTCTTCGGTTGACATATCAGGATTAGTTACTAATAGCTTAAAGAAATCTTTTAAAGCTTCAGTTTTTTCAGACAAATAAGAAATATTTTCATCAATTCCATCAATGTAATTGCTTGAGCTTTCATCCTTTTTAAAGATTTCCATGATATTAATTCTATTAGGAGAACCGGCACCGATTTGAATAAATTGGCCACCTAACGCTTTACAAACTCTTCTAAATTCGTTTTCTTTTTCAGGCGCAAGAATATAAATAGGAATATGTTTAAGTCGCATTCTTATAGCCATTAAAAGTAGCGCGTATGTCTTACCAGAACCTGTTTGACCACAAATAAACACATTAGGATTTTGGAATTTTTTCGTATCAAATAAATCGACAATCGCTAAAGATTTTGTGTAAATATTATCACCAAAATAAATTCCATCTGGATCATTTAACATCGCATCATCAAATGGATAAATAGCAGCAGCGCCTTCTGTCAAAACATTTTGTTTAGCTTTATCCCAAATTGTTTTATCAAGTTTTGCGTATGGGAGAGATGATTTAAAACATTTTTCTTCAATATATCGACATTCTTTTAAATTAATTCCATAGTTTTTAAATGAGCTTTTTATACTTGAAACCTTATAGTCAACATCTTCGGGACTTGGACCAGAAACGGTAATCATTGCCGCCATGTAGAAGAAATTTTGACCAGCAAGCATGCCATCTTTTAAATAAGAACCAGCTTGATAGGCGCTTTGCGATAAGTCAGCCATAACGGAATTGTTTGCAGCTGTTGCGCTGTTCGCTTCACTATAAGTTAAGTTTCTTCTAAATTTTGAAAGCAATTTACTAGTAGGGACTTTCTCAAAATAAATTGTTGTATCAACACCTTGAGCAAGTGGAACAAAATCATTTAGCCATCCGGGATTAACCGAATCAGGAAAATGGTTTGAAGGAATATACAAGAAAGAATAATAAGTTCCTGCTTTATTCTTTTTAATATTTGAGTTCACAACAATGTATTTTGAATTAAAATAAGAAACATTTTCAGGAGCAATTATTTCCTTTACAGGAAGATATATATTATCTTTTTCTTTTGCATAATAACGATTCAAATCTTTCATTAGTCTAGCTTTAAATGGCTTTTCAATGACTTCATTTCGGTTATAAAAGGTGTATAAAATTTCAGCCATTGTGGTATTCATTTCTTGGCCGTTTTCGCCCAAAGAAATAACATTATTTCCACAACTTCCTAGAATTGAAGCAATACTATTTTCGATAATATTCATCTCGTTGTAGATTAAACCAACATCATTTGTGTTTTTGCCATCATATTCAAAAGCTATAAAGAATCTTCTTTGAATACCATCTTTTTGCAAATTGTATAATTTTTCTCGATAAATTTTGCCTACGTTTATACATTCTTCATTGGTTTCGGTAGTTATTTCGGAATCAATTATTTCTAATTGCTCTTCCAAATTACTAGCTAAAGATAAAGTAATAAACTGCGAATGAGTTGGCAACGCATTAAAAATTCTAGAAAAAGAAGCGTATATATTATTTTGTTCAGTTAACGTTTTAAGTGAATAAGATATAGGCTGAATTTCAAGAATTTTAACATATCTATTAAAAGAACCATCATCAATTATAAGCATTCCTTTATAAATTTCTTTAATAGGAACATCACTTTGAGTTGACTTAAATGCTTTCTTTGATTGTTTCTTTTCTCTTTTAGATTCAACTTCATTTTGCTTTTCAGCTAGTTCATCTTTTACATTATTTATCTTTTCTCTTAGCATTTTTCTTTTCCTCTTTTTCCATTTGCTTATTCAATTTTTTTCTCATTCTTATAGCTTTCTTTTCCTCTTTTTCCATTTGCCTTTTTTCTTTCTTGTCCATATACTCGATAGGCTTATCAATAATAGCAAAGTCTTCTTCAAAGAACACTTCGCCATCATATTCTTTATCCTCTAATTCATGAGCAAGCTTTTGGTCAGACAGATTTCTTTTTTCCAAAAAGTCGTTATAAATTTTCATAATTTTTTCTCTTGGCAACATTTCCGCTTCTTCATTTTTTTCTTCAAAAATTGATCGAGCTTCTACTTTTACCCTAGGATTGTAGTAAGTTTTTCGAGCGTTTTTTCTAAACATTAAATACTTTATTAGATATTCAACCGGCGTTTCATGGTTAATTCCAAAGAAGCCTAAGTACGCTAAACCTAGTGCGAACATGCAAGTAAACACAACGGTTGTTGTACCTATATAAAAATATTTATTGATAATTCCAAAGGTAATAGCGAATGGAATTGCGCCAAAAGCCAAGGCTTGAGCTATGTTTAAAAAATTAATTTCATAGCCTAAAAAAGTTCCTTCGGAAGCAAAATTTTCTGGAATTGGTACTACAATATTTTTTTCTCTACTATCACTCATTTTTTTCTTCTCCTTCAAATGCTAAATTTTCTAGTAAATTTTTATAGCAATCTAAGTCAGCATAAATCTCATGAAGCGTTCTTGCTAAGGTACTAGAAGAGCCGCTACATTTAGCTATTACTAGCAATTTTTTTGGCTTGTTTTGGCTTAAAACGTATTCTTTATTATCGAGAATATCTATTGCGTTAAAAGTCTCTCTAGCGGCCTTAAAATAGCTTTCAGGGATATCTATTGCCTTACTTATTTCTAATAAAAAAACATTTTTCTTTTTATTCATAATCTGCTTTTCCCTTATTTATTTTTTTTGATAAAAGAAAAGGGCTTGTTATTATTAAGCCCTTTAATATCTTTTAGCATTTGGCAATGATGAATCCTTGAGCAAATTCATCTAAAACTTTTGTAACTTCTACAACCACTCTGTCACCCTTCGCTAAAGTTTTTGGATCAACAGTTATAATCTTATTTCTTAAAACGCTGACATTTAAACCATTAGTAAGTCTAATAGAAACAGTTCCCTTTTGAGCATCAATTCTTTCAACTGTGCCTAAATAAGTTGAGCCTTTTATAATTTGTTGAGCCTTTTCTTTAGTGATACTAAATCTAGATGTTAGTGATAAATAATTCTTTGGTTCGGTATACATTTTTCTAATCTCAACATCAATTACATCTCCCGGCTTGTATAAGTTTTTGCAATTTGTAATGGTTTCGTTTGATAGATAATAAGGAGATAAGTAAGTCTCAACACCACAGCATTCAACAAATAATTTATGTGATCTTACGGTTAATACTCTAGCTTTTGTCTTATCACCAACAGCTATAGTGTTTTCTTTTGTTTGTGGATATTTCTTGTGTGTGAAATAAAAGTCTTGCATTCTGTTCATTGCTTCAACTCTATTTCCAAAAATAGTTAAACCCATTTTTTCATCTTTTGAAACGCTAAGAATAGTAAAACAAACAATCGCTCCCATTTGATAAGAAGCCAATTTTTGACGAATTTTTGCCTTTTCACTATCGCTTTGATTTTCATATCCTTCATCGAATTTTGTTTCAGGCATGAAGTATAAATAATCTGGAATTAAAGCTCTTTGGCCATCATCTAATAGGCAAACAATCGCAACGCTATGCGCCTTTTTATCTAATTCAGAGCCTACCACTCTTGCCCAAATTACTTCACTTTTTTTTCTTAAATCGTCATATTTACCAGCGATTCTTGTATCAATTACGACAGCTTTTGCTTTAAAGGCTTCAACGCCTTTAGTGTTCATGCCACCAAAATCAGCTAACGTTTTGTTTTCAACTTTTTCCTTTGGTTCGTTTTGTTTCCTTTCAGATGAATCAATTTTGGCCTTTGTTTCTTCGTCAATTAGTTCATCTCCTATAGAAAACTCTTCAGAAACTTTCGCCTCTTCTTTAGTAGACTCGACCTCTTTTAAAACATTCTCTTTCATTGATTCTTCAACCACAAAAGCATCATTTTCTTGAACATCTTTTGTTTCAGCTTCAGATTTTATTTCTTCAATAGCCTCTTCAACTTCCTTTTTCTTTCTTGAAACTTTTTTCTTTGTTTCTTCAACTGCTAATTCAATTTCTTTTTCTAAATCTTTTTTCATTTTTTAAAATCCTCTTTCTAATATATTGTTGTTTTTAAGAATAATAATTCTTTATTAATAAGTAACCCCGCCTATTTAAGACGGGGTTTAAATTAATAGTTAATCAAGTAAACTATTACCATTTAGCTTGCCAGCAGCTCTTTTAGCTTTTCTAGCTTGCATTGCTTTTTCTAGGTCATCATATGTACTGGTTACATCTTCTAAACTAGTTTGTTCGACTTTGACACCGCTATTTTTAATCATGTTTTTTGAATACCTAGATTTCAAACTCTTGGTGTCATTGTTAATTTGTTTTCCGTTTTTAACTTTCATACTTTCTTTGATTGCTTTAACTCTATCGTTTATTGGAGGCATACTTTCATAGATATTAATCAAAGATGTCTCACCATTTATTGCGACAGGATGAAGCGTCCAAGGGAATGTATTGCATACCAATGGTTTTCTACCACGTTGTACAAACATTACTTGGTCATGGAATTTTCTTAGTTCATCTGGTTCCCACAAATTCCTATATTGCGAGCTAACACCGACTTCTACGCCATCAATCAACGGCCCAAAAATACTTGTTGATTCCTTATGGCTTTCACTTCTAAACAACGCTTTACCACCGATAAATTCGGAAATATATCTAGTTGTTTCTAGGTCATTACAGCCAAGGTATAGCAAGTTATCGCAACAGTTTAAGATGGTTGACCTATTATCTTCGTTGTATAAAGTTTTAATTTGAACTAAATCTTGAACAAAAATATTAATCATAATGTGATATTTTCTGTTAACCGAAACCGTTTGTGCAAAGGCATCTGGATCACCACCAATTACACCGATTGAGAAGAATTCATCTAGTAATGCATAAACATCTAGACAAGGGTTTTTCTCGCCTTTAAACATTGCTTTCTTTTCGGCGGCATCCCAATTTTCTTTAGCTTCTTTAAAGAAGAATGAGAAGAATAATGATGTGATAGGTCTTAAAGATGTTGAATCATTTTGCATCATTACAAAGTAAGCACATTTTCTTTTGTTAATGTCGCGAAGATTAATTCCATCATACGATAAGGCTTCTCTTAGTTCTTCATCAGCATAAAGTTGAAGCGCCATACTTAAACCAGTAAGTTGTGATTGTTTGATTGAATCAGAGCCTCTGTTATAGAAAATATAAGCTTGTTTTGCTGGATGAAGTAAATCAATTTCATCGAATTTTTCAACAACATCTTCCCATCTTAGGATGTTGTTATAAACTTCGGTGATTGTAAATGCTGGAGCGCTGTCTTTAATTGTTTTGATTTGTTCCTCGATTTCTTCAAGAGAATAACCATTTTTTTGTGCTGCATCTTTTATTTTTTCTTCACACATCTTAAAAGAACACATGCCTACCATATTTTGTTCAACAAAGATTTTGGCATCGGTTGAGTTATTAGAAACTGTTAAATATAAGTTTTTATATTGCAACAAAATTTCGCTTTCTCTTTGATAAGATGTAAAGCCAATTAAAGCACGAAGTAGGTTAATTGAGCCTTGAACCCAGAATGGATCAGAGTTAGCTGATGAGTTTCTAATATAAATATTAGCGAAATCACTAAGTCTAGTTCCTGAAAGTCTTCCGGTTTCTTCATCTATTACTTCATCTAAAAAGTTCCAGAAATCAGAAAATCGAGGTTCTTTTAAGTTTAAAACTTTGACATCGTAGCCTCTACTTTTTAAAGCTTCACCTGTTGTTTGATAAAGCTCGCCAGCAGGGTCAGTTGCGATAATTGAGTCGCCTCTTTCCATTGCTTGTAAGATGTTTGTTCTAACTGGACCATAAGATTTACCAGTGCCCGGAGAACCAACTACAATCAAGTTTTGATTGCCTGTACCACCGCTTGTTTTAGCTTTAAAGCCAATTGCTTCAGTACCGTATTTATCAAGCATACCGATAATTGTTGTTTTGACGTTGTTAATATCATCAACTTGATAATACTGTTCAATCTCTTCTCTGCTTAAAATTTTGTCATCTAAATTGTCGACAACCTTTTCTGTAGCATCATCTCTTCCCTTTTTGTCTACCATTTCCCTAGGTCGCTTTGCTTCGTTAGCAAATAGCAAAAACGATAAAGCCCCAAAGAAAAGTAAGGTAACAAAAAAGGCAATACCACCGCCGCCAAAAACAGCGTAATAAACAACTCCATGTGTCGCTGTTTGTGGATTCCACATTCTTGCAAGCCATTTTGAACCATAGCCTATAACTATAGCTGACAAAAGAAATATCACTACAAATTTACCAATAATTTGCAAGATAAAAGTGCGTTTCCCTTTGTCGTCACATTGTTTATAGTGCCTTTTTAAGGCGTCAATGTGTAAGCTAAAAGGTGTAACTTTTTTACTAATCATTTTGTTTTTTTAAATCTCCTTTCAAAAATGATTGATGGCTATTTATCTAAAAACAAGAAAAAATGTGCCATTTGGCACATAATTTCTTCTTGTTAATTAATTGGCACCGCGAAGGTACAATTTTGACCCCACGCAGAAACAAATTGTTCCCAAGTGTAAACACAATGTAGTCTTATACCACCCGGAACTGCAAAGAAGTTTGCATCCGAAATTGTAATCGAAGTAATGTTTCCGCTTGAATCGGCTTCAACCGCTTCGATAAAACCAACGTGACCACATGGATTTTTACTAGTGCCGGGTTGAGATATGATCGAGCCGGCCTTTAAGTTTAACTTACCATTCGCATCAATGCCATCAGTAAATTTATCAGGATAAAGTGCAACGGTATTTCTGGCTTCATCTTGGCCATTGTGTCCATCGCAATGGAACCCATATTGGGCATAAAATCTTGCATTCACAAAGTCTGTACATTGTGGAGTTCCAACTTTTTTATAACCATTCCACCATCCCGAAACAGTTCCGGCGCCGGTTGCGGCATATGACCATATAGCATCATAAACATCTTTTCGAGCAATTTGCGTATAATCCCAAACACCCTTATCGCCTGAAGAGTCATACCAATAAGCAGAATTGCCAAACACTTCTGGAGCATCTACCGCGCCAGTAATGGCTCCAAATCCTGAATAAGAAGCTCCTGTGATTAGATTTAAACTGATTTGATTATCAGGGCAAGCAAAGTTAATTGTTTCTACAACTTGATTTAAAGTGGTGTTATAAGTGTATTCTGCACTTTCAGCAACATCATTAAGTTTGTTTAACTTTTCGATATTTTCAAGAGCAACTTGTTTTTCTTCATATAAGAAGTTGCTTGCATCATCAACATCTATCTTTGTGTAGATTGTTAGTGTTGTATCCTTACTAGAAGAAACTTCTAAAGTCTCGGTTGTAACCTGAATATTTGACTTTTGGTGTTCAGTAAAGACGCCGCCAATCGCATCACAATTTGTTTGACCATATTCTATTTCACTTTGCGATTCGTAACGAATATTTGTACCATCAGAGAATTCACAAGTATAACTGTTTTCGCCAACTTCAACATTTTCGCTTGATGAACTAGTATTTATTTTGGCGTTATTAGTGGTTATTTCTTCATTTATCGTTTCGTCACTAGGATAAAAGAATAATTTATCTTCATTTATATAGTCTTGCAATTCGCTTTTATAGTCGTTTAAATCAAAATCTTCTAATGCATCTTGAGTTAAATCGACTTCAACTTGATATTGATAAGTATAAGAAGAATCTTCAATTGGCTCGCTTTCTTCTTGTGCTTTAACTTGGATTTTCTGCGTCAATGGAACAGAACCGCCGCTAGCGGTTGGAACATATAATTTACCACATTCTGTGTCATGTTCACCGTCTTCACTAACATATTTTCTAGAGGCTCCAGAACCGGTTAGTTTACAAGAAATAGTTTCATAAGAAGCTGTGGTTTTATTTTTGGCCTTCCATTCATCAGTTGTACATTCATGGTCTTGATCACCATCATTATTCCAAGTTTCGCCGTTAAACTTACAAGTTCCGGTTTTAGTTTGAGTTTTGACAGATGGTGTATAAGAATATTTACAGCCCTTAGGATAAAGCTCACCTTTAAGTTCCTTGCACAAATCCGAAGTCATCATTTTGCCATCCTTGGTTTCTTTATCGAATTCTACAAAAATGGTGGTTGTGCCCTTGGCCGCTTCCTCTAAACCTTCAAAGTTTTCATTATAAGTTTTAATAACTGTGTAATTAGCTTCGATATAGCCAACGATTGAATCAACAAGCGAACCCCCACTTCCATCATTAATATTTATTGGAAAATTAATTTTAGTTACATAAATATGGTCAGTATAGCCATCATTATCTTCGTCAGCTTCAACAGTTAAATCACCAATAATCGTACAAGTTCCATCACCATCATATTCATAAGATAAATCATCAAAAGAAAAGTTGTGGTTTGAAATGTTTCCATATTTTTCAACTAAAATATCTTTTACTTTATCAATAAGTTCTTCTTGTTTTTTAATAAAGTTTTTATTGATAATTTCGTAAGTATCGGTATACGTTACCTTGCAAGTCTCACCTAGACTATCTTCAAATTCATCGAAGGAATCAAAAGAATCTAAATTCCAAGAAAATAAAGCAAAAGTCGCCATAAAAATGACGACTACAGCAATTAAAACAGGTACTCCAACAAGACTAATAATGAATTGCGTCATAGCAATAAGAAAATGAACCAAATGAATTAATATTTCTTTGATGATTTTTATTATTGCGCTTGCACCTTTTTTAATCTTGTCTTTGTTTTTATATAGCTTTTTAGCGTTTTTATAGGCCTTTTTAGCAGAATTAGGGGCTTTTTTAAGCCCCTGTTCTACTTCTTGGCCAGTTTGGGATTTATCATAATTTTCCATGGTAAATTACCCTTTTTTACCTTTGCTGTTATTTTTGTTGTTATTATTTCGGTTTTTGTTTTTATAATATTCGTTTCTTGATTCTTCCATTAAAAGCTCAAGTTTTCTATTTTCAGCTTCCGCTATACCTAAATCAATATTTTTGCTAGCCAAATAACCTTCGATAATATGTTGTTTCTTTTCCGCAGAAAGTCTATGTTTTTTACCATAATCATCGAGTGTCACCAAGAACTCGCCAAAGGTATACAAATCATTTGCATTTCGCGCTTCGTGCCCCTCTGTTTTAATACGCTCTTCAATTTCACACAACGCTTTATGCTCTTCTTCGCGTTCGGCTCTTTGTTCAGCTCGCTTTTCTTCTTTGGTCTTATATCTCATACCATCATCAGTCTTAACAACATCCTCTTCTGAAGCGTTGTAAAGTTTTTCAAGCGTTCCGCCAAATTGACTACTTGCGAAATTGGAAGCCGCGCCTTGTTCGAAGATACTATTAGAAGTATCGTACGCTGCGCCAGAAGTAACTTGTTCTAGATGATTTGTTTCTCTAACGGTTAAATTGCCATCTTTATCTTCAACAAGATCGCGTCGTATATCACCTTTATAGGTATTTGTTTCAACGTGCATCTTACCAGTTTCTTCATTATATTTAAATTCTGAAGTAGCGATATTTGCACCATTATGTGTTTCAGGGTCAATCTCTCTTACTTGAGCACCAAAGTCGCAATAAGCCGCAGCGAAGTTTGTATCGCTCATTGTAACGTTATTCATATCAAATTTACCAACCGAAATAAGCGACTCATCATCTTCAAGTCCGCCATGGTCTTCGATATACTTATTTAGTTTACCCATTGACTTTTCTAAATCTTCATTGGTTGCAAATCCTGTATTAACAGCAGCATCCGTAACTCTAGCATCATTTAATAAATTCTTAAATTGTTCATCATTTTGGAACTTAGGTGGGATTTGTGAGTTGTGAATATCAAATTCACCAGCTTCGTTTTTAACGCCCATTTCAATGCCGTGCAACATTTTCAAATCTTCACCATCAGGATCAAATGATTTGCCAATAATATTGCCATCTGCGTCTTTGTGCCCCTTAAAGAATGCCAATTTTGTATTGCCTTGACTATCAGTAACCCAACGGCCATAGATTTCTTGACCATCAGCTGTTTTTCCAAGGACATCCGAACCAGTTTTCATATTGTATGCCATTCTCGCTTCGCCAGACTTTAATTTAATTTTGCCGTTGTTTGTTCCAATTTTATCTTCAATTAATTTAGAATCTACATCCTTTCCAGTTTTTTGGGCTTCGCCAAGAATTTTGTTATCTCTAACTGCTTTCTTTGCATATTTGTCTGCAGCATTATTAACAGCAGCATTAGCTTCGGCAGCACTTGCTCCGTGGTCTATTAAATCCTTTTTTATTCTATTTTTTTGCATACGAGTTAATGGACCACCTTGTTTATTCATTTCGCCCTTTACCCTTGCATTAGCGATATTTTCAATATTTTTGTGATGATCTACTATGTGAGCATTTTCATAGCCAAGGCTCTTGGCCATTTTTTGTATTCCTTGATAACCATCTTTTCTGCCTTTTCCTTGAGCCATATCAAGAACTTTATTGGTTGCTCCACCAATCATATGTAAACCATTGTGGAATGTTGAAGCAATCTTTCCTGAGAATGCTCTAGCAGTGTCGCCAGAAGGGATAGTTCTTAAACCCAACATATTAATAAATTGTTCAGATTTTTCAACAATTGTTAATAAAGCACAACAAACTATTAAATTTGAAACAGATGTTAAACTTAAACCACGATCTGCGGTTACTGTTTGGCCTAACATTAATTTATTCAAATCTTCAACTGAACTAATAGCCGACCCAATAGTGTCTCCAAACATGAAAGCTTTCAATTGTAACAAGAACAAATTGAACACAAACATAGAAAACAATATAACCATCATTTGTGACAAAATTCCCATTAACCAATTTTTACCAATATCTTTGTTTTCGGGGTCTACACCAAGGGAAATAACCACAGGTCCCATCAATAAATAAAGTGAGAAAGATAGGTATCTTTCATAATAAGTAATGATGGCGGGAATGATTTTTGATATTAAAATACCATATAATACGATACTTACAATTCCAGACGCGAGGTCAAATGACGCTTCTGAAATATCAAACAGCGAATCTATAAAACTGCCAACCGAATCAAAAATCGTAAGATTATCCATCATATTGAATGGTTTAGAAGTAGCAATTGCGTTCATTATTTGAATCACATACTTGCAAATAGTTTTGTATCCAAGTAAAAGTATTAACGTATATAAAATTCTTTTTAAGAATGCAGATGGTGAATCGCCTGTTTTGTCTAAATAACCAGAAGCCATCTTAATGCCAGATACAATAATTCCAAACGCGATAATAAAAAACGAAATAGCATAAACAGCCGATCGCACATTAGCAAGATTAATTATGCGGTTAAACATATCTATCAATTTATCAAAATCAACGAAGTTTGTTTCTGCAATTCCTTGTTTGAAGAAAGTTTGAATAATTAATAACACTAGTGAAACAACCAGTCTCACAACAAATGTTATAAGTATCCTTAAAACTGCTCCTGCGAGCAAGCCCATTTGGGCTAATAAAAAAGTTTTAATCGTTTCTAACATATTTATTTTTCTCCTTACGAAAATAAAGACGAGTTAAACTCGCCTTTAAATTTTCAACTGTTAATTAAATGTAAATTCTGTTTTATCTGTTCCAAGAGCACCCTTGATTGTATCGAAGATGGTTGGAGCAAACAACACAATTAACGCGCCGATAAGGCAAATAATTGCACTGTGTTTAGCTTCAGCACATGTTTTAGCATCAGGTGCGATTACGATTTTGATACCATAAAATACCGTCATGACAGCTAGAATTGGAAATACAATTTTACGAGCTTCTGTCAAAACACTATTAGCTACATTTCCAAGCGTGTCTGAAATACTACCACCATCCGCAAATACTGCAACCGTTCTTAACGCTGGAGCGTTAGTGATTAAATA
>CAVCDR010000105.1:0-29385 GCA_963601025.1 Agathobacter sp. | reverse complement strand
TGTTATCTTTTTACTTATTTATTTTCTTATTTGGTTTATGCCAAAAAAGAAAAATGTGCCATTTGGCACATAAAGATGGATTTTAAATTAAATTACCGGTATAATATTAGCGTTAAAAAGACCTTGTGTATATTTTTGCCTACGCGCAAAAAAAATATTCATGGTCTTTTTTTCATGATTTAGCTCCGGATTGAAGAAGGGGCGGAAAGGAAAGAAAAATGATCATGAATAAACAAATAATGGCCGGTAGACTTGGCCAAGACGTCCAAGTAAAGGATGTGAAGGGGAAAGCTGTTGCGGAATTTTCCCTTGCTGTACCACGCGGTACAGCAAAAGACTCAGGCGTTGACTGGGTCAAATGCTCCGCTTGGGGGCAAAATTTGTGTAATTACTTAAAAAATTACACGAAGAAAGGTGACGAACTTTGGGTAGAAGGTAGCCACCGTGTAAATGTTGCCACCGATAAAGATGGCAACAAAAAAATTTACGAGTATTGTCTCGTAAATTCGGTTCAAAGATTATCACAAACCAGAAGAACAAAAAATTCAGGTGAAAAGCCTGAAGAAGAGGTCATTGACCTCGGTCTAACGGGAGAAATTCCTGCGGACATTTAGGCTATTGCTTATAACGACATAGCCTTTTAAAAAACAACGCTATAACGCGGCGTTCATATTGATTTCTCCCCGAAGGGAGACGCTTAGTCTCCGTTATCGGACTAACCTAGCCAGTTAATAGGCTCGTTGAAAAAGGGAGGAATAATCATGACAACGTTACAAGATATTTTAATTTTGTCCAGCAACAGCGTAATGAACGCTGTTGCTGCTGCTAGAGGGACAACAAACCCGGCGGCACTATGGAGCATTAATCAGTTTTTAAAACTGAAAGCTCCGTTTAACGAAAGGGAGTCTTTAAACAGTGGTGAGCTGTATGAAAACTCCCTATATTATGAAGAAGGATTTAGAAATCAATTAAATCCTTCTTCGTTAGTTCGTAAAGCGCTATACAAAATGCTTTATGAACTGGGCTATTATTACAAAGTCCCAAACTCTGACGAAGAGTGGATTGGGATGTATGATGGCTCAATAGAAGAATGTAATGAATTGATCGATGGCAAAAAGCCATTAACCAATCGTTACGTTCACATGCACTTTAAGGATGGCAACATTGTTGGTGCATGCGTTAGTGAAGTAGCTGGTGATAAAACATTAGCTTACGGCTCTAACGGTCATTCCGGTTGCGGTTATTTGTATGCGCAAATTATCAGAACCGGAAGTGGTCTTCTTGGTAGAAAAAGCTTTGAAGAATTAAAAGCGATCAAAGAGAAATTCGATAAGAAGGAATTTGATCAAGAGTTTCTTCAAAGGCTAACGGTATTTGAAAACGATATTTTAATTAATATCGCTAAAAATACAAGCGAGCCAAGAAGAGAATATATCCTCGAATCATCAGAAAAGATATTAGAGGATGCAAAAACAAGAGGAGAAAAGGCATTTGACATCAATGAAGCAAGTACTCCAAAGAAGTCAAAACCAAAAATCGCTTTACCTAAAGTCGCAATGTCTATTAAAGAGGTTGCGGATAAAGGCTTATATGCAATTTCGCATGTATTTAACGGTGATGAACATCTTGTTCCAACAGAATATGATGGTATGGAATTTTCTCCAATTGTTGAAGAAGTTTGTGGAATTATTAAGGCTAGCAAATCACTACCTTATGCGTTCAACATGAACTTCTTATTTACCGGTGAGGCTGGTACTGGTAAATCAACAGCCAGCGGCCAAATCGCTAGAGTATTAAATCTGCCTAGAAGAATTATTACATGTTCGAAAGGCATGGAAGAATTCAGAATCACTCAAAGGCTAATTCCTAACCCTAAAAAGGTTAACGAAGCCGATGCTGATTTTATCTATGTAGATTCTGAGATAGTTGAAGCCTTCAAAAATGGCGGCATCATTGAAGTTCAAGAGGCTAACACATTGAGAGATGGTGTTATCACTGCTCTAAATGCTGCTTTAGACGACTCTGGCGAGCTTCATTTATATGATGGCTCAATAATTAAGAGACATCCAGATTGTATCTTTATATTTTCGATGAACGTAGGATATGAAGGTACTAAAAATATGAATCAATCATTTATTTCTAGATGTACATTTAAAGAAGAATTTACTCTTCCTGAAAATGAAGTCTTAGTAAAGAGATTGGTGAATAAATATAAGGTTGAAGACAATCTAATTACAGATATGGTCAAAGCCTTTATGGATGTTAGAAGAGCTCTAGGGGAAAGTGGCGACACTGATGGTGTTTGTTCATATCGTGAATTAGCTGCTTGGGTGGAAACCTTAGTACTAAACCGCGAAATTATGAAGCAAATTCCTAATGCTCCAGAATTATCTGTATATGAAGCTGCAAGAAGAACGCTTGTTCCAAGTTGCGCTCCTAAAGATGCGGATTTACGCGCTGAGTTAGAAGGCGTTGTTGCTAAATACTTCGCTAGTAAATAATTTTTCCCTCTAGGAGGGCGGTAATAAGCCCTCCGAAAACGGGCTTTTAGTCATAAGGAGGGGAGAAAATAATGACAAACAATAATTTGAGTTCTTCTCAGGTTTATCGAAAGATTTTGAAAGAAATCAATGAGATGCCTGAGAAAGAGCTCTTAAAACAAAATGGATACTACAATCTGCTAGATGCAGTTGCGGTATCCATGTTAAAAAAAGGTGAATCTCCTATTCACCTAACTTGCTCATCAACCGATACAAATGATACCGGTTGCACAGATGGCAGCGTGATTATGATTAATACATGGTCACCTATTGTCCTTGCTGTACAAAAGATGGACGAGTTTGTAAAAAGTGGCAAATCCCCAAAATGGGCAACTGTTTTACCAGAAAAATACAACGTACGTTATTTAATGTACTTATGTAATGTTGGTACGGTTGCTCATGAATTTGGACATGTGATGTACACTGATTTCGCTCTTTTAAATAAAATAAAAGAGAAGATTTACGGTGGCAACTTCACGGGTTGCAAAGAAGAGGAAAAACTTTCTAAACTTTACGCCATGCCACAATTTAAAAATATGGTAGTTCAAAATATATTTGATTTAATCAATATTATTGAAGACTGCTATATTGAAAATTGCCTTTGTTTGGAATATCCAAAGCAAGGGAATGTGGTTAGAGGACTTGAAACAGGAAACTTAATGAAGTTTTTCATGTCAAGCTCAATTACAACCCTTGAAAAGAACGTTGAAGAAGGTAAAACACTTTTACCTGACGCGTTTTTGTGGATGCTTCAAATCCAAAACTGCCTTGGTTATATTCCAAAATATTATGATGAGGCTAAAGGCCCTATTCATGAGATATTGGACAAAACCTTAAAAATAGCTAAAAAGGATTGTGAAAATTATAAACTTTCAAGTGCTAATCACGAAAACGAAGTTTATAGTTTGATTGATATTTTAGCTGGCCTATACCCTGATCCTGAAATTGCACAATCAATGATGGATGCTATGGGTGAAGGCGAAGGTGAAGGTGGTCAAGGACAAGGCGAAGGCGATGACACATCATCAAATAATAGCGATGATAGTGGTTCTGCTGGTTCTAACGGCGGTCAAAAATCAAAAGAAGATATTATTAACAGCCAAAGAAACAATTCCGACACTGAAAAATCTTCTAAAGATTTGAAAAAAGATTCTGGTCAAAGTAATGATGATAAATTCAACCGAAATAATAGTAGGGCAAAAAGAAATCCATCAGCTACTAAATCAGAAGCTAACCAAACTGAAGCTGATAAAGCAAAAGAATTGGCTAAAAGCAACACCGTGCAGGATGAAGATATTTCTAAGGAACTTGCTAAAGAAGTTACCCAAGAAGTAAAAGCAGCTGCACAAAGTGCTGGCCTTCAAAAAACTTATCAAGAACTTGAAAGAAAGGGTTTGGTAAGAAGCGCAGGGCAAAGCACAAAGGTTGAAACAGTTGAAGTACATGGAAATTATGAGAAAGCTCTATACAATGAGTATTATCGTGACATTGAAAAAACTGCTAAAGCCTGCATTAGAAAAGTAGGACAAATTTTAGAGAAAAGAGAGTTTGACGAAGAGGAAAACGGATTTGTGCAAGGATTTAAATTCAATGCGCATGAAGCTTACCGCAAAGACAAAAAAGTATTTTCTCGAGAATTAGTCCCCGATTCTATGCCTGATGTTGCTTTTACCATCATGGTAGACGAAAGTGGAAGTATGTGTGGCAAAAAGAATGAAAAAGCTAAGGAAACTGCTATTTTATTCGATGAGATTTCCAGAGGTTTGAATATTCCAACACAAATTGTTGGTCATACCGAATATGGCCATCCAATTGCCAAATCGTACAGAAACTTTGAAACTAACGATAAAGAAAAGTATAGTTTAGTAAAGATAGATGCACGCGGTGGAAACATTGATACAATTATTTTGTCTGGATTATGCGAACAAATGCTCTCTCGTCCTGAGGATAAGAAAGTGGTTATCATTATATCAGATGGTGAACCATGCGGATTTTACAGTGAAAATAAGCCAAACAATTTTAGGGGCGTTCCTTTCAAAGAATTTGATGACTACGAAATGGAAGAACTAAATGCTTGTGTACGTTTTTACCGTAAGAAAGGCATAAAAATTATCGGTATCGCAATTGATGATGCTGAAAATATTAAGAAAATCTATGAAGATGGGTTTCTAGATTGTACAAATCTAGAAAAATTACCACTTGAAATGGTAAAAATCTTCAAAAGATATGTTCTTAAATAAAATATTGGCGAAGTAGGGAAACCGAAACGCCAATATTTTTCTTCTGGTTTTAAACACGAAAAAATGTGCCATTTGGCACATTTTTATTTGCAAAAGAACACGGTATCTACAAAATCATCGTATGATTTCATAGCCTTTTCTAAATTCCCGCTTTCTTTAAGCCCTCTAAACATCGCTATTGCTTCCGCTTGGCAATTTGAGGATTTTTCTGGATTAAACCAGATATCCGAGAATGCATCATAGTTATCAATTTCATCCCATAAGTCACGGTTAGCCATTAAGGCACCGATGTTGATAAAATCATAAAATGCTGTTCTTGGAATTAATGGATATTCCTTACCATCCTTAACAAAAGCAACAAGATTACCAGAATTTTTAAGTCTAGCATCCTTTTTTGCTTTGTTTGGTGCCACATCTAACAAATCTAAATAAGGACCACCTTTTTCAAATTTCTTAGATGATTGGAATACACATTCTAATAAACGTCCTTGTTCATCTTTTAGATTAAAAGCACTTAATTTATTTCCTAATTCGGTTTTAGCCGCGCTAGATACTTCAAACGGTATTTTATCCGTTTCCATTTTGTATCTATATGTTTCATTTACGACCTCCACCGCTTTAATAGGAGTTCTTATCCATCCCTTAGGAAAGCTAAAATCAATCTCAACTTTCTTAAAGTACGGTTTTTTGAACTTTGTTTCATAAACAATTCTATTAGCCATTAATATTTTTCTCCTTTCTAATTATAAATCGAAGCTCGGCAAAACATTAATACTATACCCAAATATAGATACAAATGGCCGAATTTTAAGCAATTTTCAATTTAAAAAGTATAGTCAAATATAATACGAATCGGTATAATATTATTGTTTAAAAAGACTTTGTGTATAGTTTTTAACAAGCCTTAAAAAAGCTTGGAATTAATCTAGCATAAAGTCTTTTTTCTAGTTAGCCCCAAAAAGAGGGCAGGGAGGAAAGAATAATGCTAGAAAATAGAACAATTATGTTAAACGACAGCTCTTATAGAGCTGAAAATGGTGAGAAAGTGTGGACACTTGCCATTGATGAAGCCATTGACATGGCTTTTAATAGGGAAGTCCACGCCGAAAGGGTTGACAAGAGCAATCTTTTCGACACAGACAACTCAGGTTGTCTGTTATTAAACGGAAGGAAGGTGAATGAGTGTGCCTTACCTTCCATATTGGAAGCCTATAAAATGGGTGGCAAGGCTTTCAAAGATGAAAAGACCACCGATGAAAAATTGTCCCAAGTGTTTGGGGCGATGGAGCATATGTTAAAAAACGATGCTCAAATAATTATTTCTGATGGCCAAGTTATTGGCATCAGAAGTGAAAGGTACAAATTAGTGCCTTTACAAGAGATATTGGATGAAATTATTCCAAGTATCTCGGCTTACTACAAAGAAGTGGTAAGGAGTGAAGTGGAAATGTCTTATGCAGAGACATTTATTAAATTCTTTACAGAAAAGGAATTTAATTTTAACGGAATGAATAGACCGTTAACCATAACGCTGAAGAATTCCGAAAATGGTGAAGCCAGTATCGGAATAGGCGCCTATGTTGGGCGTAATGTGCCAATTATGCATAGCATGCACATTACCCATACAAAAAACAAGGCGACAATAGATGAACTTCGTGAAAGAATCAACAACCTCGAGAACGTTATTTCTCAAGCTTTTGAAAAGGTTGCTGAACTTGAAACATATCCGATTAACAAGCCGGATATGGCAATCGATGAGCTAATGTCCAAATACAAATACGGACAAAAGTATTGCGACAAAATAAAAGTAAGCGTGGCTACTTGCCCACATGCTTTAACAGCCGCTGACATTTATGAAGCTTTTGTCGAAGAAATGTTATGCGACACTAGTTGCTCCCGAGAAACTTTAGAGGGTTATCAAAATGACCTTTTAAAGATGATTGGCTTCGATTGGTCTAAGTTTATCTAAAAAAACGTGCCATTTGACACATAAAAAATTCCAACGGCGACATTGAAAACCGTTGTTAATATAAGACAATATCGTCTTGACACCATAATGTCATGTGCTTCTTTCCAAAAAAATAATGACACCTGATCAGGGTGCGGTTTAGTACCCCGTTACAGGACTAGTCTTTTCCCAAATTGGGGCGCTTTGTGACTTTTAACAAAGTTATTTGAAGAAAGAGGTAAAAATATGATGAATTATATTATTGAGAAAAATTATGAAGGCGCCACCTATGATTTAATCACTTTTAAAGGCGATACGGACATTTATATGTCTATTTATCATTTCGTGAGAAATGATGGTGCATTCGTCGGCATTAGCTTTGCCGATGGAACTCCAGAAACGGAGGGCATCAAGGACATTCAATTGCATGATTGTCCAAAAGCGCCGTACGGAGCTGAGGAAATTGCAGAGGTGATAGCTCGTGATCCTGAGTACGTGAAGGAAACACTAATGAAGTATCAATATATTCCTGATAGCCAATATGCTGAACAAGCGGCTGAAGGTGTATGTGGGTACTATTGGTATTCCTTAAGTGATGCGTTAGCTAATTTAAAAGCTGACGACACGTTTGAATGTTGGGAAGTAGATGACACTCCAGCACGACAAGCGCACATCGCTTCGCTTCTAAAATAATTCTGCAAGGAAGGGCTTCAAAACCCTTCCGAAGCCATTTCCCTTATAAGGGAATCACGAGTGGTTCCCGTAAGGAGCCTTTTGCATTAGGGCCAACTCAAGAAGCGCCCGAGAAAGGAAATAAAATGGCAAAACATGAAGGATACTTATACGACACTGGTCGTTACGACGAAGATGGTTACGCCATCTTTGAAGGCGAAGGAAACTTCGAGGTGAGGTCATCTCATCCTGAGGTTGGCGTTCGATACTTCTCAGATGATGAGGGAGTAAGGGACATCGTTGCTTATTCTTTAAGTAGATGTGTAAACATCTATATGAGAAAGGGCGAAGATAAAAAGCTTCTTTGCCACCTAAGACGTGGTGAAAAAGTTAGCCTTCCAGTGGAAACCTTTAAGGAACTAGAAGACTGCGATGAAATATTCGCAAGCATCTTTTAGTTCTGGTGCTAATTAAAATAATCAATATTTTTTCTCCGCAATAGCGGGGACGTTTGGTCTCCGTTATCGGACTAGTTTTGACTTTAAACTCTAAAAAAGTACTAGAAGGAGAAGAAAAATGGATATTAAATTAGAAAAGTATTATGAATCTGGTCACAAAAAGCCAGATTTGTTAGTTGAAGACATTGAAACCTTGACGAATTTAGAATGGCGCAAGATGCGCCAAAACGGCATTGGAGGTAGCGACGCAGGAGAAATCCTAAACAAAAGCGATCCTACTTTTAAGACTGCATTTCAAGTTGCTCGTAGTAAAATCGAACAGCTTGAAGAAGATGAAAAAAGTCCAAGCGATCAATTTCGTTTGGACTTTGGCCACGCTCTAGAACCGGTAATTTTAGAGTGGTATGCCAGTACCCAAAATGCTAACGTATTCGTGGATAGAGGAATGTACAAACATCCCGACCATGAATTTATGTTGGCCGATTGTGATGGTTTTGCTATCACAAAAGAGGGTAATCTTATAGGATTGGAAATTAAAACCACCAACTTCTATAAGAAGAAGTGTTGGCACGCTGGCTTTTATGGAAAAGATGGCATCATCGGTACTCCTATATATTATGTGCAAGTTCAACACTATATGGAAGTAATGGATATTGACCGTTTCGATATCGTTGTGGCGTTTGGTAATAGCGCAAGCGATATTCAAATAGTAACGGTCCCTAGAGACCGTGAATTTGGTAAATATCTAGTGCAAAAGGAAGAAGAATTCTGGAACAATCTTGAGGACATTGGTTCGCAAATGCCAGATTTCGTGTCTCCTTACGCAAAAGAAGATACCATCAATAAACTTAAAGAGTTGGGTGCAAAAATCGATGATGAATCCGCTGTTGAAAAGTGTGATTCTATCGTTGAAAAAAATGCTCGACTCACTGAGTTAAAAAAAGAGATTAAAAATCTCGAAGAATCTATCGATGCTGATGAAATACTTTTGTTAGCATCAATTAACGACAATGAATGGGTGAATTTTGGTGGAAAATACAGAGTACGCAATAAAGTTTCTAACCGTGTTTCTTATGACACAAAAGAAATGAAAAAACATCCAGAACTTAACATATGGTTAAAAACTAGCCAAACAAAGAAGTTTGAGATTGTCGAAATAGATAAGGGGTATTAGCTTTTAGCCAATACTCCTTGTTTTAGAAAGGGGGAGCTATGACTATGGCTTCAAGTGAAATAATTTCCTTTATTGGCTGCGTTACTAAAGTTAATAATGCAGCCAAAGCATGGAATTCGGTATATGTTAAAACGTTTGAGGAGATTACAGGTTTCGAGCCTTCCCAAGCGAATAAATTCTCTTCTAACAAAACTTATTATGGTTGGGTTAGTGGAGATAACTTGCCAATGTGCGAAGACTTGGAAGTAAAATTTTTCTGTGTAAAAGCAGAAAAAAATGGCAAGACATTCCTTAACTGTAAAAAGTGGGAATATGCTATGCCAAACTCCACAAAGGCAATAAAAAGTTTCTTACTTTCAATATTAAGTAAAAAGAATTTATTATCGCGTGAAAAAATTGCTTTACTTGTAGGGCAATACGGTGATAAAACACTTGACTTATTTAAAGAAGGCAATGAAACAGCTCTATATAAATTCTTTTTTGGGACTAAAGGCACTTCAGATGCCGCTAAGTTTGAAAAATACAAAGCAGCATTAAAAGCGGTACAGGAATACACAATGACAAACGAGTTTATAACTCGAATGACTGAACTTGGTATTCCTACAACTTTAGCAAAAAAAATTTATATAGAAACTGGTATCGATTCCATCGAAAAGCTTAAAGAACATCCTTATGTATGTTTGGATGTTAATGGCATTACTTTTGCACATTGTGAAAGTATCGCTAAAAAGCTTGGCTGTCCTCGTCTTTCGAAAGATAGAGTTGTTGCAGCTACAGTCTTTGAGCTTGAAAGAACTATGGGACAAGATACTTATATGAGCCTAAATAGCGCAATGGAAAATGTTAAAAAGAAATATTTATCTGATTTAACACCAGAAGAAGTCAAAAACGTAGACAAAGCTTACGCAGAAGGACTTAAAGAATATTTCAAACGCGAAAATTCCAAAATTTACGCCATGATCATAGACCAAAACGGCAAAAAAGCAAATGTAATAATGCTTAAAAAAGATTTGCAAAACGAAGTATATTCGAATCGTAAATTAAGAGCATTAATTAACAATAATTACAAATGCCTTGAACCTGCAATGGTTGAAAGACTAGCTCATAAATTAAACAGTGACAAAGAAGTTGCTGATAGGGGTTGGAGATACGCTGATGGTCAAATCAATGCCATCATCAACTCTTTAACCCACAAAGTATCAATAATAACTGGCGGTCCCGGCACTGGTAAAACCACAGTAACAAACGCAATCATTAAGCTTTGGAAAGAGCTTAATGCCGAGCCTGTTACTTGTATGGCACCAACTGGTAAAGCTGCAACCAGAATGAGGGAACAAACTGGTGAAAAAGCACAGACAATTCATAAAACTGTGCATATTATCCCCGGTGAAGAGGCAGAGCTAAATGCTTTAAGAAGAGGGCTTATCATCGTTGATGAAAGTTCTATGATTGATCAAGAAACCTTAAATAAGATGTTAGAGTGTGTTCCTACAGGCTCAACATTATTGTTTTTAGGTGATATTGACCAATTACCTTCTGTAGGTAGAGGCAACGTTCTTCAAGAGCTTCTTAAATATGGCGAGGATACTGGAAACATTGCTGTTTCTAGATTAACCGAAACCAAAAGGCAAGCCGAAGGTTCTCCTATTATTGATAATGCCCAAAGAATAAATAAGGGCGACTACCAATTATTTTACGATTCTTGCGAATTTGTGTTCGTTCAGGGAAAAGACAGTGATATAGATAAATTAAAAAAGCTATATCTTGAAAAAGTAAACAAATTTGGTATCGACCAAGTAGCAGTTTTATGTCCCAATAGAAACGCTCATTTATTCTTTGAAGATGGTAGATTAAAACCAAAATATCACATGGCTTCTCAATGGCTTAATAATGTTCTTCGCGATGCGGTAAACCCTAAAAAGGAAGGCCAATCATATGTTGAAGTTAAATTTCCTATTGATAATCCAGATCAAAAAGGACTTAAAACGGAAACTGTTGAATTTCGTGAAGGTGACAAAGTTATGTCGTGGAAAAACAAAGACCAAATTGCCAACGGCGATATTGGCCAAATAATTTCCATTAAAGAGGTACAAGACCATGAGATAGAAATCACTATCAAATGGGAATCAGGAGATACTCTTACATACAATAGAGAAGATATGCAATCGCAAAAAATATCTCTTGCGTATGCTTTGAGTATTCACAAATCCCAAGGTAGTGAGTATGATTGTGTAATCATGCCATTCGTAATTGAAAATTACGCAGAAGCACACTACACAAGGAACCTTTTATACACAGGCGTTACCCGTGCTAAAAAGGAATGTGTACTATTTGGTGATCAGACTACCATTCGTAAAACAATCGCCAATGTGCAAGTAGGAAAAAGAAAATCCTTATTGTCATATTGGCTTGTTAACGAAAAATGAAAAAAAGGTTGTCTATAATAACGGCAACCTTTTTTAGTTTCTAGGCAACTTAATTCTTTTGTTCATTTTATCTTTTTCCACTAATATTATACTTATTTTAATAATTAGTGGCTCCAAACATTCATTTCAGACCTAAACTAGGTATAATATTACTAAAGGAGTATATTTTTAATGCAAAATAATAATTATGCTGATGGTGTTGTTGTCATTAATTCAGACAAACAACAAATTCAAAATTTCTTCAAAGCTTATTTAGCAAGAAAAGAAGTATTCAATTCACTTGTATCATGTGAGGACGCAAGTGACATGAAAGAATTTAAGAAATTTAAAGATGAACAATTTAAAATTCATGGCCTTATGGATTTTAATACATCAGGAAAAGAATTTGAAGATGAATTAAAAAGTTTCAAATCCAATTTAATTAAAGTTGCTAAAGACGACAACAAGGAAAAGGAATTAGAAGAAACTCTAAACTCAAAATGGTCATTAATATTTAATTATATTGAAAAAGGACCTGATAATAAACCTAAAAATAGAATGTTTGGTTTCTGCAATAAGATGGAAGGCTTTATCGAAAAAGACTTCGAATTAGTAGAAATTAAATAATTTTAAGAAAATTTGTGCCATTTGGCACATTTTTTATTTTAGGCGGTATAATATTAACACATGACGGGAAAATGTTCTTTTTTCTCGGTTGGGAACACTTAACAAAACTTCCCATAAAACAGTTGTAGAGCTTGAAAAACAGCACGAAATGTACGCCAAAGGTTGGGCACTAGCTCCGCGTATGTAATGCCACCACGGATAGCAATGAATGCTATGGTTAACCGTAAGACATTTGCAGAGAAAAACAACCTGTGATATCGGAAAAAGGACTTGGTATAACAGTCCGATATTGACTAGTAGGCGAGCGCAGCCTTATTACCTAAAGGGCGCGGTGGATGTCTTTGTTGCCGTTAATAGCGGTGGCGACCATTGCCAACATGCGTGTTCATGGGAAAGAATGTGAACGTAACGTAGTTGGACTCTTCCTTATACCATATGAGCGACGCGAGGGATAAAAACTTCAAGTACACATAATTAAGATTTAGATATTAGATAAGAGATACATGGTTCTGTTTTGTGCTAACCTAAACCTGCTATGACGGGTGGTTGGCGCAAGACAGGACCTCTCTCTAGGCTTGCCCGATATTTCACCCCCGCTCAGGATGATGTGGGCGCCAGAAGAGAGACCAAGCCATGGATAGAGGTGCCCCTTGCTTGCCGGGTTGCGGAACAACAAAGAAAAGTAGTTATACAGGTTTAAGCCTCTACCAAAATCATGCTAAAAACCAAGGTTTCCACCCTATACGAAATTTCCAATAACTCAAATTTCGGGGTTTTAGGGGGTGTCAGATAACCCAAAACTTCCAATCGCCAAAATTAGGGCAAGCCTAGATGGAAAGGCTAACATAAATATTCCAATAACATACAAAATGTGCCAAATGGCACATAAATACCATAACAATTTTTGCCATATGTATTTTTAACAACATAGTGGTATAATAATAACGTTTTAAAGGAATTTGTTGCATATTTACAGTCTGCGATGAATTCCTTTTTTATGTGCCAAATGGCACATTGCTTAGTCAGAAAGGAGGGAATCATCAATGGACTATGTAAGAAAAATAGTCGAATCCAACTATTGTGGCGAAGAAGTCCGCTTCAATAAGGATTCGACTATTAATGTTAAAGCTTGTCCATGGTGTGAAGAAGCACACTGGAAGCTAAACATTAATCCAAATAAAGGGGAATATGGTGTATTTCGATGTCCTAAATGTGGACATAGTGGAAGCCTTATTTCCCTACAAATGAAGCTGCAAAATCAAGAATATGATGAAGCTTTAAAAGCACTTAATAGCGATGAATTAAAGTCTCGTTTTAAGTACGAAATAAAGGCTAATTCAAATGAGATTAAAACAGCTTCATTGAAAAGAAGAGACGCAGTCTATAGGCAGTTGATTGCTAAAGGATACGCGTCTAAAAGAATGGCCAAAGACCTCGATCGAAGAGGTTTGGGCCAAGAACAATATGACTGGTACATAACCGTGGTAAGAGGAGATGTTAACAACTTTTCTAACTACGTTAAAGGTCCGGGTCTTATTGAGAACCGACATCTGGTGGGCATACCGGGAGTGTTTGGCAAAGCAAAACAAGATGAGTTTGGAAAAGAAGACACAAGCGAGTTGTTCTTCAGCTTTCCTATTAATGCGGGATATTTGATTCCCATTATTTCTCATCTTGGTGAAAAACCTGCTATCTCTTGTATGCAAATTCGTCATTACGAAGTTGAAGAAGGCTATCCTAGATATTCCTATTTCACCAGTAATAACACGAAGTTGAAAAACGGAGTCGGTGTTGGAGAATGCAACAAAGTACACTACACACGCAATTTTTGGAATGTCGATTTGTGGAATAACCCTCAAATGAAAGTTCCAAAGACCGTGAACTTAACTGAAGGCGCACTTAAAGCGGATGTTGCCTCAGTGTTAAGTGGTAGATGCTTTATTGCAGTTCCGGGGGTAAATACCATAAAGGATTTGCCTAGCGAACTAAGGTTTTTGAAAGAAAGGGGATGTGAAAGGATCAATATCTGTTTTGATATGGATTACCTTGATAAACCCCAAGTAAGGCAAGCCTTGGAAAAAGTTGTAGAAATAATCAAAAATTCAGGTTTAAAACCCGTTCAAATCAAATGGGACAAAGCCTTTAAAGGAATTGACGATTACTATCTGCACTTAAAAAAGTCATAAATAGGAGGAAAAAATTTTAAATGACAAGAAGATTTAAAATGCCAGTGAATACATGGGAATATCCTGTGTATTCAAAAGAAGAAGAACGTGTTGCGTTCTTCGAATACAAATTCGCGCAAGATGCAGATACAAAGCGCGAAGCTAAAGATAATTTGGTATACCACAATATGGGTTTGGTGTATCAAATTATTAAAGCTATGGCTAATGACGGTAACGGTGCAGAGCCGGATACTTTAGTTAGTTATGGCGTTGAAGGTCTTATGAAAGCGATCGAAAAATTTGATCTTGAAAGGGACCTTAAATTATCCACTTACGCTTATAGGTGGATACAAAAGTATGTTCGAAAGGGCATACGAGAACAAACGTTAGTCAGACTTCCTGATAGCGTTTGGGAAAACATCGCCGTTTTCCAAAAAGTGCAAGCAGAAATCGCTGCTATCCTTGAAAGAGAGCCAACATATCAGCCATTCTCGGCTGATGGGTTTGAGTTCTCTGAAATGGAAGATGCGCTTGTAAATGGCGATTATGGTTTTACGCCAACTATGTACAAAAATACAGTATTAGCGTGGAATCTGAAAAATCCATTGTCCCTTAACGCAACGGTTGATGAAACTCGCGGTAAGAGTGTGGAATTCCTTGATACCTTCGAAGATGAACAAGAAAGCAAGCGTTCAAAAAATGAGCAACTTGCAATCTTGATGAAAAGCGAATTTGAAAAGATTCGTAAGTCCAAAATTAGCAAGGCCGATAAAATTGCTGATGTTCTAATTTTTATGTTAGAACATCCTTCTGCAAAAGAAGATGATGTCATTAAAGCTCTAAGGTTAAACGACCGAAGCGAGCTTAGATATCTTAAGCAAAGAGGCTTTGACTGGATTAAAGAAAATTCAGTGAACTTGAATGTTCAATTTGCTGAAATGCAATAATCTGATCATGCTAACATTAAAGAAAAGGGAGGAAATTAATGGATAATAAAACTAAAAATGTTCTCGATTTATGTAAGCTATTTTGGGATATCGGAAACAAAACTCTTGCCACCGGTATCGTCAAAATCAAAGCAGATAGTCAAGAAACATCAAGAATGCTGTTAAAAGCTTTTAATTGGAAAATTAATTTCAATTCTAATTATGAGCAAGGAGGCAGCATTATTAAAAGTTGGAATGATGGCGGAAAAATTTGGTTCTGCGACGTTGGATTGAGTAGTTACAAATTCACCATTCAACAATTATTTCAATTGACAAAAGGTGTTGAGGGCCTAGACTACAGCAAATTGAAAGATTCGGATTATTCGATGAATTTTGAGTTTGTTGATGTCGGCCCTAACAACATCGAAAAAATAAGGGGGATGAAATTGATTCATCAAAAAGGCGAACCAGTTGAAACCCCGAAAATTATATGGGGAAAAAGTTCCTCATTTGTTTATAACACCGAAAATGTTATAAACGTAATGTTTGACAAAAGTTCTTATTTTGCAAAAACCAATGCAGCTGATCGAGCAAATCTATTCTTAAGTGAACTTTGCTCTTGTTTGTATATGGAACCAGAAGAAGTTGTTGAAACATTGAAAAAAAATAAAGAAGCTTTAAAAAAGACTTTTAAGGTTAAAACCCCTATCGAAATTTATTATCAAAAAGATGATGAATTTGAAGAGCCGGAGGATTTAGATCTAAAAGCAGTCTTGGAGGAAGCTTCCAAATAATTAATTATCCCCAATATCGGGGCGGTGATGTATAGAGCATCAGAGCCCCGTTATCGGCTAATTTATGCGTAAAACGCAATTTTGTTAAGTCGATAAAGGGGGTAATTATTATGAATACGACACAAAACAATTTATTTAAGGAAAAGAGCAGAAACAATTTTGCTCTTAAGCCGCTAATTTGCGGATATAGAGTCCTAAGATGGGGCGAAGACACCGTAGATGGTATATATGCAAAAGATCTATTGTCAGAAGTGACATTAGAGGAACATATCCGTCATGGTGAAAAAGACTCACCTTGGATATCAACAACGAGTGATTTAACCACTGCGCAAGTTTGGGCTATGAACAACATCTGCGATGTTGCTGTTATGGCTTACGGCGCAATGGAAAATTGCGAAATTGTTGATGTTCGAAAAGGGCTTCCTAGTTTGGACAGATTATCAAACAACTTTGCAAAATCTTCAAGAGAGGTTTGTGTGAAATACCACATCCCTGCTGAAGCTATCATAACAGTTATACCTTACTCTGCTATAAGAGAAATGTGTACAGCTGATTATGTAAGGCAAAGCGGTGAGATTTATCTCAAAAACTATGTTAGCCTTCTAGGAAACCTAGAAAGCGTTTCTAATTCAGCTGATATTTGGAAGAACGACTTTGCGAAAATTGTTAAAAGTAGTCAACGACTATGGACTAGCAATCGCAAGGCTGGAAATCCGCTTAAGGTGAATTTCTAACGCCATCTAGTTAACAGCCTGTTGTTGTATATTAGATTTGAGCACTTGTATCGTCTAAAGGAACAATACTTGAAGTGCGAAGAAAACCCCGAAGCTACCGTAAGGTGTAGAATTGCGTACACCTTACAGGTGGCTTTCTAGGGGTTTTTCTTTTGGTTTAAAACATAAAAAATGTGCCATTTGGCACATAAATTAATCTTGATGGGCGTCTTTAAATAAGATTGTTGCATTGAAATTTTCATCTAGGTAGCCTAGTTTTTGAAGCATTATGCAAGAATCTTTAAGCCCAACTAGTACGTTATCAACGCTTTCTTCGGTAAACTCAATTCCATATAATTGAAGTAAAGCGTGAGCGCCAAAGTAACCAGCATAATGATAATCATCATGAATATCATTTGATGTATACGATAATTTTAAAGCCGCTTCATAAGCGATCAAAGCTTCATCTAACAAATAATAATCAGCACCATCCCAGAAACTTGGAAGATATAAAGCTAATGTATTAGCTAAATCATCTTTTTCTTCTTGAGAATAAGTGAGTAACTTATTTTTCATTTCTGTGGTTTCTACTTCCGCGGTTCTTCTATCAAAATATTCTTTAATAGTCGATGGAGAAACGATTGTCGCATAATCTGGTTCACCGCTTGGTGCTGGTTTATTTACCGTGTCCGCTGCGCCTGCTGTATCTTTTCTTGCAGCTTTTATTGTAGTATCTTTTGCCGTGCAAGCGACTAAACTTAATGTTAATGGAATTATTACCAAACTCTTATAAATCTCTTTTTTCATAAAAATACCTCTTTTCATATCTCGAATATTATACTTATTTAGTTCTAGCTTTGGTTTTAGCACCAAAACAACACTATAATAGGTATAATATTTGCGAAATGAAAACGAAAATACAAAATAGAGAACGTAAAAACATTGAAATAGCAAAAAAACTCGCAAAAGAAACAGGGCTTTCACCAATGATAACTGAATTTTTATGTGATAAAGGCTATAAAACAAAAGAAAAAATAAATAATTTTATTAATTTTGATGAAAGTAATTTAAGAAAAATCTCGCAAATGAAAGATTGTATAACTTTTTTAAATATATTAAAAGATGCGATTTTAAACAAAGAAAAAATTGTAATTTTTGGCGATTATGATGGTGATGGCATTTCCGCAACGGCTATTTTTATTTGGACAATAAGATGGTTACAAGAAAATAGCGATGCGCCTAGTGTTGGATGGTTTATTCCTGACCGTTTTAAAGAGGGCTACGGGCTTTCAGTCAAATCGATGGAAAGACTCATTACAACATATCCCGATGTTGATTTAGTAGTAACTTGTGATAATGGGATTGTTGCTTTCGATGGTGTTGAATATGCTAAAAAGCACGGCATAGATATTATTATCTCTGATCACCATGAGGCAAGTCCTGATGGAAGATTGCCTGATTGTCCTGTTGTGTGTGAAAAACGTTTAGATGAAAATAAGGAAAACATCGAAGCTTTTTGTGGTGCTGAACTTGCAAGAAGAATCTGTGTAAACTTAGTGTATTTGTTAAAACGTGATGATATCAAGCCAAAACTAGAATTGCTTTATGCTTTTTCTGGTTTTGCAACAATTACCGACGTTATTGAAATGAACGTTTCAAACCACTATGTTGCTAAAAAAGGTTTAGAAATTATTAACAGCGGTAAAATTCCTTGTTTTAATGCTTTAAAGAAAGCCCAAGAAGTTAAAAGAGATGTTGATGAAGATACTATTGGATTCAGGTATGGTCCAATGGTAAATGCCGCTGGCAGAATTTTAGGTGAGGCAACAATTCCTGAATTATTATTCATCGAACAAAATGAAGAAAAAGCTAATGAATTGGCTTTAAAATTAAATGAATTAAACACTATAAGGCAGGATATGTCTTTAGCTGAACAAAAAAATGTAGTTAAAGAAATCGAAGAAAACAACTTTAAAAATAATTCATTTATCATTGTTGATAAGTATGATTACAAAGAAGGCATTGCTGGTTTAAACGCCTCTTATATTGTTGATAATTATAAGGTTCCAGCTATTTGTTTTTGTCAAAAAGATGATGATCCAACAATGTTAAAAGGCTCTGGCCGTTCTATTGAAGGATTTAACTTAAAAGCGGCTTTAGATAATTGCAGTGATTTGTTAGCGGGTTATGGTGGTCATCCCATGGCTGCAGGTATAACTATCAAAAAAGAAAATTTAGATAAGTTTAGAGAAAGAATAAATCAACTTGCAAAAAATGTTGCTGATATGGAAATTTGTTATAACATTGATTATCTTATTGAACCTAGCGAAGTATCTATTGAAATGGTTGATGAATACAAAAGATATTTAGCACCGTTTGGCCCTGAATTTGAAAAGCCAGTTTATGCTGTTAAAGGTGTATTTAAGCCTAAACCCCTAATCATGAAAGAAAAACATTTAAGGTTTTCTTTAATCAACAATGAACAATTGACTATGGTCTGGTTTAATTCTTTATTGAAGTATAAAATCCTAAATCCTGAAAGTAAAAGAATTATCGCAATAGGACAGCCTAACGAAAATATTTATAACGGTACAACTAGTGTTCAATTCTTGGTTGATGAACTATTTGTTTTCTAATCTTATTCGGTAGCAAAATACCGGTATAATAATAAGGTTATGAAAGGAGAATCCTGTGGATAATTTTATCAACTTTATTAAAAGCATTGTCCCATACTTGCCGTCATTAGTTGTTATATACGCTATTGTTAAATTACTTTCTAGTGGACTTTCTCTTGCTGCAAAGGTAATTTCAACTTTAATCATGATTGCCGCTTGCTATTGGGCGATATGCTATTTAGCCGCATTAATATAAGGCTAGAACATCTTGCAAAAGATGTTTTCTATTAAACAAAGGAGTATCAAATGAATAGAACAAAGAATTTAAAATTATTAGAAACTGTAATTGGCGTAATCACTTTAAATATAGGCGGGCAAGAAAGAGTATTTACCGTATTCTATGGTGGTGCAATGTATCCTTGGGTTGATAATAAGATGCTAGTGATGCCTGAAGCCAAATATAATGAAATGCTTAAAAACTTCTTTAAAGGTGATGGCCAAGAATTTATCGTTCCTTCTTCTACACAAATCGCTCAAGACAGAGCAACTGTTATCAATAACTATCGTGCTGGTTTATACTTAAATCCAGATAGTGCATCTAATTTCACTAACAACGAAACTACTAGAAATGATAAAAACAATAAAAGCGAAAACAGTTTTAAAGATTACACGAAAACAATAAGCGAAGCTTATAAGGAGATCTCTAATAATTACACAGAAAATTTAGTTCCTGAACAAGAAGACAAACAAGAATCTTCTATAGAAGAACCTGTAGATGTTTTAATAGATGATATTCTTAAAAAAGCTGAAGATGAAAAAGTAAAAGAAGAACATCCAAAAGAGATTGTAGAAGATACTACTCAAGAGGAACAAAATCATGAAGGTCAAAACGAATCTCAAGTTCAAGAAGATAACGAGATAATCAATCAAACTGAAGAAAGACCTGATATTAAAGAAAAAAAGATTGTGTCAGCGGAAAACCAAAATGAGGCTAAAATAGAACCAGAAAATGTTCAGGGAGACAAGATGAATGTAGAAAACCAAGAACCTGATAATAGTGCTGATACGGTTTTTCAACAAGAAGAACCTCAAGAAGAAAACAAAGAAGGAACAGCCAAACAAACCGAAGAAGAATCGAATGTTCATAAAGAAGTAGCCGAAGACGTTAGTAATTCGCAAGGCAATGATGAAAGCTTAAAAGAAGCAGAATTAAAAATTAACGAGCTAAATAAAGAAAACGAAATTCTTAAAGAAAAAATAGCTGAGATAAAAGATTTCTATCGAGAAATAAAGAATGACAATTCACAAATATTAACGCAAAGAATAGACGCGTTAATTAGTGAAACTCAAAAGCCAAATAATGAATTAATTGATATTAAAAATCAAATAGCAAAATTAATCGCCACTGAAAATAAGCCAGACGAAAAATTATCGCAATTATCCAATAGCTTACAAGATTTAATTAAAAGGAATGAAAATATCAATCTAGATCAAATTAAAAACCTTGTTGATGAACAAAATAGTATGATGGCAAAACAAAACGATACTATTCAGGAATTGACAAAAACGGTTGAATCGCAAAAAACAATTATTGATAATTTCCAAACAAAAATAGATGAAACAGAGAAAGCTGAAAAATCAAGAGTGGCAAAAACTTGGATTATTATGATATTTGGGATAATTGCTGTAGTTGGTGTTATGGTTTGCACACAACTATTCTTGCCAAGGGCAGAAAGCGCTATAACACTAGATCCAAACACAGATGCCGAAATTCATATAGTTATTCATAATGAAGATGGAACTGATTCGTTTGAACGAATTGGCTCACTCATTATAAAAGATGGCAAAGTTCAACTTTCTAACTAACTTCCTAACTAGAGCTACCAAACAGGTAGCTTTTTTATGTGCCATTTGACACATAAATTAAAATAATAACGCTAAATAAAAACCGGTATAACATTTAGGCTAGGAGGTTAAAATTGTGCCATCAAAGCTATTAAAAGCCCTTCAAAATATTTTGATAGTAATACTTTTTGGAGTGATTATTTTTTGTGGCTATAAAATTGTTCCTAATTTAATTGATAGTTCAAATTCAAAAAAAGAGAAAAAAACTATAGCTAATGTTATTGCGAGCATAGATGAAAATCGTTTTTCACAAAAAGCTTTTGATGCTCTAAAAGAAGAAAATGAAGATTTGGTTGGATATTTAAAATTCGATTCAGGTATTCTTTCTCTTCCTGTGGTTCAAGCAAGCGATAACAACTATTATCTTAGAAAATCATTCTACAAAGAGTACAACGATCAAGGTGTTCCCTTTATGGATGCTAGTTGTACGACTGATTCTCAAAATATGGTGATATATGGACATAATGTCTATTATGATGATTCGGCAATGTTTTCGCCTTTATCTTTTCTAACCGACCAAGAAAAATTTGAAGAAAGCCAATATTTTACCTTTTATCTAGATGGTGAGATTAGAAAATATGTAATTACGGATATTTATGAAATAGATATCAATAATTCTAATTATGACTTTCAAAAAATCGATTTTTCAAGTCAAGATGAATTTGATAAATGGTATCAGACAGCACATGAAAAAAATCTTGTTATAAGTAAAGAAGTGCTAACTTATAGCAATAACTTCATTACATTTCAAACATGTAAAAGATTTTTTCAAGACTCAAGAATAATCATTCTAGCCAAAGAGATAGATAGAAACAATTATTAACTTTAAACTAGCGCTTTTTTCTTTTATACGAGCAATTTGCGAAAGGAGATATTTGAGTGAAGAAAATTGAAAAGAAAATTATTTTAGGCTCTGCCGCTGCTTTAATGGCAATGGGCGGTGCCGCACCAGTTTTTGCGGAGGACGTTGTCACTACCGATAATACTATTGATACAACTAAAACAGGTAGTATCACTCTTTACAAATTAAAATCAGAAGATGGCAAAACTAAAGAAGGCACAGCTCTTGAACAAGATTTAGCGGGCGTTGGCCAAGAAGGTATCGAAGGCGTTAAGTTCAACTATGTAAAAGTGGGTGAATTGAAGCAAATTGATACGAGTTCCGCTAGAAATGGCGTACAAGCTGGTGTTTATTACACATTAACAGACGCTTTTAAAACAAAAATGACTGAATGTGGAGTTACTTTAACTGCTGATGTTACTTTAAATAGCGTTGAGTACTTTACAGCTGAAACTGTTAATGCTGCTTTAAAAAGTGCAAACCTTGATGAAGCTGCTTATGGTGAAGATGTAGATGGAAGTGAAACAGCTAACGAAAAATTAATTAGTTTTGCAAAAGGTTCAGGTGTAGCAATGGACGCCACTGATGAAGATGGCAAGACTAGTGCTGATGGACTTGATCTTGGCTTATATTTAGTTGCTGAAGTTGAATCTCCAAACCTATCTGGTGATGGTGAATCATTATCAGTTGCTAAAGCTGCTAGACCATTCTTAGTATCGTTACCTATGACAAATATTGCTACTATCACAAGTGGTGATAAAGTTTATGAAGCCGGTTCGGTATGGCAATATGATGTAACTGCTTATCCAAAAAATGAAATGATTTCTATTAGAAAAGATATTGTTGCTGATGGAAATGATGAAGAAGATGGTGAGCATGTTGATGCAAATGGTTTAGTTCAAACAACTAATAAGTGCGTTGGTGAATATGTGAACTTCTTATTAACATTAGATGCTCCAAAATTAGTTTCAGAAACCAATGATACAGATGACGCTAATGGTTATAGAAAATACGTTATTACCGATACAATGTCAAAAGGTTTAACTGTTGATGATTTAACAAGTAGCAATTTCAAAGTTACTTATGGTAACAAGGCTTGGAATGGTGAAAACAATAGTTTATATGGTCCAGATCAAGCTAATATGAACCAAAGCGGCGAAGCTGATTATACTATTGAACTATTAGAAAGAGATGCTGATAGTGGCGAACAACAATTTGTTATCACTTTAACTGAAACTGGTTTAGCTAAATTAAGTGCTGCTGGTACAGATAGCAAAGTATATGTTAACTATAAAGCTAGATTAAATGCTGACGCTGTAGTTGAAGATACTGGTGCTATCAAAGTTGAAGCTAACAAGACTTCGCTAGTATTTGGCACAAAAACTTCCAGAGACTACAAATTCAAGTCAAATGAAGATATTAAAGTTTATACATATGAAGTTGACATCGCTAAGTCATTCTCACATGAAGTAGCCGATATGAGTGCTGTAGGCTTTACAATTACTCGTATTAACCCTGAAACATTAAAAGAAGAAAACTTGGTATTTATTGAAGAAGAAGCTGGTGTTTACCATGTATTCGACAATAAAGAAGAAGCTGTTGATTCTGATAAGGTTGTTAAAGAAGTTCATTGTAACGCAAAAGGCAAGCTAATTCTTAAAGGTTTAGATGCTGATACATATGTATTAACAGAAGAAAGCACAGTCAAGGGTTACAACTTAATGAGAGATACAATGACTATCGAATTTGATGATGATTATCTACATAATGGTGTAATCGAATCTGCTTCTCTTGCATCTGGCGAAACCGATCCAATCGCAATTAGCAATGAAGATTTAGATAATGGCGTTGTATCGTTTGGTATCAAGAATAATGAAACAATCGAAGCTTTACATACTGGTGGCGATGGTTGGTCTAATACATTACTTGCATTAGGCGGAACTGCTATTCTTGCTGGTGGCGCATTATTTATCTTTAGAAAAAGAAAAGAAGCCGCTGAATAAAGTTTAAAAATATTGAGAAGGGGTACTAATCATCTCTTCTCAATTTCTAAATTTAAAAGGAGTAATAAAAAATGAATTCTACCAAAAAAAGTTCTGATTGGATTATTCGTTTATTTGCTTCTATTCTAATTCTATTTGGCTATGGATGTTGCATATTACCGACGGCTTTGGATACTTATTCCCGTATAGGGCAAACAGCTATAATTTCCGGCTACACAAGTATGGTTGAAAATTTAACCGAAGCTGAAAAAAGCGAAGCTTTCCAAAAAGCTAGAGAGTACAACCAAAAGCTATACGAAAAAGGTGAATATTATATTTATTCAAGTACAACCGATTATGATGAAGATTATTTAAGCTTACCAAGCGATAATAGTGAATTATGTGCTATCGTTATCGATAAAATAAACGTTAATTTATCTGTTGGAAAAGGCACAGAAGAAAATACTCTTCAAAAAGAAGCTGGGCATTTATATGGAACAAGCTTGCCTGTTGGTGGTGAAAATACTCATACGGTCATAGCTGGACACACTGCTTTAAGAAGTAGTGAAATGTTTTCCAGACTAGAAGAGCTTGAAGAAGGCGACTGCATTGATGTTGTTATACTCGGCGAAACTCATAGATATATTGTTGATCAAATTACTGTTTGTCTTCCTGAAGAAGCAAATGATTATCTTCAAATTGAAGAAGGCAAGGATTTATTAACATTATATACTTGCACTCCGTATGGCATTAATACACATCGATTATTAATAAGAGCAAGTAGAACGGACGATCCTATTACAGATACCAGTATGAATGAATTAAGTAAAGAAGAAACCGTTTTAACAAAAAGTACAAAAGAGATTATTAAATTAGTAGTAATAATTGGCTTGCCTATTATCGCTGCTGTTGCAATAAATATTATTTGTTTCAAAAAAGAACAAAAAAACGAACGGCAGAGAAAACTCGAAAGGAGATTTGAAAAATGAAAAAGAATAAACTGTTGCTTGGAATCTTATCAGCATTGCTATGTTTAACTATTTCTCCACTTAACGCTTTGGCAGATGGCGATGAAACAGAATACACAGCAATTACTTACCGAAGTGGCGAAACTGGTAAAATCACCATTAATTATTATGATGATAATACTTCAAAAACACCGACAGTAGGCAGTAAATGGCGTTTATATAAAGTGGGTGATGTAACTTATACGAATGCCAATATGACTGTTGATGGTTTGAAAATCACATCATTAATTAGTGGGCTTGATATTACAAAAGATACAACTGCTGAAGATGTCCAAAAGAAGATTGATTATAAAGTTGTAACTGAATCGGAAATTACTGTTTCTGGAAAGGACACAAATGGCAAAGAATTAAAATACTTAGATGGCACAACTAACGATAAAGGCACTCTAGTATTTGACAATCTTGAACAAGGCGTTTATTTTGGCATAGAAGTTAAGTCTCCTACAAGCCATAATCGAAGCACTCCATTCTTAGTATCAATTCCAAACACTGATGAAACGGGTAGAATTTCAAGTTTAGAAGCAACTATTGAACCAAAAGCTGTATTAGCTGGCAATCTTGTTATTAATAAAGAGTTGCATGGCAATGCTGCCGAAATCGCATGGCAATGGACGATGGAATTAACTTTACCAGATGGAATATATTACTATAAGACAACTGAAATGAGTAAGTATGGTACTACTTATAGTAAAGGCCAAGAAGGCTATTGCAAGAACGGTGATAAGATTAAAATCTACGCTGGTGAAACTTTAACAATTTACAATATACCTGCAGGTAGCAAATATTCTATTCACGAATCGGAAGATAGCAAAGATGGTTATACCACTAGATACGATAACCCAAGTGGTACTTTAGTAGCATATAAAGACGTTAAAGTAACTGTACATAATACAAAGAATAAAGATGTAAATACCGCGAGTGGTTCTGATATGTTAATTTATATCGGCGTTGGCGCTATCGCTGTTGCTGGTCTAATCATTATTTTTGCAGGAAAGGCAAAAGATAAAAAGAAAGATCAATAATTATTAATTATCGCGGGTGATGTCTTTGCCCGCGATTTTGTTATAAGGAGATAGGAATGATAAAGAAAATAATATTATGTATATTACCGCTTTTATTTATTTCAGCTTGTTCAAAAACAGAAATTAAATTTGTTAATAGCCCAATTGCGGAATTTGGCAGCAAAACAGACGCTTGTGATTTTATTAGTTCTTATAAAAATAAAACTGCAACAACAAAAGAAACAGGCTATATATATGTAGATGATACTAAAATAACTTGCAGTGAACTTGATACATCACAAATTGGTTATACAAAAGCTTATTATGATGTTAATGGCCAAATGTATGCTTTAACAGTTGGAGTTAAAGATACAACGCCACCAGAAATATTCTTTTTAGATAATGTATATTCCAATAACCCTCTAGATTATGTTAAAGCTACTGATTTATCAGGCGTTCAAAGTTTAACATTTGAAGGAACATATAATCCAAACGTGGTCGGCGAATATACGTTAACAATCATAGCTATTGATAACGAGGGAAATACAAGTCAAAAGGATTTAACTTTAACTGTTAATGGAAACACTAGCCAAGAAGAAACGCAAGAGCAAGAAAATAACCAGTAATTTATGTGCCAAATGGCACATTTTTTAATTTTTTTGGGTTACAACCAAAAGTAGTAGTAAATCAGTATAATATTTGCGAACCGATAGAAAAACAAGTTTTAGAGGTTCTAGATTTAATAAAAAGAGGTATAAAAAATGAAAGAATTATTAAAGAAAACTGTTATTACTACTGCTGCAGTAGGTGCTGCTATTACTGGTGTTGGAAACTCAACTATGGCTTTTGCCGATGAACTAGATGATGCAAAGAAAAGTGTAGAAGAATCACAAAAGGAATATGATGTAACAAAGTCTGAAAGTGATTTAGCTGATAAGGAAGCTAGTAATGCTACTAATGAATCTGAAAAGGCTAATACCGAATTAGATGAAGCTACTAAAGAGGAAGAGAATGCTTCTAGTAATGTAGAACATTATACTAATGAAGATAATAAGACTAATGCTAGTAAAGATGTTACTAATGCTGAAACAAAAGAAGCGGATACTAAAAAGGATTTAGATAATAAACAAGCTGATGTTGATACTTTAGAAAATCAAAAGAATACTGATACTACATCAAAGAATGAAGCTAAAACTGAAGATGATAAAGCTCAATTAGAAAAGAATGATGCTAAGTCTGATTTAGATAATAAAACAAGTGATGAAGAAACTAAGTCTAGTACATTAGATAAAGCTACTCTTGATAAGGATAATGCTATTACAGAACAAACTAATGCTAGTAAAGCTTTAGAAGACGCAACAAGTGAAAAGAATAATGCTACAAGTGATGAAGCCTTAAAACAAGGTACTTTTGATAAAGCAGAAAAAGAAAAGAATGATGCTACATCTGACTATAATACAAAAAAGGAAACTACTGATGCTGATAAAAAGGCTATGGATGATGCTAAGGCTGATGTTGATAAGACAACTGAAGATAAAGCTAAGGCTGATAAAGATGTAGAAACTACAAGTAAGGCAAAAGATGATGCTGAATCTGAAAAGAATGATGCTAAGGATGCTTTAGATAAGGCTAAGGAAACTTATGATGCAGCTACTGATCCTATTAAGAAAGCTCAAATTGAAAAGGATTTAGAAGATGCTAAAAAGGCTAGTGAAGAAGCTAAGAAGGCTGAACAAGACGCTTTAGATGCAAAGACTAATGCCGAAAATACTGTTAAGGCAGATGAAAAGGTTGTTACTGATAAGGAAACAGAAGAAAAGAATGCTTTAGATGCTAAGGCTGATGCTGATAAGGCTAAAGAAGATGCTAAAGATGCTTTAGATGCTAAACAAGACATTGTTGATGAAAAGTCTAATGCTTTAGATGATGCTAATGGTGCAGTTAGTGATCAAGAAGATGTTATTGCTGATGATGAAAGTAAGATTGAATCCATTGAAAACGAAAAGGCTAATCAAGAAAAAACTATCGAAGAATATCAAGAACAAATCAAAACTTTAAAGGACGCTATTGATGAAAGTAAAACTGACCAAGATGGCAATTTATATAAGGCTATAAATGATGCCAAGGATAAGTTAGATGCTGCTGAAGCTTTAGTTAACAGTGGATTTAAGGGTTTCTTAGAATATATTGTTAATAACGCACCAGAAGATTCATTTGATGAGACATCAGGTGATAACCAATATAAAGAAGCAAAAAGAGCTCTTGAATATTACGATAGTTATGTTAATAAAGGTTCAAATGATGAAAACGCTGCTCAATCTTTAGATAATGTTAAAAAAGCACTTGAAATGGTTAAGATTATGAACGATTTCCGTGTAAGTGAAGGCGTTGATTCTTGGAAAATTTCTAACTTAACAATGGCTCTAGCTCAAGGTGCAGCGAATAGTGCTAAAGAACAATATCAACATTATGGTTATTGGGAAAATCTTGCTGCTACTTCAAATGGTAATGTTGATGATGCTGTAGATTTTGCAACGGATGCTTGGTTTACTGAAGAAAAAGCGATCTATAAGTATTGTTCAGAAAAACTTGGTATGACAGAAATTACTCAAACTGCAGTTAAGGATTATATTGCTAACATTACTGACGAAAAAGAATTATATGATCTTGGCAAAGCTATCGAAGAAGCAACTGGTTATAAGTTCGATGAGTATGATTTATATTCTTATACAGATTATGACGGAGTAACAGAATATTACTTCAATACCAACCGTTTCCAAGTAGGCCACTATTTAAATGTTATCAATGATAAATCAACTGTTACAGGTGGTGCTATTGCCATAACTCCTAGTTATAAGGATGAAGATGATTTCACAATTCCGTCTCGTTACACTATGACTAACGAATTCTCTAATGGTAACAATAATTCAAAAGAAGATATTCCTAATATTTATTGGGATATTGATGAGTACACTAAATTATTCGATACATACTATAGCCAAGTTAAGACTAATTTAGAAAATGTCAAAGAAGCTTACGAAGATGCTCAATTAGCTCTTGATACTGCTAAAGAAGACATCGTAAATGGCGAAGCTGCTATTGAAGAAGCTAAAACTGATTTAGAAAATATCGAAAAGGAATTAGCTGACGCCAAGACCAACTTAGAGACTGATAAGACTAAGTTAGTTGAACTTGAAAAGGCTGCTAAAAAAGCTGAAGAAGCTTTAAAAGAAGCTGAAGATGTAAGAGATGAAGCTCAAAAGGTTTATGATGCAAAAGCTGAAGAAGCTCAAAAAGCTGAAGAAGCTTATAAGGAAGCTAAGCAAGCTACTAGTGATGCTAAAGAAGCTT
>CAVCDR010000104.1:0-35417 GCA_963601025.1 Agathobacter sp. | reverse complement strand
TGTATTCCATTCTTGGAAAACGATGACTGTACTCGTGCCCTAATGGGTGCTAACATGCAACGTCAAGCCGTTCCACTATTAAATCCTCATTCACCATTTGTTGGTACTGGTATGGAGTCAAAGATCGCAAGAGACTCTGGTACTGGTGTTGTTTGTGATGTTGATGGTACAGTAACTTATGCTGATGCTAAAAACATTGTTGTTCAATCAAAAGATGGTGTATTACATGATTTTGCTCTAGAGAAATTTAGATCTAGTAATGCTGGTACTTGTATCAACCAAAAGCCTATCGTTGTAAAAGGTGATAAGGTTAAGGCTGGTGAGCTTATTGCTGATGGTCCTAGTATGGAAGATGGTGAATTGGCTCTAGGTCAAAACGTTACTATTGCTTTCATGACATGGCATGGTTACAACTATGAAGATGCTATTATCATGTCTGAGAGAATGGTAAGAGATGATGTTTATACTTCAATTCATATTGAAGAATATACAATCGAAAGAAGAAAAACAAAACTAGGCGAAGAAGAAATCACAAGAGATATTCCTAACGTTCAAGAGGGCGCATGTCGTAATCTTGATAGCCATGGTATCGTTATGGTTGGTGCCGAGGTTAAGGAAGGCGATATCCTTGTTGGTAAGGTAACGCCAAAGGGACAATCTGATGCTTCTCCTGAAGAAAAGCTAATGTTAGCCATCTTTGGTGAAAAGTCTCATGAAGTTAGAGATAACTCACTAAGAGTTCCTCATGGTGGTGCTGGTATTGTTCAATCAATTAGAGTATTCAATAGAAAGGATGCTCAAAGTGAATTAGGTCCTGGCGTTCTTGAGGTTATCAAAGTTTACGTTGTTCAAAAGCGTAAGATTTCCGAAGGTGATAAGATGGCCGGAAGACATGGTAATAAGGGTGTCATTTCTAAGATTCTTCCAATCGAAGATATGCCTATTATGCCAGATGGTACACCGGTTGATATTATGCTTAACCCATTCGGTGTTCCTTCACGTATGAATATCGGTCAGGTTCTTGAAATCCATTTAGGTATGGCTGCAAAGAAACTTGGCGTTAAGTTTGCTACTCCAGTATTCGATGGTATTTCTAATGATGATCTAATGGATATCATGAAGGAAGCCAATGTTTCTAAGGATGGTAAATTTATCTTGCGTGATGGTAAGACGGGTGAAGAATACGATGAACGTATTTCTGTTGGTGTCATGTATATGATTAAGTTAGCCCACATGGTTGACGATAAGTTGCATGCTCGTGCTACAGGTCCTTATTCAATGGTTACTCAACAACCTTTAGGTGGTAAGGCTCAAAACGGTGGTCAAAGATTTGGTGAAATGGAAGTTTGGGCACTTGAAGCTTATGGTGCTGCTAATACTTTGGAAGAAATTCTTACTATCAAGTCTGATGATATTAATGGTCGTACAAGAGCTTATGATGCCATCATTAAAGGTAAAGATATTCCAGAACCAGGTTTACCAGAATCTTTCAATGTCTTAAGAAATGAACTTAAGGCGCTTGCGGTTGATGTTAGAATGCTTGACAAAGATGGCAAGGAAATTAAGCCTGAAAGTTATGCGGATGATGAAGGTGGCGCTGTTGCTACACCAAATGCAGAGAATGCAATTGATGAAGAAGATGTTAGTAATTTAACTGAAAAAGAGTCAATTGATGAAGCTTTAATGGGTATTGAATAGGAGGATAGTTAATGGATAATAATAAATTTGAAGCAATTCAAGTTGGATTGGCTTCTCCTGAAACAATTACAGAATGGGCTACACGCCATTATTCTACTGGTGAATTTGTTGGTGAGGTTACTAAGCCTGAAACAATTAACTATCGTTCGCAAAAGCCTGAAAGAGATGGTTTATTCTGCGAAAGAATTTTCGGTCCTACTAAAGACTGGGAATGTTATTGTGGTAAATATAAGAAAGTTAGATATAAGGGCTTTACTTGTGAAAGATGTGGTGTTGAAATCACTAAGTCTTCTGTAAGAAGAGAAAGATTTGGTTGTATCACTCTTGCAGCTCCAGTTGTTCATATTTGGTACCTTAAGGGTATTCCAAGTAGAATGGGCCTTGTATTAAACATTTCTCCTAAAGTTCTAGAAGAAATCGTTTATTTCGTAAAATGGGTTGTTACTGATCCTGGTACTGTATCAGAAATTAAGTATAAGGAAGATTTAACCGAAGCTAAAGTTAGAGAACTTCAAGCTACATATGGCGATAAGGCCTTTAAGGCAGCTACTGGTGCTGAGGCTATTAAGACATTACTTGAACAAGTTGATGTTTTAAAGGAACAAAGAGAAATTAAAAAGGAACTTGAGAAGGCTCAAGGTGATAAGCGCAAGAAATTAATCAAGCGTTTAGAGACTATTAATGCGTTTGTTAATAGTGAAAACAAGCCTGAGTGGATGGTTCTTTCAGTAATTCCAGTTATACCACCAGATCTTAGACCTATGCTTCAACTTGATGGTGGTAGATTTGCTACAAGTGATTTAAATGACTTATATAGAAGAGTTATTACTCGTAATAACCGTTTAAAGAGATTACTTGATATTGGTACTCCTTCAATCATTGTTCAAAATGAAAAGCGTATGTTACAAGAAGCTGTTGATGCGCTAATCGATAATGGTAGAAGAGGTAATCCAGTTAAGGGCAGTGCTAATCGTCCTTTGAAGTCTTTATCTCATAGCTTAAAGGGTAAACAAGGTCGTTTCAGACAAAACTTACTTGGTAAGCGTGTTGACTTCTCTGGTAGATCAGTTATTGCGGTTGGTCCAAATCTAAAGATGTACCAATGCGGTATTCCTCGTGAGATGGCCATTAGCTTATATAAACCATTTGTTATTAGTGAGCTTGTTTTACAAGATATCGCAAACAGTCAAAAGACGGCTGAAAAGATGATTGAAAGACAAGATCCACAAATTTGGGGCGTTCTTGAAAAGATTATGGATAATCATCCAGTATTCTTAAATAGAGCTCCTACATTACATAGACTTGGTATTCAAGCATTTAAGCCAAAGCTAGTTGAAGGCCGTGCTATTCGTCTTCATCCACTAGTTTGTACAGCATTCAATGCCGATTTCGATGGTGACCAGATGGCTGTCCATTTGCCACTAAGTGAAAAGGCTAGAGCTGAGGCTGAAATCTTGATGCTTGCAAGTAACAATATCTTGGGTCCTAAAGATGGCAAGCCTATCGTTACCCCTTCACAGGATATGGTTCTTGGTAACTTCTATCTAAATATGGAAGAAACTAAGGAAGAATTCTATAAGAAGGCTGATACTTTGGCTGCTTTAGGTGATGAAGAAGAGGCTGCTTTATGGAGAAGATTTGGTGATGCTGAGGGTCATGTTTATAAAGACTATAACGAGGCTATCCTAGCTTATCAGAATAAGCAAGTACATCTTCATACAAGAGTGGCAATTTATGCGGGTTCACTAGGTAAGACATGTTTTGAAGAAGATGAAAACAATATGTATCTAATTACTACTATTGGTAAGTTAATCTTCAATAATGCTTTCCCTGCTGATTTCCCTTATATTAACTTTGTAAAGGGTGATTCTTTAAAGAAGACTCCACATGATCAATTTGTTCCATTTGGTACAGATATCAAAGAACATATTGCAGCTAAGCCGGTAAGTGGTGAATTTACTAAGAAGTGCTTGGGTGCGGTTATCGCGGAAGTATTTGCTAAGTATAGAACTGAAGGATCTAGCACAATTCTTGATAATATCAAGGATTTAGGTTTTGAGTATTCTACTGTTGCTGGTATGACTGTTTCATTGGCTGATATCAATGTTGCGCCAAATAAACAAAAATATGTTGATGAAGCTAAGAAGAAGGCTGACGTATTACAAAATTTATTAAATAGAGGTCAACTTACTCCTCCTGAATGGGAAAAGCACTTCTCTAAACTTTGGGATGATACTAAGAACGCCGTTGGTGATGAGGTTATGGCTTCTCTAGAGAGAAAGTCTCCTATCAATATGATGGCTGTTTCTGGTGCTAGAGGTAATAAGTCACACTTTACCCAATTAGCTGGTATGAGAGGTCTAATGGGTAGACCAACTCAATCTAAATCTAAGAAGGAATATCAACCTTCAATTATTGAGGTTCCTATCTATTCTTCATTCCGTGAAGGTATGAATGTAAGTGAATTCTTTATTTCTACTCACGGTGTTAGAAAAGGTTTAACTGATACGGCCTTAAAGACTGCTGAATCAGGTTACTTAACTAGACGTCTTGTCGATGTTTCTCAAGATGTAATCATTATGGAAGATGATTGCCATACTGATATGGGATATTATGTTGAAAGTATTATTGACCGTAAGGACAATAGTATGATTGAATCATTCTTTGATCGTATCGTTGGTAGATGTTCTAAGGAAACAATTGCTGATCCTGAAACTGGTGAAGTTATTGTTAAAGAAGATGATTTCATTGATGAGGATATCGCTAATAGAATTATTAAAGCTGGCGTTACTGGTATGTATATTAGAAATACGTTCACATGCCGTAGTAAAGATGGCATTTGTCGTAAGTGCTATGGCCGTAACATGGCTACTGGAAGACTTGTTGAAAATGGTGAGGCTGTTGGTATTATGGCTGCCCAATCAATTGGTGAACCAGGTACTCAGCTAACAATGCGTACTTTCCATACTGGTGGTGTTGCTGCTGCTGGTGATAGTGATATTACACAAGGTTTACCGCGTGTTGAGGAACTATTTGAAGCTAGATGTCCAAAACGTCCTGCAATTCTTGCGAAGATTGATGGTGAGATTACAGCTATTAATGAGATGGAAGACCACTCATATGTAATTGAAATTACTGGTGAGAGTGAAACTATCGAACATAAATTGGCTCCTACACAAACTATTAGATCTTGGATGGGTGTTGGTACTAAGGTTAAGGCTGGTGATAAGCTAACTGAAGGTAACATTGATCCTAAGGAGCTATTAAGTATTGCTGGTGTTCAAGCTGTTCAAAACTATATCTTAAGAGAAGTTAAGAAGGTTTATGCTTTAGCTGGTATCGATACTTCTGATAAGCACATTGAAATGATTATTCATCAAATGTTAAAGAAGGTTATCGTACTTGAACCAGGTGATTCTGATTATTGTGCTGGTCAATCAGTATCAATTAAGAAGATTAATGAAGTAAACGAGGGATTATTACTTGAGGGTAAGACTCCTGCTAAGTTTGGTCCGTTATTGCTTGGTATTTCGAAGGCTTCAGTTGAAACTGATTCATTCTTGTCTGCTGCTTCATTCCAAGAAACTACTAAGGTTCTTACTGATGCAGCTATCAATGCTAAGAAGGATGACTTATTCGGTATTAAGGAAAACGTTATTATTGGTAAGTTAATTCCTGCTGGTACTGGTTCTAAATTCCATAGAGATAGTTCTGATTTAGTTCAAATTAGAGCTAACGAACTGGTTGAACAAAGACATGAAGAATGGAACGAATGGCATGATAGACATGTAAATGAAGGCATGCCTAAGGAAGTTACTTCTAAAAAAGAATTAGCTGAATCTGTTCAAGAAGAAAGCGAATAATTATAAAGCTCGGTATCCCCGAGCTTTTAGTATGGCCTTTATGATATTATTAAGCCAATTAGAAAAGAGGTATTAATATGGGAATGTTAAATGATTTAGTTGGTGGTTTACTAGATATGGGCGAACTATCAAAGTTGCAAAAAACTTTAGAGCCTGAGATTAAGAATCTAATTTCTTCTGGTAAGTGCCCTGAAGAATTGTCTAAAGCTTTTGACTTCATTAAGAATTTCAAAGGTGATGGTAAGGCAAGTGATGCGACTAAGAGCTTAGAAAGCTTTGTTGAGGTATTGGAAAAGAATAAAGGTTTATTTTCTGATGAGATCCAAAAGAATCTTCCAAAGATGAAGAGCGTGGTTCAGGATTTAATCAAGAAAGCAAGCGATATTGAAACTAAGACTAAATAGTTGAAGACCTCTAGAAAATAGAGGTTTTCTTTTGGTAAATTGGCATTACCTAGGAAATATAATTGATAATATTTAGGAAATATTAGTAAAAATCACTGTTTTTTAGTTAGATAAAAGGGTAATTATGGCACGCCATAAGAAGTGTGACAGTGCAATTTACAAAAAAGTCCTAAATTATCGTATTTCTTTAATATTTGTTGTTGCATTATTATTGAAAAAAGGTATAATAATTGAGCGCTTGCAAGGATATGGGAGATTGCTGGCACACTGAAAACTGTGTGACAGTGTGATAACCAGGGAACTCACAAGGAGCAAGTTACTAAGGCGTTTTAAGGCTTTAGTTAATGAATGTAAGGAGGAAAAATTCATGGCAAAGAATAGCGTAAGAATTAAATTAAAAGCTTACGAACATCGTTCTTTAGACTTAGCAACAGAAAAAATTGTTAAGGCTGCAGATGAAGGCGGTGCTAAGAAAATTGTTGGTCCTATTCCACTTCCAACTGAAAAACAAGTGGTAACAGTTCTTCGTGCAGTACATAAGTACAAAGATTCTCGTGAACAATTCGAAATCAGAACGCACAAGAGACTAATTGAAATCATCGGTCCTAGCAACAAGACAATCGAGACATTGATGCATCTTGAATTACCTAGTGGCGTTGATATTGAAATTAAATTATAAAGAAAGGTGACATCATGAAAGGAATACTTGGAAGAAAGCTTGGCATGACTCAAGTCTTCACAGAAGATGGAGTATTAATTCCAGTTACTGTAGTTGAATGTGAACCAAACGTTGTTCTTCAAAAGAAGACAAAAGAAACTGATGGTTATGATGCATTACAACTTGGTCTAGAAGACAAGAAAGAAGCTCGTGCTACTAAGCCTGAAATTGGCCATGCTAAAAAGGCTGGCGTTGGTCCTAAGAAATTCGTTAAGGAAATCAAAGCTGATGAATTAATGAATACTGAAGTTGGACAAGAAGTTAAAGTTGATATCTTTTCCGCTGGTGACATTGTAGATGTTACAGGCGTTTCAAAAGGTAAAGGCTACGCTGGTGTTGTTAAAAGACACAATCACCACATCTTAAGAGAAACACACGGTACTGGTCCAGTACATAGAAGTGTTGGTTCTCTAGCTACAACAGGTCGTAACAATGGTCGTATCGAAAAGAATACACCAATGCCAGGACATATGGGTGTAGAAACTACTACAAATCAAAACCTTGAAGTTATCAAAGTAGATGCTGATGCAAACTACATGTTAATCAAGGGTAACGTACCAGGTCCTAAGAAGGGTCTAGTCGTAGTAAAGACTACAGTTAAGAAAAACAAACATGTAGAACCTAAAGTTCTATTAGAGAAAAAGGAGGCGTAATCAATGGCTAAATTTGATGTATATGATTTAAGTGCTAAGAAAGTTGGCGACGTTGAGTTAGCTGATAGCGTCTTCAATTGTGAAGTTAATACGCAAGCAATCTTCGATGCTGTATTAAGACAACAATCATCATTAAGACAAGGTACTCACAAAGTTAAAACAAGAAGTGAAGTATCTGGTGGTGGTAAGAAACCATTTAGACAAAAGGGTACTGGTAGAGCTAGACAAGGTTCTTCTAGAGCAGTTCAATACAGAGGTGGTGGTATCGCCTTTGGTCCAACTCCTAGATCTCATACTTTCAAACTTAACCGTAAAGTTAGAAGACTTGCATTAAGAAGTGGTCTTACTCTTAAGGCTACTAACAATAACTTGACAGTTCTTGAAAATGTTAAGTTTGAGGCAATCAAGTCTAAGGATTTCAAGGCTGTATTAGATGCATTTAAACTTGATAGAAAAGTATTAATCGTTGTTGATGTTAATGAAGATTTCGAAAATGCTTATTTAAGCGCTAGAAACTTCGGTAATGTTGAAATGGTTACTGTTGAAGGTTTAAATATCTATGACTTACAAAACGCTAATAAGCTTCTAATTACTACTGAAGCTGCTAAAAAGATTGGGGAGGTATTAAATAATGACTAATGCAAGAAGTGTTATCATTCGTCCTCTAGTAACTGAAAAGACAATGAAGCTTAACGAAGAAAACAATACTGTTGTCTTCGAAGTTAAAAAAGGTGTTAATAAGGTTCATATCAAACAAGCTGTTGAAGAAATCTTCAATGTAAAGGTAGATTCTGTAAACGTTGTTAATTGCCCTACTAAGGAAAAGAGAATGGGTAGATATGGTCAATACCATTTTGTAACTAACCAAGTTAAAAAAGCTTATGTAAAGCTTAAAGAAGGTTCTAAGATTGATATCTTAGCTGATAAGTAATCGGTCAAAATTATCGGAAGAATAATGCTATTTCCGGAAAAATTGCATTTAGGAGGAAAAATATAAATGGCGATCAAGAAATATAAGCCAACTACTCCTGGTAGACGTGGAATGACTGGTCTTACATTTGAAGAAATTACTAAGTCTAAGCCTGAAAAGAGCTTGACAGTAAGCTTCAATAAGTCTGGTGGACGTAATAACACAGGAAGAATTACTACAAGACATATCGGTGGTGGTCATAAACAACTTTACCGTATCATCGATTTCAAGAGAAACAAAGATGGTATCAAGGGTACTGTTAAAGCTATCGAGTATGATCCAAATAGAAACTGTAACATTTGCTTAATTAGCTATGCTGATGGTGAAAAGAGATATATCTTAGCACCTAAGGGCTTAGAAGTTGGCATGAGTATCGTTTCTGGTGATAAGGTTGATATCAAAGTCGGTAATGCATTAGAAATGCGTTATATGCCTGAAGGTACAATCGTACACAATATCGAATTAAAGCCTGGCAAGGGCGGTCAAATTGCTAGAGCAGCTGGTGCTAGTGCACAAATTCTAGCAGTTGAAGAAAAATATGTAACTCTTCGTCTTACAAGTGGCGAAATGAGAAAAATCCTAAGTAACTGTCGTGCTACTGTTGGTGCAGTTGGTAATGAAGATTACAACTTAATCAACTTTGGTAAGGCTGGTAGAACTAGATGGATGGGCGTTAAGCCAACAGTTAGAGGTTCTGTAATGAACCCAGTTGATCACCCTCATGGTGGTGGTGAAGGTAAGTGTCCTATCGGTCGTAAGTCTCCTATGACTCCTTGGGGTAAGAAGGCTATGGGCGTTAAGACTCGTAAACAAAAGAAAGCTTCTAATGATTTAATCGTAAGAAGAAGAAATGGTAAATAGTAGAAAGGGGAGTAATTAATAATGTCAAGAAGTTTGAAAAAGGGCGCATTCTGTGATGAACATCTAATGAAAAAGGTTGAAGCATTAAATGCTGCTAACAAAAAAGAAGTTATTAAGACTTGGTCTAGAAGATCAACAATCTTCCCTAGCTTCGTAGAACATACATTCGCTGTACATAATGGTAAGGAACATGTTCCTGTATATGTAACTGAAGATATGGTTGGTCAAAAACTTGGTGAATTTGTTCCAACAAGAAAATTCGGCGGTCATGGTAAGGACGACGATAGAAAGGCTTAAGAGGAAATATGGAAGTTAAAGCAACTGCTAAAACTATTAGACATCCTTCTAGAAAAGTAAGAATCGTCTTAGATCTTATCAGAGGCAAGGATGTAAACGAAGCACTTGGTATCTTGGAATTTACTCCAAACCATGCTGCTAAGGACGTACAAAAAGTATTAAAGAGTGCTATCGCTAATGCATCTCATAATCATCAACAAGATGAATCAAAATTGTATGTTAAAACATGTTACGCAAACGAGGGTGTAACACTAAAAAGATGGATGCCTCGTGCAAAGGGTAGAGCAACCCCAATTATGAAAAGAACAAGCCACATTACAGTGGTTGTAGAAGAAAGATAAGGAGGTTAGATATGGGTCAAAAAGTTAGTCCAATTGGTATGAGAGTCGGCGTTATCAGAGATTGGGAATCAAGATGGTACGCTGAAAAAGAATACGGCAATCTTCTTCAAGAAGATATCAAAATCCGTAAGACAATTTTAGATGACTGTGCTGATTGCTTAGTAAGTAGAGTTGAAATCGAAAGAAGCAAGAACCGTGTCCACCTAATTATCAGAACTGCTCGTCCTGGTATGTTCTTAGGAAATGAACAAGAAAAATTAAAAGCTATAGAGAAAAAATTAGCTAAGCTTACAAATGACAAGGAAGTCAAGATTGATATCCTTGAAGTAGCAAATCCTGATTTAGATGCAAGACTTGTTGCCTTAAAGATTTGTAAGATGCTAGAAGAAAGACAATCTTTCCGTGTTGCTCAAAAGAAAGCTATTCAAGCTACTATGAGAGCTGGTGCAAAGGGTATCAAGACTGCCGTTGGTGGTAGACTTGGTGGTGCTGATATCGCAAGAACTGAAGGTTATTCTGAGGGTGTTGTACCTCTACATACTTTACGTTCAGATATCGACTTCGCTTGGGAAGAAGCTATGACTACATATGGCAAACTTGGTGTTAAAGTATGGATCTGTCGTGGTGAAGTATTGCCTGGCGAAATGGTTAAGGAACCTGAAAAACCAAAGGTTAATCCTAATAACCGTCAAAGAAGAAATGATAACAGAAGAAGAGGTAATTTCAATAGAAACAATGCCAATACTACCGAAGTAAAGGCTGAAGCTACTCAAGCTCCTGTTAAGGAAGAAGTTAAGGAGGATGCCGAATAATGTTAATGCCTAAAAGAACAAAATACCGTCGTCCTCATAGATTGAGCTACGAAGGTAAATCAAAAGCTGGTACTACTATCGCTTATGGTGAATATGGTCTAGTTGCTACTACTGGTGCTTATGTTTCAAATAACCAAATTGAAGCAGCCAGAGTTGCTATGACAAGATATATGAACAGAGGTGGTAATGTTTGGATTAAAATATTCCCACAACTTGCTATCACTAAGAAGCCTCTAGAAGTACGTATGGGTTCTGGTAAAGGTGCTCCTGAAGGATGGGTTGCCGTTGTTCAAAGGGGTAGAGTTATGTTCGAAATCGGTGGCGTTGATGAAGCTACTGCTAGAGAAGCATTTAGACTTGCTGCAAACAAATTACCAGTTAAATGTAAATTTATTAAGAAGGGAGAATAATTATGAACATTAAGGAAATTAGAGATAAATCAAACGATGAATTACTAAAGACTTTAGATGAATCAAAGAAAGAATTATTCGACCTTAGATTCCAAAAGGCTACTGGTACTGTTGATAATCCAATGAGAATTCGTGAACTTAAGAAGACTATTGCTAGAATCTTAACTGTTCTAAACGAAAAAGAAGGTAAGTAGGGAGGCTAATAATGGAAAGAAAAAATACAAGACGTACATTACGTGGTGTTGTAGTTTCTGACAAGATGGATAAGACTATTGTCGTTGAAATCTCTGAGAAAAAGGCTCACCCACTTTATGGTAAACAAACTAAATTTTCTCGTAAGTTTAAGGCTCATGATGAAAACAACGAAGCTAAGGTTGGCGATACTGTTGAAATCATTGAAACTAGAGCTTTAAGTAAAGATAAACATTTCCGTTTATTGAGAATTGTTGAAAAGGCTGTAATTCTATAGGAGGCAATTATGATACATAATGAGTCAAGATTAAATGTTGCTGATAACACTGGTGCTAAAGAATTACTAGTTATTAGATGTTTAGGCGGTTCAAATAGAAAAACAAGTAACATCGGTGATGTTGTTGTATGTTCTGTAAAGGAAGCTGCACCTGGTGGTACAGCTAAGAAGGGCCAAGTTGTTAAGGCTGTTATCGTTAGAACTAAATATGGTATCAGCAGAGAAAATGGTTCTTATATTAAGTTTGATGATAACGCTGCAGTTATCATCAAAGATGATAAAACTCCACTTGGCACACGTATTTTTGGCCCAGTGGCAAGAGAACTTCGTGATAGAGACTTTATGAAAATTGTTTCTCTAGCACCAGAAGTATTATAGGAGGATCTGAATTTATGAAAATTAAAAAAGGTGATAAAGTTCAGGTCATAACTGGACAAGACAAGGGCACTGTTGGCGAAGTTAAGGCTGCTTTCCCTAAGACAAATAAAATTATTGTTGAGGGTGTAAATGTTAGAAAGAAACACCAAAAGCCAAATCAAATCAATCCTGATGGTGGAATTGTTGATAAGGAAATGCCTATTGATGCAAGTAATGTAAAGCTTGATGAAGGCAAGAAGAAGGCTAAGAAGTCTGCCGCTAAAAAGACTACTAAGAAAACAACTAAGAAAGCTAAAGGAGGAGAAGAATAATGAATCGTTTAAAAGAGAGATACATTAATGAAATCAAGCCTTCTTTAGTTAAGAAGCATGGCTATACAAGTACAATGCAAATCCCTCGTCTAGAGAAGATTGTTATCAATCTAGGTGTTGGTGAGGCTGTATCTAATCCTAAGGCACTTGATGAAGCTGTAGCAGATTTAACTGCTATTGCTGGTCAAAAGCCAGTTGTTACAAAAGCTAAAAAATCAATCGCAAACTTCAAATTAAGAGAAGGTATGCCAATTGGCTGTAAGGTAACACTTCGTGGTGAAAAGATGTATGAGTTTATGGATAAGCTTGTATCTGTAGTTCTTCCTCGAGTAAGAGATTTCCATGGTGTTAGTGCTACTGCTTTCGATGGTAGAGGCAACTATACATTAGGCGTAAAAGAACAAATTATCTTCCCTGAAATTCAATACGATAAAGTAAATAAAGTAAGAGGTATGGATATTGTTGTTGTTACAAGTGCTAAGACAAATGAAGAGGCTAAGGATCTATTAACAGAACTTGGCATGCCATTTGTTAAGTAAAGGAGGGAACTATGGCTAAGACATCAATGAAAGTTAAGGCACATCGTCCTGCTAAGTTCTCTACTAGAGCTTACACAAGATGTGAAAGATGTGGTCGTCCACATTCAGTATTAAGAAAATATAAATTATGTCGTATCTGCTTTAGAGAATTGGCTTATAAGGGTCAAATTCCTGGAGTTAAGAAGGCAAGCTGGTAAAGGAGGAAGCAAAAATGATGAATATGACAGATCCAATTGCGGATATGCTTACTAGAATCAGAAATGGTTTAGGCGCTGGACATGAAAGTGTAACTGTTCCTGCTAGTAAAATGAAGATTGAAATTGCTAAGATCCTTAAGGCTGAAGGTTACATCAATAACTATAAGGTTGAGGGTGAAACTGCTAAAGATAAGACAATTACAATCGAATTAAAATACAGTGAAGATGGTCAAAAAGTTATCACTGGTTTAAAGAGAATTTCTAAACCTGGTCTAAAGGTTTATGCTAAGGTAGATGCAGTTCCTAGAGTATTAAATGGTTTAGGTATTGCAATTATCTCTACTTCAAAAGGTTTAATGACTGACCGCGATGCAAGAAAGAATAAGCTTGGTGGTGAAGTTGTTGCCTACGTTTGGTAATAATTAAAGGAGAAATATAAATGTCACGTATCGGGAATAAAACGATTACCATTCCTGCTGGTATTGAAATTTCAGTATCAGAAGGCAATGAGGTGACTGTAAAGGGTCCTAAGGGAACTTTAACACGTCAATTTAGCTCTCTAATCGGTATTAACGTTGAGGGTAATGAAGTAAAGTGTACTAGAGCTAATGAAGAAAAGCATACTAAGCAACTTCATGGTACAACTCGTGCACTTATTGCAAATATGATTACTGGTGTTAATGAAGGTTATTCTAAAACATTATTAATCGAAGGTATTGGTTACCGTGCTAGTGTTAGCGGTAATAAATTAAATCTAGTATTAGGATATTCTCATGATATCAACTATGTTGCTGAAGAGGGTGTTAAGATTGAGACTCCAGATGCAAATACAATTGTTGTTTCTGGAATTGATAAACAAAGAGTTGGCGAAGTAGCTTCTGTAATTAGATCTTATCGTAAGCCAGAACCATATAAGGGTAAGGGTATTCGTTACAAGGATGAACACATTCTTCGTAAAGAAGGTAAGACAGCTGCTAAGTAGGAAAGGAGTAATGTATGATTAATAAAGGATCTAAAAATAATGAGCGTCTAAGAAGACATGCACGTATAAGAACTAAAGTTAGTGGTACAGCTTCTTGTCCTAGATTGAACGTTTTCCGTTCAAATAAGCACATTAGCTGCCAAATCATTGATGATGAAAAGGGAACTACTTTAGTTTCTTGTTCATCAATTAACTTAAAACTTGAAAACGGTGGAAATATTGAAGCTGCTAAGAAAGTTGGTAGTGAAATCGCTAAGCTTGCTTTAGCTAAGAATATTGATACTGTAGTATTTGACCGTGGTGGTTATAACTACCATGGTAGAATTGAAGCACTAGCTCAAGCAGCTAGAGAAGCTGGTCTAAAATTCTAGGAGAAACATATGTCAGAAAAAGATAATCGTAAACAAAGAAAGAACTTCCGTCCAAGAGAAGAAAAAGAATTCGATGAACGTGTAGTTAAAATCAATCGTGTTTCTAAAACCGTAAAAGGTGGTCGTCGTATGCGTTTCTCTGCTCTAGTTGTTGTTGGTGACAAGAAAGGTAGAGTAGGCTTCGGTACTGGTAAAGCAAATGAAGTACCTGATGCTATTAGAAAGGCTAGCGAGGCTGCAAAGAAGAACGTTATTAAAGTTCCTCTAGTAAATGGTTATAGAACTGTACCACATCCAATCGTTGGTGAATATGGTGCTGGTGAAGTATTATTAAAGCCTGCTACAGAAGGTACAGGTATCATCGCTGGTGGTGCTGTACGTGATGTTCTTGAACTAGTTGGTTGTTCAGATGTAATCACTAAGTGTACTGGTTCAAGAACAAGTATCAATATGGTTCAAGCTACTTTTGCTGCTCTAAAGGGTCTTAAGACTGTTGATTCAGTAGCAAAACTTCGTGGTAAGAAAGTAGAAGAAATTAGATAAGGGGGCGCTAATAATGGAATTACATGAAATGAAATATAACGATGGCGCTCGTAAAGAAGTAAAGCGTCTTGGTAGAGGCCCAGGCTCTGGTACGGGTAAGACATCTGGTAAGGGCCATAAGGGTCAAAACGCTAGATCTGGTGGCGGTGTTGCTATCGGTTTCGAAGGTGGTCAAACTCCATTCTTCAAGCGTATGCCAAAGAGAGGTTTCACAAACTTCACAAGAAGAGAGTATGCTGTAGTAAATCTTGCTGCTCTTGAAAAATTTGATGATGGTGCTACAGTTACACCTGAAATCTTAAAGGAAGCTGGCCTTGTTAAGAAGGAATATGATGGTGTTAAAGTATTAGGTAATGGCACATTAACTAAGAAATTAACTGTTAAGTGTGACAAGGTTTCTGCTAGTGCTAAAGCAGCTATTGAAAAGGCAGGCGGAAAAGTAGAGGCTGACTAAGATGCTTAGTATTTTTAAAGATTTTCTTAAGAATAAAGAAATTAGAAAAAAGATACTATTTACTCTAGTAATATTATTCATTTATCGTTTGGGGTCGGCTATTCCGGCTCCAGGCATTAATGATTCAATCATCTCATTAAGCGCTAATTCTTTGCTTAATATGATGTCTTTGCTTGGTGGTGGTTCAATTGAGCAGATGTCTATCTTCTCGCTTGGTGTAGGACCATATATCACTGCAAGTATCATCATTCAACTATTAAGCATGGATATTATTCCTGCTTTAAGTGAAATGGCTAAGTCTGGTAAAAAAGGCAGACAACAAATGGACCGCATCACTCGTTATTTGGGTGTTGTATTAGCTCTTGTTCAAGGCTACTTTATTGTTCAACTATTATCTACACAATATAAGATGGTAGATAATCCAGGCTTTATGTCTTACGCTTATATCTCTGTAATCTTTACAGCTGGTACAATGTTCCTGTTGTGGCTTGCTGATCAAATTACTACAAAGGGTATTGGCAATGGCGTTTCAGTAATTATCTTTGCAGGTATCGTTGCTGATATGCCAAATAACTTTAAGCTTGTATATAACACTTTCATTGGTGAGAGTGCTACTAGTAGCTTAGGTGTTCCAGGTTTCATTATTTACTGCCTAATGTATTTAGCTATAATTGTTCTAGTTGTACTAATGCAAATGGCTGAAAGAAGAATTCCTATTCAACAATCTACTAGTCAACGTTTAAATAAAACAAAAGGTGATTTAAATCATTTGCCTCTTAAGATAAATTCAGCTAGCGTTATTCCAGTAATCTTTGCTGGAGCATTAATTCAAGGTCCACAAATTATCGCATCTTGGGTTAATACAAATGCTTATAATTTCTTAAGCAAGCTATGTGATTTTACAAATCCTTGGTTCCTTTGTTTCTATGGTGTCCTAATTATCCTATTTACATTCTTCTATACTAATCTTACAGTTGATCCTGATAAGATGGCTGAAGACTTAGGAAAACAAGGACAATATATTCCAGGTGTTCGTCCTGGCAGTGAGACAAAACAATACGTAACTAAGGTTTTAAACCGTATAACTTGTCTTGGCGCAATTCTTTTAACTCTTATTGCTTTGCTACCATATGTAGTGAGCAATCTAACTGGATTGTCATCTAGAGCCGCTCTTGGTGGTACTGGTATCATCATTGTAGTTGGCGTTGCTATGGATACAATGAAAGAGTTAAAGGGCCAATTGACAACAAAACAATATAAAGGATTTGTAGGTAAATAAAAAATGAATCTTCTAATTATTGGTGCTCCTGGTACTGGTAAGGGAACAATGTCTTCATTTATTGTTGAAGATTATAAGGTTATACACGTATCAACTGGAGACATGTTAAGAGAAGCTATCGCAAATCAAACACAAGTTGGTCTTAGTGCAAAAGAATATATGGACAAGGGCCAACTTGTTCCTGATAATACTATTCATGATATTATTCTTGAAAGATTTAAGAAGGATGATATCAAAAATGGTTTCTTATTCGATGGCTATCCTCGTACAGTTGCTCAAGCTGAAGATTTGGACAACTTACTTGCTTCATTAAATATGAAGTTAGATAGAGTAATCTATTTGGAAATGGAAGATGAACCATTGAAGAATAGAATTACTGGCCGAAGAGTTTGCACAAATTGTAAGAGTATTTACCACATTACTAATAAGCCTTCTAAAGTTGAGGGTGTATGTGATGTATGTGGTGGAAGTCTAATTCAAAGAAGTGATGATACTCTAGAGGCATTAAACAAGAGACTTGATGCATATTATGCACAAACTAAGCCTGTTGTTGATTATTATGATAAAAAGAATCTTGTATCTTATATCAATTCAGATCAAAGTACTGAAAAGGTATATGAAGATATAAAGAGGACTTTGGGAGAAATCTAATGATTACTCTTAAGTCTAGTAGAGAAATAGAGCTTATGGATAAGGCTGGCACTATTGTGGCCTTGGTTCATAAGAAATTAAGAGAAGTGATTAAGCCTGGCATCTCAACTGCTCAAATTGATAAAATTTGTGAGGAAGTAATAAGAGAGAACGGTGCTACCCCTTCTTTTAAGGGTCTCTATGGCTTTCCTGGTGCTGTTTGTACTTCTGTGAATGAAATTTTAGTACATGGTATACCAAGTCACTCGTGTATTCTTAAAGATGGTGATATAATAACTGTCGACGTTGGCGCCTGTTATATGGGTTACCATGGCGATAGTGGTTGGACATATGCCGTTGGAAATGTTTCACAAAGCACATTAGACTTAATGCGTGTCACTGAAGATGCATTATATAAGGGTTTAGAAATGGCAAAACCAGGTAATCGCGTTGGTGATATAGCTAACGCTGTTCAAACTTATGTTGAGTCTTATGGATATTCAACTCCAATTGAATATACAGGACATGGCATTGGTAAGAGCGTACATGAGGATCCTTATGTACCTAACGTTGGCCGTCCACATACTTTGGAATTATTAAAACCAGGCATGTGTATTGCGGTTGAACCGATGGTTTTTGCAGGAAGCCCTCATTGTGTAACTCTAAGTGATGGTTGGGCTGTAGTGAATAAAGAGCGTTCATTATGTGCGCACTATGAACACAGTATCGCTATTACAAGGGATGGTTACAAAATTTTAACTAAGGAGGATTAGTATTTGGCTAAGCAAGATGTTATTGAAATTGATGGTTTGGTAACTGATACTTTACCAAATGCGAAATTCAAGGTGAAACTAGAGAATGGACACGAAATCCTGGCTCACGTTTCTGGTAAAATCCGCATGCATTACATCCGCATTTTACCGGGTGATAGAGTGACCGTAGAAATTTCACCTTATGATTTAACACGTGGGCGTATTACATTTAGACATAAGTAGTCTAGGAGGGAAATTAGATGAAAGTAAGACCATCTGTAAAACCTATTTGCGACAAGTGCCGTGTAATTAAGCGTAAAGGTCGCGTTATGGTTATTTGTGAAAACCCTAAACACAAACAAAGACAAGGTTAAAAAAGGGAGGAAATTTAATGGCTCGTATTGCTGGAGTAGATATTCCTAATGATAAGCGCGTAGTTGTATCATTAACATATATCTATGGTGTTGGTTTACCAACTGCTAAAAAAGTATTAGCTGAAAATGGTATTAGTGAAGATATCCGCGTTAAGGATTTAACTGATGAACAATTAAACGCTATTCGTAAAACTTTAGATAGCTACAAACTTGAGGGTGACCTAAGAAGAGATACTCAACTTGATATCAAGAGACTTATGGAAGTTGCTTGTTATAGAGGTATGAGACACAGAAAAGGTTTACCTTGTAGAGGTCAAAGAACAAAGACAAATGCTCGTACACGTAAAGGACCTCGTCGTACAGTAGCTAACAAGAAGAAGTAGGAGGTAAGTTATGGCACAAAAAACAGTTCGTAAGAAACGTGTTAAGAAGAACATAGCTAGTGGTATTGCGCATGTTCACTCAACATTTAATAACACAATTGTAACGATTACTGATGAAGCTGGTAACGTTGTTTCTTGGTCTAGTGCTGGTGCACTTGGCTATAAAGGTTCTCGTAAGTCTACACCTTATGCTGCTCAACTTGTATCTGAAGCAGCTGGAAAGAGCGCAATGGATCATGGTATGCGCAAAGTTCAAGTAGAAGTAAAAGGACCTGGACCTGGTAGAGAAGCTGCTGTAAGAGCTCTTGCTACTGCTGGTCTTGAAATTACAGCTATTAGTGATGTTACACCTGTACCACATAATGGTTGTCGTCCACCAAAGAAGCCTAGAGGCTAATAAGGAGGTAACATATGCAAAAATTTGAACGTCCTGAATTTAAAATTTCTGAATATGTTGAAGATGAACATTATGGTAAATTTGTAATTTCGCCTTTAGAGAGAGGATTTGGTACTACATTAGGTAATGCGCTTAGAAGAGTTATGCTTTCTAGCTTACCTGGTGGCGCTGTTTACTCAATCAAATTAGATGGAGTTTATCATGAATTTTCATCTATTAAGGGTGTAAGAGAAGACGTTACAATGATGATTCTAAATATTAAGTCTTTAATTCTTAATATTTTAGATGATGACAGTTATACATTGAGAATCTCTGCAAAGGGACCTTGTACTGTAACTGGTAAAGACATCATCGTTCCAGGTGGTGTTGAAGTGTTAAATCCAGATTTAGTTATTGCCCATGTTGAAGAAGGTGGCGTACTAGATATGGAACTTCTTGCTAGAAAAGGTAGAGGTTATGTTTCTGCAGATGAAAATAAGCACCTATTCCAAGGTTCTTCACAAGGAATTGGTACTATTTATACTGATGCTATTTATACACCAGTTACAAAGGCTAATTTTGAGGTAGAACCAACTCGTGTTGGACAAAGCGTTAAGTTTGATGAATTAACTATGGAAGTTTGGACTGATGGTTCAATTAATCCTAAGGAAGCTATCGCTTTATCAAGTAAAATTCTAATCTCACATTTAGAATTATTAACTGAGGTTGATCAAAAGGTTAAAGAATCTGAATCTGTGATGGAAGAAAATGTACATGAAAACAACTCTAAGGCTGTTAACATGTCTATCGAAGATTTAGATTTAACTGTTAGATCATATAACTGTTTAAAGAGAGCTGGTATTTCTACTGTTGATGAGTTAACTCAAAAGACAGAAGATGAAATGGCTCACGTTAGAAACTTAGGTAAGAAGTCTCTTAAGGAAGTAAAAGAAAAACTTGAAGAGATGGGTTTAGGTTTCAGGCATTTTGAATAAGGAGGAGAGTCATGCATAATCGTAAATTAGGTCGTACATCTGATCATCGTAAGGCATTACTTAGAAATATGGCAACTGAAGTTATTCTAAGAGGTAAGATTGAAACTACTGAAGGAAAAGCTAAAGAAGTTAAGAGCTATGTTGATTCATTAATTACTTTAGGCAAGAAGAATGATTTAGCTAGTAGAAGACAAGCTGCAAACCAATTAAGTAATGTAACAACTAAAGACGGTAAGACTGCTGTTCAAGTACTATTTGATGTAGTTGCACCAAAGTATGCTGATAGAAAAGGTGGTTACACTCGTTTAACTAAGACTGGTATTAGACGTGGTGATAACGCTCCACTTGCTACAGTTGAATTAGTTTAATAATAATTAGCTCTCAATAGAGAGCTTTTTATTTGGCTTTATCTTATAATATTAGGTATGGAATATAAGAAAATAAAATTTGTTTACAAGTATGCCAAAGATAGGCTAAATCGTGAGTTACTTATAAGAAGTGACGTGAATCTTATTGAGTTAGCGTGTATATTATTGAATTCAGTTTATTCAATGATGGAACATGACTTTATGTTTAGGACTAGTAGTAATTCCTATGTTTTAGAGAACTATGATGATGATAGTGGCCAAACTTTATTTATGGCAGATTATAAGTTTGAAGACTTAGGCGATCATTTTGAATTAATCTATGACTTTAGTGAAGATTGGGAATTTGAGTGTACCGTTATTGGTAAACAAAATAAAAAAGGAAACCAATACGCTTATGCTTTAAGTGGAGTTGGAGCTGGTATGTTTGAAGATGGCCGTTATTTTTTTGATCAACATTTAGCCGGAAATGATGATTTGATCTTATTTGATAGCGAGAATACAGAAAGCTATGAGCCATATAATTTGCCTTTTGATTATGATGATTTAGAAACATTTGATGTTGACTATGCTAACTACGAATTTAAACATGGTCTTCCTTTACAAATATTTGATTTTATTGAGGAGGAACATCAATTAGGTCTAGAGATGAGTGTTGAAAACATTAATTTAAGTGATTATCTTAGCGATGAAGAATTAGATGACTATTTTGATATTATGGATGATGATTTTGATGATGACGAAGATGATTTGGATGTCACTCAAAAACTTTTATTGTATGGTGTCGAAAATCATATTGAAAAGTTAGATTATGTAAATGAGGCTTTTGAAAGATTAAGAAAGAAATATAACGATGATACTATCGCTTTAATGAAGATTGCGGAAGTGTTGTTTGGCGAAATAAAGGATATGATTACTGGCGATAGTGAATTATTGGATTTTACATATAGAAATAAGATTAGGAAGTTGAAATAAAGATGGAGATAGTAGAGAGATTTATTGATTATTGTAAGGTTCAAACAATGTCTGATCCTTATAGTAGTACTAGCCCAAGTAGTGAGAAACAGTGGGTTTTAGCTAAAAAGCTTGAAAAGGAACTTAAGGATTTAGGACTTGAGGTGAAATTAAGTGATACTTGTATTGTATATGGAAGACTTAAGGCTAATACTGATAAAAAAGTGGATACAATTGGTTTAATAGCTCATATGGATACTAGTCCTGATATGTCAGATGAAAATGTTAATCCACGTATTATCAATAATTATGATGGTAGTGAGATAGTATTAAATGAGAAATTAAATATCAAGATGAGTCCAAAGGATTTCCCTTGTTTAAATAAGGATGTGGGCAGCGATTTGATTGTTACTGATGGTACTACATTACTTGGTGGCGATGATAAAGCGGGCATTGCGGTTATTATGGATGTACTAGAAAAACTAGTTAATAACCCTAGTATTAAGCATGGGGATATTGCGATTGCGTTTACTCCTGATGAGGAAGTTGGTAGAGGTACAGAAAACTTCGATGTAGACTACTTTAATGCCGACTACGCCTATACAGTTGATGGCGGGGATGCATGTGATATTGAATATGAAAACTTTAATGCGGCAAGCGCCGTTGTTAAGATTGCAGGCTTATCTATTCATCCAGGCAGTGCTAAAGGTAAGATGCTTAATTCTATTTTGATTGGTATGGAATTTCAAAGTCTATTGCCTACTTTTGATAATCCAATGTATACAGAGGGTTATGAAGGTTTTAACCATTTGTGTAACATAAATGGTGATTGTGAAAATACTACTTTGGAATACATTATTCGAAATCATGATAAGGATCTTTTAGAAAAACAAAAGAATGATTTTAGAAATGCAACTAACTTCTTAAATAAGAAGTATGGCAATGTTGTTTCTTTAACTATTAAAGATTCTTATGACAATATGAAAGAATATATCGTTGAACATATGGATATTGTTGATAATGTAAAAAAGAAGATGAGGGAATTAGGTGTTGAGCCTACAAGCACAGCGATTAGGGGTGGCACTGATGGAGCTAGTTTAACTTATAAAGGTCTTCCTTGCCCTAATTTAGGTAATGGCGATAGAAATTGTCATGGCAAGTTTGAGTATGTAAACATTAATGAAATGAAGTTTATGTCAAAACTTATTCTTGAAGTGCTTAAGGTGGAAGATTAACTTAGCTTTAAAAATATGGTAAGATAAATAGGCTATGAAGAAGATTGTAAAAGTTTTATTTGTACTTATTATTATGATGTTATTTTGTGGCTTTACTTATGTTGATGATTCGACAGACGAAGAGTCAACTTTAAATATAGATGATTTTTATGACTATCAAAAAGAATATAAGAGTGAAGAAATAGGCGTTTGTGCCAGTGGTACAACAAAGACCTATATGGATTATCGGGCTACGACTGCACGTAATTCTAGACAATATCAATTCATGCATAATGAGATGACAGTCGATGAAAATACAGGCTTCTTATATGATGAAGATGGTTTTATTGGGGCTGCACTTGGTTCTTATTATGGCGAAATTGGCGATCGTTTCTATTTTACTTTAGAAACAGGAGTTGTTTTACCAATAGTAAAGTGTGAAGAAAAATCAGATTCGGATACTGATGATAGTGGTTGCTACCACTTGTCAGATAATTCGGTAATTGAATTTGTAATAGATAAAGATTATGCTTTAGAGTACTTTGGTAGATTATCAAATAGTTATGTACTAAATGGTAATTATAATAATTATTCTTTATTTAGGGGCGCTATTAGTAAGGTTGAAAGAGTTCTTGATGAGAAGAATGAACATTATGTTACTTATTCTAGTGAGAGCTCGCCAATTTTTAATAATGATATCTTTAATTATGGAAGCGGCTATTAATGAAGAAGGTTCTAGTTATAGTTGGTCCTACTGCTAGTGGGAAAACTTCTTTTGGCATTGATGCATGTCGTAGATATAATGGTGAAATTATTTCCGGAGATAGTATTCAAATTTATAAAGGATTAGATATTGGTAGTGCAAAGGCTACACTTGATGAAAGAGAAGCTGTCGTACATCATTTAATTGATATCAAGGAACCTAATGATAACTATTCAGTTAAGGAATTTCAAGAAATTGGTCGAAAATTAATTGATGATATAAGTAGTAGAAATAAACTGCCAATTGTTGTTGGGGGTACAGGGCTTTATATAAAGGCTTTATTATATGACTATGTATTTTATGATGAGGAACAAAAGGATGATGAATATAATGAGCTTTCTAATCAAGAAATTTATGACATTTTGATGAAGGAAGATCCAAAGTGTCTTGAGAAGATTCATATAAATAATCGTAAGCGTTTAGTTAGAGCCTTGAATATTGTAAGAAAACATAGCGAGGGTATTTCTACGATAAAAGATAGACAAGAACATAAACCTTTATATGATGTTTTATTTATTGGTTTAAATAAAAAACGTGAAGATTTATATGAAGATATTTCTAAAAGAGTTGATTTGATGGTTGAAAATGGTCTTCTTGAGGAAATAAAGGGATTATTAGATAGCGGTATTACTTTTGATAATCAATCAATGCAGGGAATTGGTTATAAGGAATTTAGAGACTATTTTGAAGGTGATAAGTCACTTGAAGAATGTATCAATGATGTAAAAAGAAATACTAAGCACTTTGCCAAAAGACAATATACTTGGTTTAATAATCAAATGAATGTTAATTGGATTGATAATAAAGAGGATGCCTATAAAAAAATTGATGAGTGGATTTGACACTTTTGGTTTTATGGTAGATAATGATAAAGGTTATTGATGTCAATAACTTTTTAAATACTTAAATTTATGAAAGATAAAAACAAAGTAATTCTTGCATGCAGTGAATGTTTATCACGCAATTATGTAACGCATAAGAATAAAGCTGATTCTAATAAGCGTTTAGAGCTTAGTAAGTTTTGTCCTAGATGTAATAAGCATACTGTTCACAAAGAAACCAAATAAGGAGGGTTTATATGAAGTGGTTTAGTCCTAGTGCCATTTTTAAGGAGATTTCTAAAATTAGATGGCCAAAGAAAAATGATTTAGTCGCAAATAGTGTTCAAGTAGTTATCTTTACTGCCTTTTTTGGAGTATTCTTCTACTTATGTCAATTCTTGGTTTCATTATGCTTAAAGCTAATAGGAGTAATTGGATAATGGCTGATCAAAATAACGAAAAAAGATGGTATGTAGTTAATACTTATGCCGGTCATGAAAATAGAGTAAAAGACAATCTTGAAAAGAGATTGGAGACCATGGGTATTTCAGATAATTTGTTTAGAATTGTTGTCGCGGAAGAAACGCAAGATGAAGTAAAAAATGGCAAGACTAAAGAAGTTGTAACAAATATGTTCCCTGGTTACTTATTTGTTGAAATGATTATGACAGATGAAGCTTGGTACGTTGTAAGAAACACACCCGGTGTTACTGGATTTATTGGTTCTTCTGGTGGTGGCGCTAAGCCAATTCCGGTAAAGGATGCCGAAATTGAACGTTTACTACGTAAGATTGGCAAGTCTGATAAGGCTGTTGAAGCATCATTCAAAGTTGGTGATCAAGTTAAGATTCTATCTGGTCCATTCTCTGGTATGGAAGGTAGAGTTGAAACAATGAACGATCAAAATAAGTCAGCTACTGTTGTGGTTATCTTCTTTGGTAGAGAAACTCCAACTGATATCTCTTACGTTGATTTAGAACCTGCTGTTCAATAGTAATTAAAAAGGAGCATAGCTCCTTTTTATGTGCTTACTTGATAGTGAATTCTTTTACTTCACCATTTACTTTAACAACTAAATATTTAGCTTCTGGTTTAACGTAAACTTCAGCTTCTTCAACATTCTTTAAAGCTATCTTATTTTCTTTTAGAACAGCTTTAACAGTAGTTTCCAAGTCAGTAACATCTACTTCTTTACTGTGGAATTGTACAATAGTCTTTAAATTCATGTGTTTCCCTTTCCTAGTTATCTAAACTATTTGTAATGTATCTGGCTACATAGACACCACTTGCGGAAGCATGTGATAGAGAATGTGTAATGCCAGAGCCGTCACCGATAATGAAGAGTCCCTTGTGTTTACTTTGAAGATTGTTGTCAACTTCAACAGTCATGTTGTAGAACTTTACTTCTACTCCGTATAATAATGTATCGTCATTTGCCGTACCTGGAGCAATTTTATCTAGGGCATGAATCATGTCAATGATTGAATCAAGAATTCTTTTTGGAAGAACTAATGATAAATCACCTGGTGTGGCATTTAATGTTGGTCTAACAACACCTTCAGCAATTCTTTCTGGTGTTGATCTTCTTCCTCTTTCAAGGTCGCCGAATCTTTGTACAATAACACCGCCACCTAGCATATTAGATAATCTTGCGATAGATTCGCCATAGCCATTTGAATCTTTAAATGGATATGAGAAGTTTTTAGAAACTAATAGGGCAAAGTTAGTGTTTTCGGTTTTCATTTCATCACCCTCATATGAATGGCCATTTACAGTAATAATACCGTTAGTATTTTCGTTTACGACAATACCATTTGGGTTCATACAGAAAGTTCTAACATTATCTTCCCAATGTGGTGTACGATAGACAATCTTTGATTCATATAGTTCATCGGTAATATCTGAGAAGATTACAGCCGGTAATTCTACTCTTACACCTAAGTCAACTCTATTTGAGCGAGTTGGGATATCTAATGATTGACATATCTTTTCCATCCATGATGAACCAGATCTACCAACTGAAATTACTAGATTCTTGCAAGCAAATTCTTCTTTATTTGTTTTTACAACAAAGTCATTATCTCCATTGGCAATAACTTCTGTTACTGGAGTATTGAAGTGAATGTCTACAACATCTTTGATTTCATTATAGATATTCTCTAATACGATGTAGTTTACATCTGTTCCTAAGTGTCTTACTTCAGCATTTAATAATTTTAAGGAGTTTTGCATACAAATCTTCTTAAATTTAGTGCCTGCTGTCGAATACTTCTTACAGTTTTCACCACCATGTTTAACATTTATTTCGTCAACATAGTTCATTAAATCTAAGGCCTTATCATAGCCAATATATTCATATAATGTGCCACCAAAGTCATTGGTGATATTGTATTTGCCATCAGAGAAGGCACCAGCTCCACCAAAGCCTGACATTATTGAACAAGATTTACAGCTTATACAAGACTTGATTTTCTTGCCATCAATTGGGCAATGTCTCTTGTTTAAAGCGTTGCCACTTTCTAATAAACATATTTTTAGGCTAGGATCTTTCTTTACTAGCTCATATGCAGAATATATACCACCAGGTCCTGCGCCCACAATAACTACATCATAATTCATTTCTTTACCTCACTTAACTATTATAAAGTATTTAAGTAGCTTTTAGAGGCTCTTTTTAAGATATCGGGTAAAGAGTCAATTAAGATTTTAATGTTTCTTCCAATTTGTTTCTTATCAGGGCTTTTTCTTTTTTGAAAGGCATCAACTAAAGTGCCAGCGATGGCTTCTGTAAAGAAGGCGCATAAGAATTCTTTGGTATCCTCTTTTATTTCTAGATTATATTGCTTGGCGGTTTCATCAAAAATGTTTTATGTTCCTTATTAATTTTTCTTGCATATAGTAAATTACTTGATATAATACGTGCAATAAAGAGACGGAGGTACTTACATGAACATACACTCATTGGTGTCAATGAAAGATTTGTCTAAAGAGGATATTATTCATATTCTCGATGATGCTTTATCATTTTCTAATTCATATCAAGATTGGCAATTACCTTCAAAGAAGTTAGTGGCCAATCTTTTTTTTGAAGCTTCTACAAGAACGCATTATTCTTTTGAATCGGCACAGTTACAACTTGGTTGTAAAGTGGCTGATATCGCTACTAGTGCATCATCAATGACTAAAGGCGAAACACTTTATGATACTTGTAAAACATTGGAATCTGTAGGCTATGACGGGCTTGTTATTAGAACAAGTGAAGAATTTTATTGGGAAAAACTAGAAGGAATAAATATCCCAATTTTAAATGCTGGCGATGGAGCAAACGAACATCCAACCCAATGTCTTTTAGATTTACTTACAATCTATAAAGAATTTGGGAAATTGGAGGGATTAAAGGTTGTAATATGTGGTGATATAGCTCATTCACGTGTTGCTCAATCGGATAAATATGCCTTTGAAATGTTTGGTATGGAAGTTAAATTCTCAGGCCCAAAAGAATTTGAAAGAGAAGGCTATCCCTTTGTAGATTTTGATCAAGCGATTAAAGATGCGGATGTGGTAATGATGCTTAGAATTCAAAAAGAAAGAGGTGCTTTATTAGCCGATATTTCTAATGAAGAATATCTAGAAAAATATGGCATGAATCAAAGAAGATATGACATGTTAAAAGATAATGCTATCATCATGCATCCTGCACCTGTTAACAGAGGAATTGAAATTGCCGGTGAATTAGTAGAGGCTAAAAAGAGTAGAATCTTTGAGCAAATGCATAATGGAATGTTAGTGAGAAAAGCGGTTATTAAACGTGCTTTTGGCTATACAAATTTTGAATAATAATGAAAAAAATAATTAAAAACGCTAATGTTTTGTATCGCGGAAAACTTCAAAAAGTAGATGTTCTTTTTGACAAAGAAAAGATATTGAAAATTGATACAAACATAAATGAAAAATGTGAAGAAATAGACGCCACAGGTCTTACATTATTACCAGGTTTAGTTGATGTTCATGTTCATTTTAGACAACCTGGGAATGAACAGAAAGAAACCATTCATACTGGTTCTTTAGCGGCTGCCCATGGAGGTTTTACTACTGTAATCGCTATGCCAAATGTTAAACCATCCCCTGATAATGTAGAAGTTATGGAAGACTATTTGGATTTAATAAAAAAAGAATCTGTAATACATACATTACCATATGGAACAATCACTAAAAATGAAAAAGGATTAGAGCTATCCGACTTAAAAGGAATGAGAAATCTAGGCATCAAATGGTTTAGTGATGATGGGGTAGGAATGAATAACGAAGTCTTGTTAAAACAAGCACTCATTGAAAGCGAAAAAGAAGACTTTATTGTTGCGTGTCATACTGAAGATTTAGCTTATAGAAAAAAGGGTGCATCAGTTCACGATTCAATAATAGTTACCAATAATGGTTGGATTGGTATTCCTGATGAATGTGAAAGTAAGCCATTAGAAAATGATTTAAAGATTGCTTTAGAAACAAATGGAAAATATCACGCTTGTCATATTTCTTCTCATAAGTCAGTTGAACTATTAAAACAAGCCAAATTAAAAGGTGGAAACATTAGTAGTGAAGTAACAGTTCATCATTTATTGCTAGAAGATAAAGATGTAAAAGGTACTATGTGGAAAATGAATCCACCCCTTAGAACGCACTTTGATCGTATGAGTTTAATTGAAGGATTAGAAGAAGGAACCATTGATTTTATCGCTAATGATCATGCACCTCATACAAGTGAAGATAAAAATAAGCCAATGTCAGATGCGGCTTTTGGTATCGTATCACTTGAAACAGCTTTGCCGCTTCTTTATACAGAATTTGTATATAAAGAAAAAAGGTGGACTCTAAATCAATTAATAGAGTGGATGTCTATAAAACCAGCCCAAAGATTTGGACTTAATAATATAGGCAAAATAGAAGTTGGATATAACAGCGATTTTACTTTAGTGAAACTAGATGAAGAAAATGTAATTGATATAAATAAATTTAAATCAAAGGGTAAAAATACACCTTTTAATGGATGGAATGTAATGCTTAAGGTAAAAGAAACAATAGTAAATGGAAAAACAGTTTGGAGGGACAATCAATGAAACGTTACTTAGTTTTAGAAGATGGTAGTTACTATAAAGGAGAAGGCTTTGGCTACAACGAATACAGAATAGGTGAACTAGTTTTTAATACATCTATGACGGGTTATCAAGAAATACTTACCGATAATTCTTATTGTGGGCAAATAGTTATGATGACTTACCCTTTAATAGGCAACTATGGTATTAATAGAGATGATAATGAATCAGTTGTTCCCCATGTTTTTGGTTTTGTGATTAAGGATTATTGTGAAAACGCTAGTAACTTTAGAAACGAAGAAACATTAGATGCTTATCTAAATAGAATTCATGTTCCAGGTATCTATGATATTGATACAAGAGAAATTACTAAAAAGATTAGAGCGATAGGTACTTTAAAAGCTTCATTTTGTGATAAGGAAGAAGAGATACAGCCCTTAATTAAAAAACTAAGAAATACTGATTTCTTACATAATCAAGTAGAGATGGTTTCTACTAAAAATATTTATCCCATACCTGGTAGAGGTAAAAAGATTGTGGTCATGGATTTTGGAGTTAAGCTATCTATTTTAAGAGAACTTTCAAAAAGAGGGTGTGAACTAAATGTAGTGCCATATGATACAAGCGCTAAGGCAATTCTACAAATGCATCCTGATGCGGTGTTTTTAAGTAATGGACCTGGTGATCCAGCTGATTTAACTGATGTAATTGAAACAATAAAAGAACTAATTCCTCATACTGTAATTTTTGGTATATGCCTAGGATGTCAACTTATTGCGCTAGCGTGTGGTGGCAAGACTTATAAACTAAAGTTTGGCCATCGTGGTGGTAACCATCCAGTTAAGAATTTAAGAACTGGCAAGATTGAAATGACTAGTCAAAACCATGGTTTCGCTGTAGATGTTGAATCATTAAAAAATACAAACTTAGAGATGAGTTATCAAGCATTAAATGATGGAAGTTGCGAGGGTGTAAGACACAAAACATATCCAGTCTTTGCAGTACAATATCATCCTGAGGCAAATTGCGGTCCCCAAGATTCTAATTACTTATTTGATGAATTTGTTGAATTAATTGAAAAGGAGAGTACACATGCCTAAACGCAGAGATATACATAAAATAATGGTTATTGGTTCTGGCCCAATCGTTATTGGCCAAGCGGCAGAATTTGATTATGCTGGTTCACAAGCTTGTGCATCTTTAAAAGAAGAAGGTTATGAAGTAATTCTAATTAATTCAAATCCGGCAACCATTATGACTGATACTGCCATTGCGGATAAAGTTTATATTGAACCCTTAACTTTAGAATTTGCAAAGAGAATAATTTTTAAAGAAAGGCCTGATGCCATACTTGGATCTCTTGGTGGTCAAACAGGTTTAAATTTAGTTGTTGATTTAGCTAATGATGGAATACTAAGCGATTTTGGTGTAGAAGTACTAGGTACTGATATTGACGCAATTAATCAAGCAGAAGATAGAGAACGCTTTAGAAGTTTGATGCAGGAATTAAATGAGCCAATTCCAAATAGTGATATTTGTCATACTATTGATGAAGCTGTTGAATTTGGTAAGAAACAAGGTTATCCACTTGTTATTAGACCGGCTTATACATTAGGTGGAACTGGTGGTGGCTTCGCCCATAATGAAGAAGAATTAAGACTTATCGCGGATTCAGGTATTAAGATGTCACCTGTTCATCAAATCTTGGTTGAACAATCGATTGCGGGATATAAAGAAATTGAATACGAAGTAATGCGCGACAGTAATGATAACGCGATCGTTGTTTGTAACATGGAAAACTTTGATCCAGTAGGTATTCATACTGGCGATTCAATCGTAACGGCACCTGTGCAAACTCTAACGGATAGAGAAAATCAAATGTTAAGAAACGCATCGCTAAAAATAATTCGTGCATTAAAAATATGTGGCGGTTGTAACGTACAATTAGCGCTTGATCCAAAGAGTTTTAAATACTATGTCATTGAAGTAAATCCTAGAGTTTCTAGATCTAGTGCTTTAGCAAGTAAGGCTACAGGTTATCCAATCGCTAGAATTAGTGCTAAGCTTGCGATAGGTTTAGGACTTGATGAAATAATTAATCCAATCACTAAAACTTCATATGCTTGTTTTGAGCCTGCTCTAGATTATATTGTGACTAAATTTCCTAGACTTCCTTTCGATAAGTTCCCTAGTGCTGATAGAAAACTTGGAACGCAAATGAAGGCAACGGGTGAAGTGATGTCAATTGGTAGAACTTTTGAAGAATCATTTTTAAAATCTATTCGTTCTTTAGAAATAAAAGTTGATCATATTGAAAAGAAAGAATTCTATGATTTAAGTAAAGATGAATTATTTGTAAAGATTGACGGAAGAGATGATGAGAGATTATTCGTGGTTGCTGAATGGTTAAGAAGAGGATTTGATATAGAGACGGTACATTGCGTAACTAATATTGATAATTGGTATTTAATGCATATAAAAAAGATTATTGATTTAGAAAAAGAGATGAAACAAAATATATTAGATATTGAGATTTTAAGAAAACTAAAGAAATATGGTTTTGCGGATTCTTATATCGCAAGAAATTGGCATATAGATGAATTTGAATTATACAAACTAGAAAAAGAAAATAATATTACACCAGTATATAAGATGGTTGATACTTGTGCCGGTGAGTTTAAGAGTGAAACCCCATATTTTTATTCAACATATGAACATGAAAATGAATCTATTCCTAGTGATAAGAAAAAGGTAATTGTATTAGGTTCTGGTCCAATTAGAATTGGCCAAGGTGTTGAATTTGATTATGCGACTGTACATTGTATAAAGACTTTACACGATGAAGGCTATGAGGCAATCATTATAAACAATAATCCAGAAACAGTTTCAACTGACTTCTCAATTTCAGATAAGTTATACTTTGAACCATTAACAACTGAAGATGTTATGCATGTAATTGATTTAGAAAAACCAATTGGTGTAATTGTACAATTTGGTGGTCAAACGGCGATTAACTTAGCTGATTCTTTGGTTAAACATGGTGTAAAGATATTGGGTACTTCTTTAGAATCAATTAATAAAGCTGAAGATAGACATGAATTTGAGGCAATGCTAGAAAAGCTTGATATTCCTCAACCTGAAGGCATGACTGCAACAAATGTTGAAGATGCTTTAAAGATAGCTCATAAGATTTCTTATCCTGTGCTTGTTAGACCTAGTTATGTACTTGGTGGTAGGGCTATGGAAATAGTTCAAAACGATGAAGAACTTAAGAAATATATGGCAACAGCCGTAAAAGAAATTTCACATGATTCACCAATTCTGGTTGATAGATATGTTTTAGGCAAAGAATGTGAGATTGATGCGATAGCTGATGGAAATGAAGTATATATTCCGGGCGTTATGGAACATATTGAAAGAGCTGGCATTCACTCAGGTGATTCAATTTCCGTATATCCAACCCAATCTTTATCAAGGGAAGTTAAAGATACAATTATTGACTACGCAATTAGAATTGGCAAGGGATTTGGTTTTATTGGTTTATATAACATTCAATTTATTGTCGATAAACAAGATAGAGTTTATGTATTGGAAGTAAATCCTAGATCTAGTAGAACAGTACCATTCTTATCAAAGATTACTAATGTGCCAATGTGTGAAATCGCGACTAAAGCAATACTTGGGGAATCTATTGCTTCTCAAGGTTACATGCCAGGTTATCATCAAGATGATAAAGTAAATGTTTATGTAAAAGCACCAGTATTTTCTTTCGCAAAACTAAGATCTGTTGATACAGTTCTAGGACCAGAAATGAAGTCAACAGGCGAAGCTTTAGGTTTTGATACAAGCTTAGAAAAGGCTTTGTATAAAGCATTAGTGGCGAGCGGTGTAAAAATTCCAATGTATGGAACAGTGTTTATGACTATTGCGGATAAAGACAAACAAGAAGCACTTAAAATCGCAAAAAGATTATATGCGATAGGTTATGGAATTTACGCAACATCTGGTACTGCAAGATTCTTGGAAGAAAATGGTTTATTTGTACATACTGTCGCAAAGATTTCTGATGAAAACGCAAAAGAAAATGTTTTAGATATCATCCAAAAAGGAAAGGTATCGTTTGTTATTAACACGATGGAAGACCGCAATAGAGCAACTAGTCTAGATGGTTTCTTGATAAGAAGAGTATCGGCTGAAAACAATATTTCTTGTATGACTTCTCTAGATACTGCTGAAGCAATTTGCAAAGTGTTGGAATCAAGAAGCTTCTTGATGACTTCAATGAATGATTTAGATAAAAAAGGCTGTTAGAATACTAATAGTCCTATTTGTATTTGATAACCGTTGTAACATGAGCTACTTCATCTTGGTGAGGTAGCTCGTTTTTAGTTAAACCATATTTGTAACAATGGATATTATCGTAGTATCGACATTTTTATAACATCTTTTGTTTTTGAGTATATCAATTTTAGATAAAGAGAAAAATGAAAGCGCTTTATTTAGAAAATTTTTAAAAATCTCTTTCAAAAAAATTTTAATGTGTTACTATACTTACATAAACATCGTATAATCCCTTGGATGTGGCAAGGGAGTCTCTACATCATCACCGTAAATGATGATACTATGGTTGAGCCTTTGATAAGTCAATTGGCCCGTGAAAGCGATGTTGATTGGTTTAGGGAGGGCTTTTCTTTTTGGAATTATTAGAAAATAGAATTTTAACTGATGGCATCATTCTTGATGGCGATATTTTAAAAATCGATAATTTTTTAAATCACCAAATGGATGTAACTCTTCTTGATGAAATGGGAAAAGAATTCAAAAGAATTTTTAGTGATGTTCCTGTCAATAAGATATTAACAATTGAATCTAGTGGCATTGGCATGGCTGTTATGGCAGCTAGATATTTTGATAATTGTCCTGTTGTGTTTGCCAAAAAAGGCAAGTCAGCAAATATTGGCGGCGAAGTATATGAGTGCATTGAAAAATCATATACGCGTGGTGTTGAATATCATATCCAGGTTTCAAAAAAATATTTAAACGAAAATGATAAGGTACTTATTCTAGATGATTTCTTGGCAATGGGCGAGGCTTTAAATGCTTTAGTTAGTATTTGTAAGCAAGCTAATGCGGAAGTTTTAGGATGTGGCGTTGCGGTATGTAAGGCATATCAACCAGGTCTAAAGAGAATAAGTGATCTAGGAGTTAGAGTTGAGGCTTTGGCTTCTATCAAATCGATGCACGATGGTATCATCGAATTTTAATGGTTAATACAAGGCAACTTGTTTAACATAATAAAAAGGAGAGAAAAATGAAAAAATTAACTGCTTTACTATTAGCTCTACTAATGGTATTCACTCTTGTTGGTTGTTCAAGCAACAGTAACGGCCAAGCAAGCGACGACGCTAGCGATGTAACACCTGATTCTACTACAAGTGATGTCAAGATTGGTGCTATTATCTTAGGTGATGAAAACGAAGGATATAGCTACGCTCATATCGCTGGTATCAAGGCTGCTGCTGAAAAGTTAGGCATTCCTGAAAGCAATATCATTTGGAAATACAATATTGGCGAAAACCAAGATGTATATGATGCTGCTGTTGATTGCATTGAAAACGGTGCAAGCTTAGTATTATCTAACTCTTATGGTCAACAAACTTATATGCAACAAGTTGCTAGTGAATACCCTGAAGTTCAAATTATCGCTGTAACTGGTGATACTGCTGCAATTTCTGGTTTAACTAATTTCCATAATGCATTTAATAAAGTATATGAATCAAGATATGTTTCTGGTGTTGTTGCAGGTTTAAAACTTGCTGAGCTAGAAGCAAATGGTGAACTTGTCGAAGCTAACTACAATGAAGATGGTGAAGTTAAGATTGGTTATGTTGGTGCTTATCCATATTCAGAAGTTGTTTCTGGTTTTACTGCTTTCTATCTTGGTGTTAAGTCTGTTTATGAAAATGTACATATGTATGTTGAATATACAAACAGCTGGTCAGATTTAACTGCTGAAGGTACTGTAGCTGATGATTTAATGTCTCAAGGTTGTGTAATTATTTCTCAACATGCTGATACTACTGGTGCTCCAAGTACTGTTCAAAGTAACAATGATTCTAATAAGTATGGTTTCAATGCTTATTCAGTTGG
>CAVCDR010000103.1:0-21177 GCA_963601025.1 Agathobacter sp. | reverse complement strand
TCTTCAAGTTGTTTATTAGGATAAGCGTCCCAACCAATAACCTTCATACCATAGCCCTTACAAATATTAGCCATACACACACCAATCTTACCAGTGCCCACAATGCCTGCAACCTTATTGTGTAAATCAATGCCTAATAAGCCACTTAAACCAAAGTTATTTTCCTTAATCTTACTATATGCCTTATGAAGCCTTCTATTAGCCATTTGAATAATAGCCATCGCATGTTCAGCTACCGCATAAGGTGAATAAGCAGGAACCCTTAATACCGTAATACCTAGCTTATCACAAGTCTTTATATCAACGTTATTAAAGCCTGCACAACGAAGTAAAATTAGATTGATATCATATTCATATAGTTTTTCAACAACCTCTTTACCGCATTCATCATTAACGAAAATACATATTGCCTCAAAACCCTTAGCCAAAGAAACCGTCTCCAAAGTCAATCTAACATCAAAATAAGTAATATCAACATTGTAAGTTCCAGGCCCCTTATCATTAGCAAGCTCCACAAAGAAAGTCTTGTCATAATCTTTAGTACCAAAGAAAGCTATCTTCATTGGACGAGGAGTATCATCACGATTAAACTTCGTATCTAAGACATGCTTAATCTTATCAAAAGCCAAAGCCTCATCCTCACCATCTACATCAATCTTGATTTCACTGCCTTGTTTACATCCCAAAGAAAGAATAGCCGTGACATTTTTGCCATCAACCGCCTTACCATCATAAGTAATAGTAACTGTACTCTTAAAATTACTACAGCCTTGTGCAAACATAGCTGCTGGACGCGCATGGATACCATTTAAATCCTCAACAACATAAGTATAAGTTATCATATCAAATCCTCTTTAAGCTTATTATAAAAGAGCTCACTATTTTTTTCATTACTAATGCCTATAAGTTTTCCAATAGAAAAGATGCAGAATATATGGGTTTATATTCTAACATGTCATCATTTGAAAAATTCTTTTGCGAAAATAAAAATCTTCTACCCACAACATGTGAATACTTAACACAAAACTCATCCATTGAAATATGCTTTTTTGTTGCGGAAGATTTAACCTCAATTGGAATAATCTTGTTTTTAGATGAAATTAAAAAGTCTATTTCATTACTATGTGTACTATCATCCTTTTTCCATGTGTGATAGTACAAATTTCTACCACTATTCACGATAATTTGTGCAATCGCATTTTCATACATATAACCTAAATCAACAGATAATTTATTGCTTAATAATTTTTTATAAATATCACTAGACGTTCCATCTCCATTATTGAAAATCATAGTCGTAAACAAGCCTATATCTGACACATATAGTTTAAATGTATCAACATCACGTGTTTGTGCTAAGGCAACGCTTGGTTGTCTTACGTTATAGCATGGCAACACAATTTTAGAATCAATCAAATCATATAAGCGATCTTCATCACTTAGTCTTTTTCTACTTGAAGTTGCTTCACTTATTTTGAATCTATTTCTTTTTAAAGCTAGCTGACTAGGAATAGACATATAAATATCCGACAATCTACCAGAAGAATCAATCTTCTTTAAATCATTTTGATACAAAGAAATGATATCTCTTTTCTCTTTTTCTACTGCCTCTAAGTTATTTGTCTTAAGATATGTAGAAACAACTTGAGGCATTCCTCCTATTGCCATATAAATACGAAAATCACGCATAAGCTTATTATTAATCGACTCACTTAAAACAATGTTTTTCTCTAAAGCTTGTCTTATAGTATTAACACTTTGCCCCAAAGCCCAACTAAATTCCTCAAAATCCATTGGATACATATTTATTTTGTGCTCTTCACTAGGTATTAAAATATCCCGCACATTTTTCTTTATCGAAATTAAAGACCCTGTCTCAATATAATCATAACGGCCATCTTTTACTAAATGTTTAATAGCTTGTCTAGCACGTGGAAAAAATTGTACTTCATCAAAAATAATAACTGATTTAGATTTAATTAGATCAATTCTGGTTACCGTTTGTAGTCTAAAAAAGAACAAATCTAAATTAGCTATATCATCAAAGACTTCAAGCAATTCGTTGGTTATATTAGAAAAATCGATGAGAATATAAGTTTCATACTCGTTTTTAGCAAACTCTTCCGCAACCGTGCTTTTCCCAATTCGCCTAGCGCCTTCTATCAAACAAGCGGAATTCCTAGAATATTTTTCTTTCCACTGTAATAACTCATCATATATTTTCCTTTTAAACATAGGCCCTCCAGTTAATAATGTGCATTATTTCACTTAAATTTTATTTAAAAATATGCAAAATTTCAATTTCTTTTTACTCAAAAGTGTGCATTATTTCACTTTCTTTTTAGCCAAAAATGTGCAAAATTTCAATTTCTCAACAAAAAAGGAGAAATTTATTCTCCTGATTTACCATAGTTAGATAAGTATCTAGCACTAGGATCACTAACCTTACAGCCTTCCCATTCTTGGTTTGGAAGCCAATAGTCTTTAATAAGACTACCCATGCCCTTAAAATACTTTTCAAATATTTCTCTATATAATAGTGATTCCTTAGTATAAGGAGGACAATAATCATACTTCTTATACGCCTTACTAGCACCCATATCGCTATATACCGTTTCAGCATATTCTTTTAAATCATTAACTAAAGAATGACCAACCGCATCTGAGAAAGCCGCTTTATCTCTAAATAAGATTTCATCAGGAAGTAGTTTATCTTCCTCAAAGGCATGTCTTAACAAATATTTACCCATGTTATAAGTATTCATCTTTAAAGCTGGATCAACACTCATAACATACTCTACAAACTTAATATCCCCAAAAGGAACTCTTGACTCCAAAGAGTTAGCGCTAATACATCTATCAGCTCTTAAGACGTCATACATATAAAGTTCTCTAATACGCTTTTGAGCCTCCTTTTGAAATTCTTCCTTATTAGGCGCAAAATCAGTATATTTATAACCAAATAATTCATCTGAAATTTCACCAGTAAAAAGCACTTTAGTATCACTTGTTTCATGAATTCCCTTACACAATAAATACATACCTATGCTAGCTCTAATAGTTGTGATATCCCATGTTTCAAGCGCCTTAATAACTTCATCTAAACTATTAATGACATCATCTCTATTAATGATAATTTCATGATGTTCGCTGCCAATATAATCAGCCACCTTCTTAGCATACTTTAAATCAATCGCATCCACATCCATGCCTATAGAATATGTTTTAATAGGTTTATCAGAATATTTTTGGGCAATGGCACAAACTAAAGAAGAATCAAGACCACCACTTAACAAATAAGCCACTGGCGCATCCGCATCCATTCTCTTTTTAACGCCGTCAATAAGTAAATCATGAATCTTATGACAAACAGTCTCTAAATCATCTTTACTATATTCTTTCACCTCTTCTATCTTGTTGTAGTAATGGAAAGCACCATCTACATAATATGTTCCCGGTAAAAAGGGTTTAATATCACTACATATAGGCATTAAACTTTTAACTGTCGAGCCAAAACAAACTTTATTATTTTCAGTAAAACCATAAAATAGAGGTCTAATACCAATTGGGTCTCTACTAGCAATCCATTTTTCACCATCATAAATAACCATCGCATATTCCGCATCAAGCTTCTTAAACATATCTAAACCATATTTTTTATATAAAGGTAAAATTAATTCGCAATCAGAACCTGACTTAAAATCAAAATCAGCACTAAGTTCTTCCTTTAATTTTCTAAAACCATATAATTCGCCATTACAAACAGCCGCCTTATCTTCATAAGTAAAAGGTTGCATACCAGCTTCACTAAGTCCCATAATTGAAAGTCTCGCAAAGCCCATAAGGCCACCACCAACTTCTATTACGCGATGATCATCTGGTCCTCTATCATCTAATGTTTCTAAGCCCTTTAAGAAATCCTCTTTTTTTGTTTTTTCATCAGTTGAAATTAAAATACCACACATATACTTACTCCTAAAAATAAAAACAGTCTTTTATCCAAAGGGACGAAAGACTGTGTATTCCGCGGTACCACCCAAATTACCATAAAGGTCACTTATATCTACAAACATAGACAATAACTATAACGTGCTATCTACGTTGCCTCCTACTAATTTCAAAGGCAAAGCTCAAAGATGTTCTTTCACTAATTATAGATACAAGGCTTACACCATATCCTTGCTCGCTAAATCCTTACAAAGTTACTTTTTCTTATCAAAGCTTGTATCTAATTTATATAATTAAATGAAAGAAAAATCAATTACTTTTCAGAAAGTTTTTACATATAATGTAAATATTTTCATTATTTTAACAATTCCTTAAGCTTAATCCTACACATACTATTAATAGCCAAGCTACTAGAAAATACAATTAATATTCCACAGCTTGCATAAACTAGCAAATAATCCAAGGCACCTAGGCTTAAGTTATATTCACTAGTTACTTCCTCACTAATTGAAGAAATCTCTTTAGCATCCTCTCCTCCTGATATACTAGCAATCCTGTTTTGCATACTTAAATTAGACTTTAACATATCACTAGAAATGTTCTTACCTATTAAATAAGAGAAAGGACAAGCTAAGATAAAAGATATTGTAAAAATAATAACTACTTCAAGTAAGAATTTTCTAATCACTTCAATTCTTCTTTCACCAAGTGCCATAAAAATAGCCAACTCTTTTCTTCTTTTATTAACGATATAAAACATAAAGTTACAAAGTAGAATCATCATAATTACAATCATAATAACCGCAATTATTTGAAATAAATTCTTCATACTTCTAACCGGGGCAATAAGCTCATTAGCAATCGTATTATCTACTTCCATACTAAATTCAGGATAAATAAAGTTATAATCAGTACCTATCTTAATTACATTTAAAGATCTTTTTAATTCGCTAAGTATCTTATTACTATAATCTAGTCCCCTTATTTTTAAAATAATAGAACTTAAACCCAAACAATCATCCATATAGGCAAAATCAATAATCTCTTCACTAGACATCATAACCTCTATATTTGAATAAAGCATATTCTCATTAAAAGAATTAGAATCAGTATCTTTCTTATATAAGCCTACAACCTCATATTCTCTTACCTCATCTTTAGAGTTTTTTATATACACAAAAGACCCCACATCAAGATAATAGCTATTTTCTTCCTCATAAATAAAGAAGTCTTCATCCACGATAATTTCATTATCTTTACATGGAAAGTTGCCTCTAGCCAAAATATAGCCATCATCCTTAAAGGCATCTTCATCAAAACCAATTACACTTGTTTTAGTTACATTATCATTATTTTTATATATCTTAAAACTTCCCTTAATGGCCACGCTACTTTTAATGATATTTTCATCATCCTTTAATTTATTTACACCATCCAAAACCCTTGAATAATAATCCTTATAAATACTAAATACACTATCATTTAAAACTATTTTATTTTCTTTAAAAGTGTTATTTAAATTAGTTTCATCTCTATCACTTAAGTTACTTTCCTTTAACACAGCACTAATAGTAGCTTTATCATTAATCGAAGAAACTAAAGTGCTACAAGAAAAATAAAATAGCCAATATATCATTACAAAACTAGCCAAGATAAAAACCAAGCCAAATATTAATAGACTATCTTTCTTATGATTAATTATGGATTTAAAAATCCGTCTTAAATTATTTTTCATAAACTAATTTCTTATTTTCTTGGTCAATTCTAATAATCACATCTGAAACCTTAGCCACATTCTCATTATGCGTAACCATAATGACACACTTTTTATATTCACTAACTAGCTCCCTAAATAAGCCAATAATTTCCTTACTAGTACTTTCATCCAAGTTACCTGTAGGCTCATCCGCAATAATTAGCTTTGTATTAGTACAAATCGCCCTAGCAATCGCCACACGCTGTTGTTCGCCACCAGATAAAGCATTAACCTTACGGCTAGCCTTACTTTTTGTAATACCAAAACGATTTAATAAGCCATATATTTGATCACTAGTATATTTCTTTTTAGCTATATCTAAAGCCGTAGTTACATTATCATAGGCATTCATATAATTAATTAAGTTATAGCTTTGAAAAACCATCGAAACAAAATCTCTACGATAGACATCTAAGCCAATATCCTTAATATCTTTTCCCTGGTAATAAATATTGCCCTTCTTACATTCATCTAATCCCGCAATAAGCGAAAGGAAAGTTGTCTTACCAGAACCAGAACTGCCAAGAATGGTATAAAAATTACCTTCATTAAAGGAAATATTCGCATCATCAAAAATGATTCTTCTTTGATCACCATCCTCATAATAATAATCAAGATGCTCAACACTTAATAATTTTTCATCATTCATCAATCATAATCTCCTTTACTCTTACTCTTAAAACTACCAATAAGCTAAACGCAATACTTGGCAAGCATATTAGTAAAACAATGCCAAATAAACTCAATATATTTGAAATAGATAAAGTTGTTACATTTTGAGGAATGGAGAAAACATCAAAAGTAAACAAACTTTTACTCATACTATTAGAAATAATTAAAGTAGTAACTAAAGCTATTATAAAATTAAATAACACGATAAATAGATATTCCAGCGCAAACTGCACACATATATTAAAATTAGATTCACCAAGAGCCTTAAGAATACCAATTTCCTTTTTACGATTATTTACTTCTATTAGTATCATGAAAAGGAGAATTAAAACACATGATACTAATGAAAAAATAAATAATATGTTAAAGCTTGTATGAACGCTCTCAATACTACTAACAAGAGAGATATATTCAGAGGCATCCGTCTTATACGCATAACCACTTTCATTAATCAAAGCTATAAAGTCTTCTAAACAATCAAAGCTTTTTAGTTCATAAATAGTTGGAATAACCAAAGTTGAACCAATATAGTCATTAAAAGAGCTATATAGGCTATCTTCAACAAGCGGAGTACATTCATCAATTATACGTTTATATGTTTTATAAGGAATTAAATTAAACAATAAGGGAGTTGAATTTATGTCATAGTAACTATTATCTTCTATCATACCCACTACTTCAAAATCATAAGAAGCTAATATACTACCAGATTCATCATTTAGATCATAAAGACAATAAGTGATGGTATCACCTACAGTAACACTCTTATAAGTACCCGTCTTATTATCATAAACAACACTATCGCCATATAAGATAATGACATTTTTCCCCTTACTTATCTCATCTTCATTAAAATATCTGCCAGCTACTAAATCACCATCATATCCATAATAACTAAAGCTAGAGTTAACATTGTTGGTTGTAGCAAGCTTATCGTATCCAACACCAGTTTTGAAATCAAAATTATTGTAAGTTTCCCCCAAAATCTCATAAACATAGTCATAATTAGTACTAAAAGTTTGTACTAGTAATACCTGATTATCCTTATCATAAGGAACTAGTTTTAATTTAGCGGTATTAACTAAATTTAAATCATAGAAGTTAACATATTCACTATCGCCTAGTTCCATAATATTATTAATTGTCTTATCAAGATAAGATTTAACCTTATCCTTCCTAGCGTATAATTCTTCATTAACTTTATAGGGTTTAAGATAATCATCCCAAGAATCAACATTCATATCGGTATCTAAAACAACCTTAGGCTTTATAGTAGTGTAGATATAATCTTTCAATTGACTTGCATAATTCTTCATTAAAAAGCCAAAACACAAGCACAATAAAAGAATAAACAATACTACGCATAATAGTAATGTTCTAGATATTTGATTAAAGATTGACTTTTTTATTCTTTTAAACATAATTTAGTCCCATATATCGCCAAATTACTTCCTTGAAACCAAGGAAATAATAGTTATAGCTTAATTCAAGATATCTTTTTATTTATGATAACATTTAACATATTGCCATTGCACTGAAGTATAAGTTTTAGAATATCCACAATTACTACAAGTGTGTTTCTTGAAAATATAACGCCATTGTGGAACATCATAGTAATCGCTACCTTTACCATGCGTACAAGGTGTTTCGTCGTCATCAAACCAAGCTCCATAAGTTGTAGAAATAGTTATTGTGTTTTTGCCACAATCAGGACAAGTTAAACCAATAGGCATTATCTCATCTTCATCAGCGCTAACAAAATTAGTTGGCAAGCCTATACAAATAAGTGCAGCTAAAGTCATAAAACTAATTAATAATTTCTTAAACATAATTTTCTCCTCATTAATAAATATTTAGAATTAGAGCTCTATTTCTATGGCTTTATTATCAAGTAGGGAAAAGCCAAAGTAAACGATAAAAATGAACCGTTTTTTATCAATACATGCCTCAACTTTAATTTAATAAAAAATGGTTCAATTCTAAATTCATTATTCTATATAATTAAGACATGATTGAACCAAACATTGATAAAAATGTTCTCGGTAAGCTTATTCAATACTATAGAACAAAAAAGAAAATATCGCGTAATGATATAGTAGAAAATAATAATTGTATTTCTTTTTCTACACTTAAAAGATTAGAAAATGGTAATGGTTGCAAACTGATTCAATATGAAAAAGTTTGCCTATCTTTAAATATTGGCTTTTCAAAAGACATCGAACCGTATAATGAAATAAATCATCTTCTAAAATCCACACTAGCTATTATAAATAGCGGAAAGCCATTAGAAGAATATCTAAAAATAGAAGAAGAATTGTTTATTTTTAATAATAAATATAAAGATTTTATTTACTTGAACGATCTATCACTTTTAGGTATAAATGTTTTATCACTTTGCATAAAAGTAAAAATTATTAATTATGACAACATAAAAGTGGCCGAACATGTTTTAGTTAGCTATGGTGATAAAACAATCAAGGCTTTATCATCTTACCTGTTATGTACTTATGCTGCCTTGTTTTTAAGAATCGAGAATTACTATAGAAAATATCTTTCATACCACAAGGGTATCTTAACTTAAAGTCAGATGAGATCCAAGATGCATTTTTCGACTTATATTCATTGGATGTTTTTGAAGCATATGCAAAGCATAAAGAAAGATATCTAAAAACAAGTAAGGATAACTTATTAGAGTACTACGCAAACAGCTACACATATGGAACCGTATGCACATTTTCAGGAAAAGCCGATAAAGCGATAGTTATTTTTAATGCAGTGCTAAACATCGAAGATAAACAAAATATTGTTCCTCTTATCGCCAAAGTCACCTGCCATCACTGTCTTGCGTACGCCTATGCCTACGAAGGAGATGTTGACAAAGCATACGAAAACTTTATGTTTGTATATAATGTAAATCCAAATTTGTTAGAGACCAGTTACTGTTTTCTTTTTAAAATACTGGAATTTAAAAACGATGCACAACAAATTGTAGATATCGTAAGCAGAAACGTTAATATTTCTTTTGGTTTAACAAAATTAATTCTTGAGTACTATAAGCTTAAGCATATAAACAAAGTGCAAGATAAAGATTTGTGCAAATTCATAATAAAAAATTTCAAATATAGTAATGTTAAATCAAAAACATGCTTTGATTTCTTTGAAAAAGAAATTTTTGAACTAGCAGATAGGTCGAAATTATATAGACAATATTTTGAATTTATTGGAGATATGCATAAAAACAAACATTTCAAATTAGCAATCGATGATTCACCATTTATTTAATGTTTATCTAATACTTCCCACTTAATAGTTTTTCTATTGCCAATGTTTTTAATCAGGCCATCTTCTTCTAACTTTTTAATCGCCCGTTGTATGGTTCTTGTAGAAACATCCAAACTACCGGCTATATTTTTAGTGCTTATATAATTATCATTACAAATACACTTATATACTTTATCTTCTAAGCTTGATGGTTCATCAACAATATAAAAGTTGTCGTCAAAAGAATCGGCTACACTATATGAGTTATCATTATTAATATTCAAGGTTAAAGTAATGCGATCAGGCTCAATGCTTTCCTTTATCGTTGGCCTATTTAAACCAGATTCTTCAAAGTAGCTATAGATATCACATAAGCCCATACTAGAGCGTTCACCAACTCTAATTAAAGAAAACATATTAAAGATTCTAGGATTTCTCGCATCACTTATGCCACAAGACATCGCATCCTCAACACTTATTCTAAAAGTTCCAGGATTAGAGAAAACTATTTTTTCATATTCCTTTTCGATAACAATACCTCTTCTACCATAGTAGTCTGCATGAATAAGACTATTAGCCAAGGCCTCTCTTAATGCTTTATGAATGTTGGTATCATCTTGTCTTAGTAAACTATTATCCAAAACAAAAGGTCTTTTAACATTAGCAGTAACGCAATCTACAACTCTAAAATAAAAATCATAAACATTGCCACTCCAATCGCCATCTGATGAGCATACTCGATCAGCCCAACGTGAATCTACATTCGTTTTTTCACGATAATCTAAAAAGAAGTTTGGAAGCTCATTCACAATCTCAATATAATCACCAAAAAATATTAATCCCGCCAAAGAAGGATGAACTCTTCCATCATATTGGCTAATTCTAGCTGCCCCAATCTTTATTAAGAAGACATCATCACTCAATGAATTCCATATGTGATTACTTCTAATAATCGAAAAACGCGAACGGTAACTTTTAATGCTTTCTTTATTTAAGGAATCTAAACTAACATTATCTAAAATTACACTATCACTAGAAATCTCTGATGAATCCCTTAACATAGCCTTTATCTCATCCTTATCACAAAGATAATCACCTTCATGATTCCTGCGATATGTCCCTTTAAACATATCAGTACCGACATAAATCGGCTTACTAGCTCTATTAGCTCTAGGTACTTCAATAACAATCAGATCCTTATCCTTATATTTATGTATATACATATTTTTCTCTAACAGGATATTCTTACTGACTTTACTTGAATTATTAACTATAATCCAAATATCCTTAAGCATCTTATCACTATCTTCGATGCCTAATATAGATAGTTTTCTAGTTTTCTTATCCTCGTCTACTCCTAAAATAATCGTTCCACCAAAAGTATTGGCAAAAGAAGAATAAGTTTCCCATACGCTACTTGGTATACCACCTTGAGCAGCCTTGAATTCTACATATACGTTCTCACTACCATTAAGTACCTTTTCTAATTCAATCATTAATACTCCTTTCTTTTTCTATTGGCGACATTTTTAATTATTGGCGACAAAAATAAAAGAGATTAATGTATCAACACAATCTCTTCTTATAATTAATGCAATATAAGTATTTAATATCTACTTATTAATCCAAGATTCATCCTCTGGATGATTTCTAAAAGCCAATAAAGCTTCTTTTTGACTACTCTCAATATAACCGTTTTCAATCGCTACATCAATCAAAGTGTCATAGTTACAAGCTGAATGATTTACTAAATTATGTTCAGCTAATAAGATAGTAGACTTCTTCATATCATAAGTAAAAATTGATGCAATACCAAGTACTTCAGCACCGGCTTCCTTTAAAGTTTCACTGACATCGATTGCTGACTTGGCAGTAGAAATTAAATCCTCTACTACAACACACTTCATACCCTTATCAAGTTTTCCTTCAATACGATTATTACGACCATGATCCTTAGTAGAAGCACGAACATAGCCCATTGGTAAATTCAATATTGTTGAAACAATTGCCGCATGAGCTATTCCAGCAGTGCTAGTACCCATAATCATTTGCGCATCAGGATAATGTTTCTTAATTACTTCAGCCAAAGCATTCTCTACATCTCTTCTAACTTCCACATCACTTAAAGTTAATCGATTATCACAATATATTGGTGACTTAATACCACTAGCCCAAATAAATGGTTCCTCCGGTCTTAAGAAAACGGCCTTAATCTTTAATAAATCTCTCGCAATTATTCTATCCATATTATTCTCCCTTAAATTCCTTACTCGCTTTTAAATATGCACTAACAGGATCGCTTGCCCCTGTAATACTTCTACCTACTACTATATAAGAAGAACCAAGTTCTCTTGCCTTAGCTGGTGTAGTAACTCTTTGTTGGTCACCCTTTTCATCATCCGCAAAACGAACACCCGGTGTAACCGTCAAAAATTCTTCACCACATTTTTCATGGACAACACAACTTTCTAAAGGCGAACATACAACGCCATCACATCCCCCGTCTTTAGCAAGCTTTGCATAATGTAGTACTGTATTAGCTAAATCTTCTTTAATTAATAATTCATTATTAAGCTTCTCTTGATTTAAACTAGTAAGAATAGTAACAGCTAATAGTTTTGTATCCTTACCTTTTTCAACTAAAGCCTTCTTAGCAGCCATAATCATTTCCTTACCACCAAAAGCATGAATATTAACCATATCCACATCTAAGTCAGCTAGATTAAGCATAGCCTTATATACCGTATTAGGAATATCACATAATTTTAAATCCAAGAAAATCTTATGTCCTCTTCTTTTAACTTCTCTAACAAGTTCAGGACCCTCCTTATAAAAAATTTCCATACCCAATTTTAAATAAGGCTTCTCATCTTTAAAATTATCAAGGAAAGCAAACAAACTATCCTTATCCTTAAAATCACACGCAATAATAACTTCTCTAGACATTTAAACTCCTTCCTACTATATCGTTTATGTCATCAATCTTTAATTTATCCATCAAAATATCCAAATCGCTTAAGATATCTCTTATCACAAAAGGATTCTTTAAATTAGCACTACCGATTTCCACTGCTCTAGCACCAGCCATCATCATCTCAAGCACATCGCTAGCACTACTAACACCACCTGATCCAATGATAGGAATATTAACTTCCTTAGCCACTTTATAAATAGTTTCAAGAACCATTGGAAAAACGCCAGGACCCGATACACCACCAGTAATATTCTTTAAAATAGGCTTGCCTGTTTTAATATCAATACGCATACCTAAAAAAGTATTAAGTAAAACTAAACCATCAGCCCCATTTTCTTCTAAAGCCTTTGCCATCTTAACAATATCCTTGCACTGTGGTGTACACTTTACATAAACCGGCTTACTACAAACCTTTTTCACTTCTTTTAAAACATTTATTGCACTATCAACTTCAACCCCAAAACTCATACCGCCATCATGAACATTGGGACAAGAAATATTAAGCTCAATTAAACCAACAATATCTTCTTTATCTAACTTTTCTGCACATTTTACATATTCATCAACACTAAAGCCAGAAACATTAGCGATTACTTTACCAGCATATACTTTCTTTAGCTTTGGAAAATACTCACTAATCACTTTATCAACACCAGGATTTTCTAGCCCCACACTATTTAACATGCCATAATCATATTCACATATTCTTGGTAAAGGATTGCCACTTCTTTCAAAAAGCGTAGTACCCTTTATAGAAAAAGTGCCAAGCATATTTAAATCATAGATATCCGCAAACTCAAGGCCATAGCCAAAGGTGCCAGAAGAAGGAATAAGTGGATTTTTAATTTCAAAACCCGATAAGTTTACATTAAGTTTTCCCATATTATTTCATCCTTCTTAAATACTGGGCCATCCTTGCAAATCCTCTTTCTGCCCGAAACAAAATCAACACTACATCCCATACAAGCACCAAAACCACAACCCATTCTACTTTCTAAAGAAAAGTAGCCATCTTTACATACTTTAGATAATTCTTTTGACATAATATTTGGACCACACGCAAAGAATTTAATGTTGCCTAAATCATATTCTTTTACCTTAGTAACAACATTCTCATTTAAGCTATCATATGCCACATAACATCTATCACTCAACAACTTAAATTCATCTAGTAATAATGTGCTATTATTATCTCTAAAACCTAATACAGTTGTAACCTTCAAACCCTTTTCTTTAGCCTTCTTTAAAAGATAAAGTAAAGGAGCACAACCTATTCCCCCACCTACTAAAAGAATTTCATCGTCAAAGTAATCTAAATCAACCCCATTACCAAGTGGTAATAAGATGTCTAATTCATCGTCCTCTTTTAATTTAGATAACTCATTTGTACCAATTCCATTTTTCTTGATAGCCAATACAAGCGTGTTATCATATAAATCACAAACCGAAATAGGTCTTCTTAAATATTTATCTTTTATCTCCACATTAACAAATTGCCCAGGAATTATTCTAGGCAATTTATCACAAACAAGATGAAGGATAAAATAATCCTCACCTTGTTTAATATTATCTTTTACTTTAAAAGTTCTTCTCTCCATTTACTTACTTTCTGAATTAAAGATCTTCTCATCTAAACAATTTTCACTTTTCGCAACAGCTACTGCACAAGCCGTATCACCAGTTACATTTAACGCTGTAACAAGCATTTCAATTGGACGGTTAATAGCTAAGATTAAAGCATAAACACTTAAGGCAACTTCATTTGTAAAACCTACACCTGATAGGATAGTAAACAAGATTACCGCACCAGCACCAGGGGCAGCAGGTGTACCAATCGAAGCAATTATGGCAAGTAAGCCTATTAGAATTATTTGTGTAAAGCTTACATTATAGCCGGCAACACCAGCAATAAATATTGAAGCAATCACTTGCATTAAAGCTGTGCCATCCATATTGATTGTCATGCCAAGAGGAAGGACAAATGATGCGATTTCTTCTGATACACCAAGTTCATCTTTAGTTGTCTCAAGATTCATTGGAAGAGTAGCTGCACTAGATGATGTTGAAAAACCAAACAAGGCAACCTTACCCATCTTCTTAGAAAATTGTTTTGGACTAAGCTTGGTAGTAATTGAAACAAATAATGGATAGAAAACAAACAAGAATACAAGTAATAATACTGTAGTTAATATCATATATGATAAAGCAGGTTTTAAGTAAGATACACCATATGCTGCACAAGTTCTAGTTAATAGACAGAAAATCGCAACAGGGGCAAACTTATTAACAATAAAGCTTAATATTACCGTAACTAGATTTGAAAGTTCATCACAGAATTTTTCAATTGTCTTAAATTTTTCTTTATTAGTATTAATACCAAGTCCAACTGCCACAGCACAAACGACAATCGCAAGAACACCACCATTATTGCTTAAGGCACTTACAAAATTACTAGGCACTGCATTCAAGATTATAAGAAGTGGATTACTAGCACTTTGACCACTTGCAGCTGCTAGACCGGTTTCTTCCATCTTAAATAATCCACCATTATATGCAAGCATGCCACATACTGCAGCCAATATAATCGCAATAACGGTTGTTAATAAAAAATAGCCAATTGTCTTAGAAGCAATTCTACCAAGTTTCTTCGCATCTGATATTCTAACCATTGCCAATACAATAGAAGTAAATACCATTGGAATAATTATTACTTGCATGCCTCTTACAAACAATTGACCTATTAAATAAAATAAACCAACACAAGATTCATTACCCTCTGCAGTAATATCCGCAAAAAGAAGATTATTGATGATCGTCCATGTTGCCTCGTTACCACCTTCAGTTAACTTGACTCTTAGAACAATTGCGCCAATACCAACTACGACACCAAGAACTAGGGCAATCGCCATTTTCTTAGCTAACGACATTTTTGATTTTTCCATACTTTTCTCCTAACAAAAACCCCGCAGTTGATACTATGGGGTTGACCTATCGAAAAATATGTAATATCTTCGGCCTTCATAGTATCTCGTACTATATTAAAGTCTTCTTAAGAATTATAGGCATTAATAGGTGTGAAATCAAGAGGGAACTTCGACATTCCTTGACTGCTATTGTATTGGATTCTCATTTGATTGCATTTTAAACTTTTATTTGTTTGCATTTATCCTCAACACAGGTCTAATCCATATTGAATCATTGTCCATGTAAGAGTATGAATATAATCCTACATCTTGTGTATCATCAATCATATTTGTGTTTCTTTGACTTGCGGTATCATTGCCAATAGCGTAATAACGAAGCTTATGTACAACACCATTTGAATCCGTTTTTGTAACTCTTGAAACGTCATCTAACCACCAACTATATTCTGATATAGGAATTTTAGAGCTATACTTTTTATAATCATCCCTAGTAAGCAAAATCAAATCATCATCACTAATAAAATTCCTTTCTATATTTGTGAATGAATACAAAATATCTTCTTTCCAAGAATCATCAATAATTGAAGTTTGTATAAAACAATCATCCGCAATTACAAAAATAGCATCACTTTGCTTTTCTATTATTTTAAAAGAATAATCTTTAAGCATAAAAGTATCTCCTACTTCTTTTGCGCTTATTTCATTTGATATATAATCTTCAAATTTGTTATTTAACAAAGAATAAAGTTTTTCATGATTATATGATGTATGCTCAGATAATTCATCAATCAAAGAGTAAAAAGATGTATAAGAATCGTATAAGCTTGATGATTCGTTATATTTGCTTATTAAGTTTTGTATATTGTCATCAATTGTATTTGATGTATCTTGAATATTGTTATTTAATATTTCATTAATTACTAATCGAAGTGCACACTCTTGTTTTAGCCCATCTTCATCACCATTTAAAAGATCTAATGCTTCTTGATAATTGCCATTTTCATATAATTCTAATGCTTTATTGTAGTCGTTTACTGGTTTATTTAATACCAGGATCATAACTCCAATAATAATTGTTAATACAACGCATATGGCATCAACAATAATAAGTGTTTTATTTTTAGTAATGATCGATAGAACCAAAAGGATTATAGTGATAGCTAACGCCACAATAACGCACCAGGGTTTAATGATTTCTTCTTTACATCCAAATGTTGGTTCTTCTATTGAAACAACATTACTTTTATTGCTTATCGGTGTATCTTTTGTGCTTGATGATTCATTGATTACATTTGTTTTGCTTTCCTGTTTATTATCCGTAGAATTTGTTGTTTGGTTAGTTTTGGCAGTTTCTTTTTCAGGATAATTTTCTACCGTTATTGTCATGCTTGTTTTTATAGAAGAATCACTTAATAGCGTGGCTGTTATTTCAGCGGTTCCATTGCCGGTTATCTCAATCATCCAAGAATTATAAGCACCATTTTCTATATATGTTTTAACAACATTAGAATCTGAAGTTGATAAATCATATTCTGAAATAGATGGCCATCCAGAAACTTCAGTTAAATAAGGTGATGTATATTTTCCATAGTAGCTTTTAATTTGAATCCATTGCCTTACATTGTCAGTTTTAGGATTTTTTTCAATTAAATCAGAATTATATGCATCAGGATAGTTCAAATAATATTCATTATTTTTGACTTGTGTTGTTTTATACCATAGTTCATCACTAGAAATAAACACAAACCTAATCTCAGTATTACCTTCAACACAATTAAAGCTAACTGAAGATTGTTTAGAGTTATCTTCTTTTAAAGTAGCGGTGATTGTCTGTATTCCTTGTTTAGATGTAATAAATTCGTGAATAGTACCAGTGTTTGTATCGCGATATGGAAAAAGACCGCTAGACCCTTTAAAATCAAATAAATCTAAATCTAATTCTTTACCACTTTCATCAAAAGCCTTCAAATAAATCACATCACCACGGTATGAATCAACAACATCAAGAATTAGCTCTTCATTTAGTGGATTATAGGCTTTAATAATAAAATTAAAAATCGAACTGTCTTCACTTGTCACTGGTGCATCTGCTTGGCTATTTTCATCACCTTCTTCATCATCAGCAAAAACATTCGCATAAAATAAGCCTATGAGTAACACAATTGATAGCAAAATTACCTTTTTTATATCAATTGTTTTCATCTAATCTTTTGTACCCACTCCCCATTTTTATCAGCAATCCACTGATTTTCTCCTATGAAATACCATGTATAACCATCAGCTTGAACAGGATCCATTTTACGTTCGTAGTTAGCGTATCGTATATCATTTTTATTTAGTGTTGCTACTACTTTTGAAGAAGTTGAAGGTTGTTCTCTTATATTTAAAGTATCAGCTAATATTAAATAAACATCACCAACATAATATGTGGTATCCTTTTGAACATCATCAAATGTTTCTTTTGGAATATTATTCAAGGTTGCATATTGTATTCCTTCTAAATTAAATAAACTAACACTACCATCTTCATTTATCGTGTAGTTTGATTCAAAAGGGCATTCTGAATCTCCGCCACATCTTTCTACCATGCCATCAATAGTATTACTTGTAAAATTGTTATATACGTAATCGTACTCACAATTTTTTTCAGAATTAAAATATGCTATTCTATTTATTTGCCCCTTTTCATTAAAATGAAAATAGTCATTACCTTCACCATGTATGTAGTCACAAACATAATAACCTTCTAACTTCTTTGAATACTCATTACTGCAATCAGGTAAAGGATTTGGAACTTGCCCTTCTTTAACATAAACCCCAAGCCCTTGTATTGTTATTTCGTTTCCTATAAGGCTAAAGGAGATATCAATTTTATCTTTTATAGTTTCTTCATTATCAACGCCTGTTTTATATATTTGATTGTAGAACATACTTATTGTGCTATTTGTAATAGAATAAGTACCCTGTATTTTTTGCATATTCGATTCAGCTGATGAAGAACTCCAAACATAAAGTTCATATTCAAAAGTTGAATCAGCATTAAATGTGATTAAACTTGGAATTTGGGCATTAATACCAATATTGGCAAAATGATTTTCTAAAGTCCAAAAATACCAATTACCAACCACTTCATCAAAAACGTCATCCTCTTTTGATTCTTCTTGGGCATTTGAAGTTTCTTCATTAGTTGGTTCTGCGGTTGGCTTGGCCGTTTCTTTATCTTCTTCATCTTTTTTTGAAGATGAGCAAGCACACAGACAAAAGATGCATATGACTATTATTAATATCTTTTTCATAGACTTCACTTCCTTTAAAGAAATTATATCAATTGGCATCACTATTAACGCATAAAGGATAAACATGCTATTTAACAAAAATTTCAGCCATATTAAACACCATACCACCACCTCATGCACGAAAAGGCACTTTTTAAAATGCTTATTTTGCACGAAAGAGCAAACTTTTGGGTTTTTACAAGTCTCCAATATCGATTTTATATTCGAAATCACTTGTTTTTGTAATGCCTTTATAAAACATAGCCATGTACCAAGGATAGTATGTTATGTCGTCTTCAACAAAAATATTACTCTTACAAAAAACAATATTATTGTTATGTTTCCAATCTTTAACTTCTTTAATTTTATTTAATGCGGCATGTTTTTTATAATCATTACCAGACTTTATTTCTACATAATCAATATTGACACCTTTTTGCAGTACGAAATCAAGTTCTCCATATTTATGGGAATCAAAATAATTTAGTGAAAAACCATTCGCCACAAAAAGTTGAGCCATCACATTTTCAAGGACGCTTCCCATATTAACGCTTGTGTTCCCTTGCAAAATATCAAATTGAATATCATTCATTGATTGCGCACACAATAATCCAGTATCACCTGAATAAAGCTTAAACAAATTACGTTTCTCATTTAGGCTTAATGAGTCAACAGGTTCATTCACGTTATAACAAGGATTAACCACTCCTGCTTCAATAAGCCAATTAAAGCTATCTTCATATCTTAATAATCGTGCATTACTATTAATTGCCGAAATATTAAAACGTCTATTTTTATCATTTAATTGTGATGGTATTGCATCATAGATAGCCCTAATCTTTGGGCCATCACTTTCCAATGAATACTTACTTATATCTTGTTTATAAAGCTCTATAATAGCGTTTTGTAATGAAATAACCTTTCCTATATCATGAGTGGAGATATATGCATTCACAACTTCTGGCATCCCCCCAACCACAATATAGGCATAAAATAATTTCATTATGATTGTATGAATATTATCCAAAACAGGAGCTTTATCATCGTAACTTTTCTTTAATAACTCAATTGTTGAGTCTTTGATTCCATTAGCCTTTAAAAACTCCATAAAGTCTAAAGGATACATATAATATATCTTTTCAAACCCAACTGGATATGACTTAACAATCTTATTTTTTACGCCAAGTAAAGAACCACTCTCAATATAATCAAATCTTCCATCTTCAACTAAAAATTTAATGGCTATACGGGCATTAGGGCACTCTTGAATCTCATCAAATAGAATTAAAGTCTTACCGGGGATTAGTTCTTTTCTGGTTAAAGCCGTAATACCTTCAATAACATTATTTACATCTAAGTCACCATCAAATATTCTTGAAGCTTTTTCATTCAAAATAAAATTTAATTCAACAAAACAATCATACTCATTATTACCAAATTCTCTAATGATTGTTGTCTTGCCAATTTGTCTTGCCCCAAGAATACAAAGAGCCTTTTTATGATCATCATTTTTCCATTTTATTAGTTCATCATAAACCTTACGATATAACACGTGCATCACCTCTAGGCTTATTGTAACAAAATGAAGCACTTTTTATCCATGCTTTGTAACAAAATGCTCAGATTTTTGACCCTTTTTTGTAACAAAATGCAAAAGTGACTCATTTGAGTCACCCTATTTTATGCATCGCTTCTAGAGAATGCGTTCTTCATATTATTGCTGGCAGCCTTAAGAACCTTGTTTAATGTATCGATACTTAACTTCTCAAATTCATCCGCAATCTCTTGATTAGCCTTAATAGCCTCTTCTAACAATTTATCGCCATCTAAATCTTTTAATACTTCATCGTATTTCTTAACAAACATTTGGCCAACTGTAGCGCCCTTTAATTGATATCTTTCAATTAAATTTAAACAATCCTTATAAGAGGCATCAGCTAATGTACCAATTAATCTACTCACCCAATAAAAGCTATTAGTACTTACATCATTAGTTGTGCTATTTAAGAAAGCAGGAGTCTTATTAACACAAGTATATTGTGGGATAGCCACATTAAACACATTAGAACCAAAACATTGCCACTCAATAGGCAAAGCGTATGGACGCATTTGAATAATCTCTAAGTCATCAGTACGATTTACGCCAATACTTCTATATTTTCCAGCTAAACTCTTATCACCATAACTCAAATATGGATCAAAAGGCGTACCTTGGAAATGACTTGATAAAATATATTTAACATCCTCAATTGTAATCTTTCTTTCAGGAACTAAACTAAATGGTAATTCATCACTCTCTGGAGTATAATCAGCATTCCAATCACATAAATTAGGATTGAAATACTTAAGCATATACCAAGCACGTGG
>CAVCDR010000102.1:0-20341 GCA_963601025.1 Agathobacter sp. | reverse complement strand
GTAATTTTATCCTCGAATGATAAAGATGAGTCAGCATTTTGGGCAGCTAGATAAATTAGTGCATTTAAATTTGCATCACTAATTGCTTGTCCACCTTTTTCTTCAATAGTAGATTTAATTGTTGCTTTAGCTGCGGCTCTTTGTTCATCTGTTATTTGAACTTGAGAATATTTATCAAATACACATTCACCAGCTTTGCCAGTTCTACATTTTTCAATATCATCCCAAGTAACTTCAGGGAACCCAGCTTCTTCTAATTCGTCATTAGCTGTCTCTAATACAGTTTCTGCAAGTGTATTCATGCCACCTCTAATTTCAGAAGAATTACTAGATAAAGTATTTAAACCATCACGTAATGTAGTGGCGCCACTTGCTAGCTTATCAGCGCCGTCATATAAAGATGTTGCACCAGAACTTAATGAATTAGCACCATCTTTTAATGTAGCTACACCATCATTTAATTTAACAGCACCATCATATAAAGAAGATGTTCCATCAATTAATTCTTGGGTAGCTTCTTTAAGTTCATCTAACTTATCAAAGATAGAAGAGAAGTCGTCGATATCATCAAATTCTTCCTTTAAGGCATCGGTAGAAGTAGCTGCCGCCATCATTAATGTAGGAGATTCATAATCTGTTACATCAGCTTCGATTGTAATTTCATCAATTAGATAATCCTCTAATTTATGCATTAAATCTGTATCTAATACTTGTTTTAAACCAGTCTTTAATCCTGGTACCATTACACTTGCGATAACACTATGACTAGAATCACTTGTTACAGTACCTGAATTAACTTTTACATTAGTAAATGTATCATCATCCATCATACATACAAGTCCTGTTACAAATGGTGTAACTAGATTATATGTCTTATTATTAGCTGTATAAGTTTGCTTAGAACTATTGGTAACATTTACTTTAATTACTAAGTGTCCACTTTGTCCAACTAAATCATCACTACTAATTTCCTTGCCATCTAATGTATAAGTAATCTTAACTGTTAATGGCAATTCTTTAGTAGAAGTACCTTGATAGTAAATATCAGTGTCACTAGTATTCCAAATATAACCACCACTTGTACTATTTACTTCATCGTTACTCTTTAAGTTTTCAACATCCTTTAAATCAGATGTATCCTTATAGTTATTAAATCCACTATTACTATGTAAAGTATCTGATACAGTAATTGTTTTAACGCTGCCATCAGCATTCAATACTGTATAAACACTCTCGCTTTTTTCAACTTCATCTTCAGCACTTATTGGCAATACATATGTTGCGGCTAATAGGCAAGATAAAGCTGTTACAAATACTTTGTTAATCTTTTTCATTTAAGCATTCTCCTTTTTAGTTTTAGGCCATCCAATTGTTGTATGGCTAATAATACCCTCAAATATAATTAAGAAACATGGAAGCACAAAGATGATGACTACCATTGAATATAATGCACCTCTAGCAATCAATAGACATATACTTTGTAATAATTCCATCTTCGAAATAAGTGATACACCAACTGTTGCACCAAAGAAAGTTAAACCAGAAGTTAAAATTGATTGAGAACAGTTGTATACAGCAATTTGTGCTGCCTCCTTTTTATCGTGGCCATTGGCAATTTCTTCCTTAAAACGAGTTGTCATCAAGATGGCGTAATCGACAGTGGCACCAAGTTGAATAGTACCAATTACTATACTTGCGATAAATGGAAGTGTTGTAGACAGAAAGTAGGCTGTACCCATATTCATGATGATTGCCGACTCAATGGCAGCTACTAGTAATATAGGAAGCGAAATTGATTTAAAGCTAATCAAGATAATTACAAAGACAAAGGCAATTGAGATCCAGTTTACATTATTGAAGTCCACATTGGCGATTTCAATTAAATCTTTAGTCATTGGAGCTTCACCAGTCACTACACCAGTACTATCGTATTTTTTAACAATTGTATTAAGTTCTTCAATTTGGGCATTGATTTCATCAGTACCAGCCTTTAATTTAGAGTTAACCATAATCATTTCATGGCCATTGGCTACAAAGGTATCGGTTAAGACATCAGGTAAGATACTAGATGGAATTGCGCCACCAATAAACTTTTCAATAGCTAGGCAAGAAGTAATATTATCTAAGCCTTCAATTTCTTTTACCATTTGCTTAATATCTTCATCTTTTAGCCCATCTTTAATGATGACAAAGTAACTAGACGTCATATTGAAGTCTTCTTTTAACTTATCATTACCAACCTTGCCAGTCATATCCGCAGGAAGTGAATCAGTTAAAGTATAGTATTGTTCGACCTTTGGATAAGCTAAAGCGAATAAGGCAAATACTACAAAGAAGATTACCATTACCGTCTTATAATGTTTAGTTACAAAATAAGAAGTCTTTTCTAGCTTTGGAATAAGAGGCTTATGTTCCCACTTCCAAATCTTATCTTTAAAAGTAAGAATCAAAGCTGGAAGAATAGTGATTGTACTTAATACACCAAGTACAACACCCTTAGCCATTACTAGACCAATATCTTTACCAAGAGTTAATCTCATAAAGCATAACGCTAAGAAACCAGCTACGGTAGTTAAACTAGATGCACTAATTGATACACCAGTATTTACAATAGCGTTTTCCATGGCATCAAAATCATTATCAACAAGTTTTCTTTCTTCTCTCCATCTATTGACTAAGAAGATTGAATAGTCCATTGTTACACCAAGTTGAAGTACTGTTGCCAAGGCTTCAGTGATGTATGATATTTGGCCAAAGATAATATTTGAACCAAAGTTATATAGTATTGGGAATATAAGTCCAACCATAAATAAGAATGGTAGGATATTTGATTTTAAACCAAGCCACAAGACAACAATACAAGCTAGTACAGCAATCACAATATAAATAGGAAGTTCTTGGTCAACTAATGCTTTAGTATCTTGTAGGATGATTGACATACCACCGATATAAGCTTCATTAGCACAAATCTTCTTAATCTTCGCAATTGCATTCATAGTCGACTCTGATGCAGCTGTATCATTGAATCTAACAATCATCATTGTTGCATCCTTATCGGAATTAAACATGAAATTATAGATATCATCCGGTAACATATCCTTTGAGATAGTTACATCTAAGACATCAGATAACCAAAATACTTCATTTACACCTTCAACATTACTAATTCTCTCTTTTAAATCAAGTAAATTAGCAGTAGGCATATTCTCCACGGTAATCATTGCACTAGATGCAAGATTAAAATCTTTTTCCAAATATTGTTCACCAACCATGGAATCTAGATCACTTGGCAAGTAAGTCAAGATATCATAGTTAATTTTTGTTGATACCGCACCAATTGCTGATGGTATCAGAAGCAATATGGAAACTATTAAGATTTGTTTATAAAATTTAACAATAAAATGCGCAAATCTTTTCATAATACCTCCACAATAATAATGACCATCGGTCATTTACATACGATATTATATAGCTACTAAAGTTAATGTCAATAGAAAAATGACTTTTAGTCACTTTTTTGGCAAAAGTACTTTACAAAGCGAAATTTATTAATAAAATAATAGATATATGGCAGGATTAATAACACAAAAAAAAGAAGAAAAAAGAAAAAAAATATTAGATTCAGCCTATGAGTTATTTACTTCAATTGGTGTATCTAATACTTCTATTTCAATGATATGTGAAAAATCAGGAATAGCTAAAGGTACATTCTATCTTTATTTTACGGATAAAGAAGATGTCTTAAGGAATTTAGTTAGAAGAGTTTCTTTTGATATATTAAAGGCCGCCTATGATGAAAGTTTAAAGATAAAAGGTGACTTTATTGATTCTGTAATATGTATGGCCAATTATTTAATTGAACTATTTAAACATGATAAAGATGCCTTGTTGGTTATTAAAAAAGATTTTATTTGGCCAATATCAGAAGATGAGTTTAATGCCACAAGTGATCCCACAATGTCTAAAATTAGAGACGCCATAAATGAATACTCTAAAAAAATACATATGTCAGAACATAAGATTTTATTAAGACTCTATGCACTTTTATCAATGTTATGTTCAGTATGTTATTCTTCAATTATTGATGGCTTTCCAAGTGATATCGATAGTTTAAAAGTAGATATCTTTGAAATGGCTAAGGCTACATTATCTAATTGATAATATCAATATCATCATCGCTACTTATAGAAACAGTAATTTTATTGGGCAAGCAAGTAATTGTTTGCCCTTTTTTATTTATCTTACCTTGATGCATACATATCTTATCAGGACAATTCGCATCACTCATATAGGCATAACCATCTTTAATTGTAAGTGTATTACTTCCATTATTCAGTATAATCACATTATCAACATTTAAAGAATAATAACTAATATCACCATTATTGTTTACAATGACAAAAGAACCGTTTTCACGGTTATTTAATAAAATTAATAAAAGACTAATAAATAAAATAGAACAGCTAAAAATAGCTGTTCTAATTTTAAGCTTTGATTTCAACTGTTTCTCCATTAGGACCAGGTGTGTTCTTTAAATAATCGATAATTTCGTTCTTCTTATCAGCAGCTGTAATCTTACAAGGGAAGTTTGTAACCTCGCCTGTTACTAAAGCATGAGCTAAACCACTACAACCCGGGAAGCCACAAGCACCACAGTTATATCCAGGAAGTTTTGTTGTAACTTCCTCTTCTCTTTTATCTACTTCAACATGGAATACTTTACTTGAAATAGCTAAGATAGCGCCAAGTATTCCACCAAGCACTAGCATTACAATTAATGCATTAATCATTTTTGTCATCCTTTCTATTTGGACATGAACTAATGTTACATCCCCTACAATCTTCTTTAAGTTTTTCACACCCCTTTGGAACTGGCGTCTTACTATTTAAGTAAAAGCTAATGCCAAATAGACAAGCTAGAAAAACAAATATAACGATTGCCAACATTAAACAATACCAGCTAAACCAGAGAAGGCTAAGGCCATCAAGGCAGCTACAACAAGTGCCACCGGATTGCCCTTCCAAGAAGGTAAAGTATCAGCATAGTCTAATCTTTCTCTAATACAAGAGAATAAGAATAGTACCATCATAAAGCCTAAAGGTACAGCAAGTGAATTAACACATGTTTCAATAAAAGTATATTCAGCCGAAATATTTTGTTGAGCTACATATAATACTGTACAGTTTGTAGTGATTAAAGGAAGATACACACCAAGTGATTTATATAGAGTTGGTGAATATTTCTTAATAATCATTTCCACAAGTTGTACAAATGAAGCAATTACAAGAATAAAGCTGATAAGTTGCATATACTCAATATGATATGGAACAAGAACCAGGTAATTTAAACCATATGTAAGAATAGAAGCAAAGAAGATTACAAATGTAACCGCAAGCCCCATGCCGACGGCTGACTTGCTTGATTTAGATACACCCATAAATGGGCAAATTCCTAAGAATTTAGTTAAGACAATATTATTAGTTAAGATTGCCGTTAAAATCATTGAAAGAAGCTTCATTTTGTTTTCTCCTTTTTATTTTCATTACTCTTGATTTTTCCAAAGATAGCCGCAAAAACAGCGAAAGTTAAGAAGGCACCAACTGATCCTGAGAATAAGGTAATCTTATATTCTTGGAAAGGAAGCACAATCTTAAATAGCATTTGTGAGGCATCAAATGGATTATAGAATTCAAGGGCCATAGTTGATAACAATTCTCTTGTAATACTAATTAATAGTAATGAGAATGTATACGCTAAACCCATACCTAGTCCATCAATAAAACTTGCGAATACACCATTTTTAGAAGCAAAGGCTTCAGCTCTACCTAAGATTATACAGTTAACAACAATCAAAGATAGGAAAGCACCCAAGCTAGTATATAAAGATGGCATATAAGCATGTAATACCATTTGCAACATTGAAACAAGCGTTGCAATAATTACAATATATACCGGAATTCTTATTTCATCAGGAATTACATTACGAAGTGCTGAAATAATAACGTTTGAACAAATTAGGACAACCGTAACTGAAAGTCCCATACCTATTGCATTATTAAGCGAAGTAGAGATGGCTAATGTTGAGCACATGCCCAAGAATAGACCGAATACGGGATTGTTTTTGATAAAACAGTTTTTAAAATCTTTCCACATATTAATCAAGCTCCTTTATTGCATCTCTTGCAGCATCAATCATCTTCTTCATAGCATTAGAAGTAAGTGTTGCCCCAGAGACCATGTCAACATCTTCGTCGATTTTCTTATTTAAATAATTCTTCTCAATGTTAGCTTCCTCAAAACATTTAGAACCATAACCATTAGTTTCTTGTTGAGTAAGTGTCTTTAACGCAACAATTGTTCCATCTTCATCAAAACCAATTAAGATATCAATGGCTGTATTGTTGTTGTAGCCAGTAGCTGTAGTCTCACAAATATAACCCTTGCCTGCAATCTTATATACTGATTTAACAGTGCTATTAGAATAATCTAAAGTTTCAAAATCACTGCCTGGGAATATTTCATTAATGTTTTCTAGAAGAACTTTACGATCATTTTCTTCAATAATTGGCTCTAATACTGTATTTAAAGAACTAATCGCAATACCACTAAGACCAGAGATAATGCCTAAGAATAATAATAGTTTAATTGTCTTATTCATGAGTTACCTCCACATATGCTGTGTTACTGTTACTTGCATACTTATATTCAGTAGGAGTAATAGATAATCCAGCGCAAGTAATTGCGATAATAGTAACTAGAATTGTAGCGTAAGTGATAATACTATTCTTTTTATAAGCTTCGATTTGCTTACAAGAGAAAATCTTATCAATCAATGGCGAAAGCATATTAGCGATTAAAATACCATAACATACGCCTTCAGGTAAGTTACCTAAAAATCTAATTAGACAAGTAACTAGCGCAGCCACACACGCAAACACCATTCTACCCGGTACTGAGAAAGGTGATGTAACAGGATCGGTAAGCATAAATACGGCGCCATATAATAGACCACCAGTACAAATAAAGGCTATGGCATATCTAATACCTAGGCCATTTACTTCACCAATAATAAATGAGCTTACAAAACATACCGTGATATATGTTAGTGGAACTCTCCAGTCTACTACACCATCAGCTAAGAAAATAATTAATAATACTAGAATAATTAAAGTACTTGTTTCACCTAAAGCACCAAAATAGTTTCCTAAGAATAAGTTAGATAAACCACCATATTGAGCTAAGAAAGCTTCAAAGCCTTCCTTTGTCATTAGCCAGCTAGATGATGCAAAGGCTGCAGTAGGTGTTGATTGGGTAATTAAATCAACAGCGGCTGTAGAAACAAATGATGTAGTGATAAAACATCTTCCAACAGCGGCTGGATTAAAGGTATTTTGACCAAAGCCACCAAATACTAACTTGCCAAAGAAAATAGCTAAGATACTTGATACAAATACCGCATAAAGTGATGTATCACATGGAATAATTTCCACAAGAATTAAACAAGTAATCCAAGGAAATGATGTACTCAAGAATTGTTTAACATCTTTTTTAAGTACTAAAGCATAAACAACTTCTGTTCCTACACCACCTAATAAAGCACATAGTAACATTAATAATGCATGCACAAAATATTCAACGCCCAATACAAAACTGTTATATAGACCAAACAAATAAACAACGATTAGACCTAATAATAAGTGAGCCATTACTGTTTGGGTGTTTAGTCTTCTTCTAAACATTGGCGTCGCTCTAAATTTATATTCTGCCATTATTTAGCCCTCCTTAAGTTATAGAAACGTTTAGCACGTCTTATATTTTCTGTAACTTCAATCTTACTAGGACAAATATAAGTACACATACCACATTCAATACAATCTAAAACATGTAAGGCTTCAAGACGCTTTACATCATTAATCTTAAATGCTTCATTGATTGAACAAGGTTGTAAGCTACCAGGACAATGTTCAACGCATTGGCCACATCTAAGACAACTCATAGGCTTAATTTCTTCATGTTTATAAATAGTAACACCATTAGAAATAGTATTAATACAAACTTCATCCTTAGTAACACAAGTTCCCATCATAGGACCACCCATTAAGATATTAGCAGGTGAAACTTTAACACCACCACAAGCTTCAATAAGTTCTTTAATAGAAGTGCCTATACGACAGAATACATCATGTGGATGCTTAATATTTTCACCAGAAATTGTTACAAATCTTTGATACATTGGAAGCTTTTCTCTACTAGCCTTAGCTAAAGTAATAGCACTAGTACAGTTACTTACAATAGCACCAACTTCAATTGGAAGTTTGTTATAACGCTTACCAATTAGTGTATTAACTAAAGTTCTTTCCCATCCATATGGATAAGCATCCCTAACAGGACAAACTTCAATATCTTCTTCCTTATTAAATAAACCCTTTAATAACTCAATTGTTTCAACATGATATTCCTTAATACCAATTTTACATTTCTTAGCGCCTGAAGCTTTAAACATAAGCTTAACGCCAAGATAGAAATCATCTGGATTAGTTTCAATATTACGAATATCAGCTGTCAAATATGGTTCGCATTCTACAGCATTAATAAGAAGTGTTTCACATTTATCGGTATTATATTTGATATAAGCAGGAAATCCTGCACCGCCCTGTCCTAATAATCCGATATTTTTCATAAAATCAAGAATTTCTTCCTTAGAACTATTTAAATCAATAGTTGTTTCTAAAAATTCTTTTTCATCTTTAAAATCATTCTTGATTACGATGTGGTTACAAGGCTTCAACCTAGCTGACATCTTCTTTTCAATAGCGATAACTTCTCCTGAACATGGTGCATAGAAAGGCACATAAAAACGTGTGCTCGCAAGCCCAATCATTTGTCCAAGCTTAACTTCATCGCCAACATTAACTTTTGCCTCACCCTCATAAGCTCCAGTGCATAATGGTACTGAAAGTATTTCTGGGTTAAGCTCTAAGACAGAACTTTCTTCTGTCAAATACTTTAATGACCTCAGTTTTTTACACATTGGCCCAATTAAAAATGGCATAACTCTCCCTCACTTGATTTAATTATATAGTCAAAATACAAGTTAAAAATTTAACTAGTTAAAAATGCAAAAATTCTTAATTATAGTGTTCAATGCTACCATCTAAATAAACCCAAATAACTTGTATATCAGGATATTGTTTTAATATCCTCTTGCCTTCTTTTACACTTAATGAAAATAAGGCGGTCGATAAGCCATCGCAAATTGCGCTATCTGGATAAATAACCGTAACACTTGCATAATACATACTTGGATATAGCGTACTAGGATCAATAATATGATGATATTTAATACCATCTTTTTCAAAATATCTTTCATAGTTTCCACTTGTAACAAGTGAAGTATCACTAAGCTCAAATTTTTCTAAGATACTATTTTCCTTAAAAGGATCTTTTATACCAACTTTATACAAAGAACCATCATTTTTCTTGCCAATTAATAAAACATTGCCACCCAAAGAAACACTATAACCATCAAGATCTAAATCCATATCCTTTATTAGATTGCAAACATAGCCTTTGGAAATACTGCCAACATCAATCCTAGCGTTTTCATCACTTATATAAGCCGTCAAGTTGTCTTTATCTAATACTAAAGATTCAATATCCATATGTTTACTAGCATTATTTAAGTCATCATCATTTGGTAAAGTCTTGTTATTAATACTATCTTTCCAAATACTAGTTAAGGCACCCATCATAATATTAGTCTTACCATTAGTTTTATAATATATATCTTTACCAAACTCTAAAAAAGTAAAAAGCTCTTCATCAATTTTAATAACCGTTTTACCAGCATTGGCATTAATTTTATATAATCCATTTACATCATGATCCTCGAAAGTATCAAAATAATTATGATATTTAAGTAATAGCTTTTCTATTTGACTACACTTATCATTAAAAGTATTTTCATCATCGCTAGAATAAGATTTAATAACACTAACAGTATCAAAATAAGTATAGTAATACTTTTCATAAGTATTGTTAGTTTTGCATCCTACTAAACAAATTAATAATAATAAAACTAGTACTTTTTTCATATGTTTATCCTTTTAATCATCATATATGATAATGTACCAATAACAAATCCAGCAATCGTGCCAGCAAGTAATAAATATGGTAAATAATAAATAACACTACTTGTCTTTAATAAAAAATAGGCAGCTAATAATTGGCCTATATTATGCGATAGAGCTCCTACAATACATACACCATATTCATCTAATAGTTTAAACTTCTTAAAGATAGACATCATAACTAGTGATAACAAGGCGCCTGATAAACTATAAATAAAAGTAATACCATTATTAAATAAGATAGCCATTATAATTACTCTTAATATTGAAACTAAAAAAGCTTCTTTGATGCCGAATTTATATAACGTAAAAATGATGGCTATATTACATAAGCCAACTTTAATTCCGGGTATTAGAAAATCATAAGGAATAAGACTTTCAATATAAGATAAAATTAAGGCCATTCCCAATAATAAAGAAAGAATGCTTAATCTTTTAGTGTTCATCTTGTCTACTTAAACAATATTTAACATAACCATTTAAGAAATCAGCTGAACTTTTTATTAAAGTATCAGTATCATCTTTCATATCATTCCACATAAACTTAAGAAATGAGCCAATTATGGCATATAAGATAAAATCCGTCATTTGTTCAATCTTTTCCTTTGGATACTTATTTTCATCAATATTATTTTGAATATAAGATTGTATTAGCTCTTTCTCATATTTAAAAACCATGCGCTCCAAATAGTTTCTAGATAAGGAATTATAAATATGATATATTTTTCTCTTATTTTGTTTACAATATTCAATAAATTCTCTTAACGAAGCCTCAATATCATCTAATTGAAGCCATTCATTTCTTCTAAGTTCTAGCCATTTAGACAATAAATCATAAATATCTTCATAATGGTAATAGAAAGTATTAGGTGATATCTCACACCTTTTAGCTAATTCAGATACCGTAATCTTCTCAAAAGGCATTTCATCAAGCATTTCCTCAAAAGTAGAAATAATAGCCTTGTTTGTACGTATTGCCATGTATCTATTTTATCTATTAAATGGCATATTTGCTAGAGTATTCTTTAAATAAAGAATCATAATCCTTATCTTTTGAAGCGTGTCTTTTGGTTTTATGGATATACATATTATCAAAACTAATATCATCAATTATTTCAGCACCAATGTTATTGCAATGGTCGCCTACTCTTTCTAAATTAGTTATTAAATCCGACCATACAAAACCAGCTTCAATACTACACTCACCTTTTTTAACTCTATCGATATGATTAGTTCTTAAATTTTCCTTTAAATCATCAATTACTTCTTCTAATGGCGCAATCTTTAAAGCTATCTCAAGACTATTTTCCTTAAAAGCTTTTAAAGCTAGATTGACTATCTCATTTACAGCCGTCGTCATCTTATCCATTTCTCTTACCGCTTCTTCTGATAAAGATAAGTTATTATTTCTAAGTTCCTTACTAGACTGGGCAATATTTATCGCATGATCGGCTATTCTTTCCAAGTCGCCAATAACTTTTAAATATTTAGAAACTTCCTTGCTTTCAGTTTCATTTAAAGTATTTTTAGAGCTAAGTTCTACTAAGTATGTACCAATCTTATCCTCATAGTGATCATTTTTATCCTCAATCTTACAAATGCTCTCATAAGTTTTATCATTATAGTTATCAATTGTTTTTAGGGCCTTAGTTATGGCATCCTTTGAAGTATCAGCCATATCCCATAAAGAAGCTTTCGCTTGAGCCAAAGCTAAAGTAGGAGTTACAAATAGACGTTTATCTAGTTCGTCATACTTTTCTTTAACTTTACTATCAGGAATAACCTTTAAAGCTAATTTTTCTAGATAACCAGATAATGGAAGCAAGATAATAACACAAATTATATTAAACATTGAATGACATACCGCAATACCGAACATTGTGGCATTATCATTTAAAATTGGCAAATAGAAAATAGATTTAACGATACAAAAGATAATTAAGACAAATATGGTTCCAATGATATTAAATGATAGATGGACAAAGGCGGCCCTTTTAGCGTTCTTATTGGTGCCAATTGAAGAAAGTAAAGCCGTTACACAAGTGCCAATATTTTGGCCCATGATAATAGGAACGGCCGCTCCGTAACTTACTTGCCCTGTGCTAGCTAGAGCTTGCAAGATACCTACTGAAGCTGAACTAGATTGAATTATCGCAGTCAAGATGGCACCTACAAGCACTCCTAGTATTGGGTTTGTAAATAATAGAAACATTTTTGAAAAGCCAGGCACATCAGCTAATCCACTTACTGCATTAGACATACTATCCATGCCAAACATTAAAGTCGCAAATCCTAGTAAAATCAATCCAGTATCTTTCTTGGAGTCATTTTTAATAAACATATATAAAACAATTCCAATTAAAGCTAAGATCGGTGTAAATGATGTAGGTTTTAATAATCTAACTAGTACACTAGATCCATCAATTCCTCCTAAAGAAAGAATCCACGAAGTAATGGTAGTACCAATATTAGCTCCCATAATGACATTAATAGCTTGCCTTAAGCTCATTAATCCTGAATTTACAAAGCCTACAACCATTACCGTTGTAGCACTAGAAGATTGAATGATTGCTGTAATAACAAGCCCTGTTAAAAAGCCTTTAATCTTACTATTAGTCATCTTAGCCAATAAATCCTTTAGTCTATTACCAGCTTTTCTTTCTAAAGCTTGTCCCATAATATTCATGCCAAATAGGAACAAGCATAATCCGCCAATCATCTTTAATAAATCAAATAAATCCATAATAAAATCCCTTCTTAATAAACTTAACAAGGGATTGTCAAAGCTATAAAAAGGAATTGTAAAGAATATGTAAAATTAAATTTTAGGTAAAGTAATTGTAAATTCGCTTCCTTTATTAACTTCTGATTTAACAGCGATATCGCCATTTAATGATTTAGTAGCGTGCTTTACAATAGAAAGTCCAAGCCCTGTTCCGCCAACTTCTTTAGAATGCGATTTATCAACACGGTAGAATCTTTCGAATATTCTATCTAAACTATCACTTGGAATGCCAATACCATTGTCTTTGATATCAATGATAGACTTATCATCTTTATCAATAATACTAATTTTTACATAGCCATCTTTATTGTTATATTTAATCCCATTATCAACCAAATTATAGATAATCATATGTAATAATTTAGGTGAACTTAATATCTTTGGCTCATCACCTTCAACACTTAATTTAACGGATGCATTACTAGCTACAATACTTAAATCATTTATTACACTATCGCATAATTCATGTAAATCAACTACTTTATAATCAGCACTATCATCCTTTTCTTCATCTAAATATGATAATTTAATAATATCTTCAATCAAAGTCATAAGACGTTTAGCTTCACTATATATTTGTTTAGAAAATTTACTTATATCTTCTTTACTAGTGACCATGCCATTGCTTAATAGTTCAGCACAACCTGAAATGTTTTGTAAAGGTGTTTTAAGTTCATGAGAAACATTGGCTGTAAACTCTTTACGCATAAGCTCACTTTTCTCTTTTTCCGATATATCAATTATTAGTAAGGCGATACCATTTACTTTATCACTAGAAATAATTGGTGAAGCATAGAATTCATAATCCTTATCATTTAAAGTTATTACTACCTCACCCTTATTACCCTCTTTAGCCTTACTTAAGAGTTCTTGAATTTCAATTGTATTATTAAATAACAGTAAATCCTTACCCACACTATAGCTTGTAATATTAAGTAGTTTTGAGGCAAAATCATTAATTGATAAGATAATTCCTTCATCATTTAATAGTATTAGTCCTTCATTTAAATTCTTGGTGGCTGCCGAAAATTCATTCTTCTTATCCGCTAGTTCTTTTTCCTTTGAATGAAGTAATTTTTGTTGTATAGTAAGACGATTAACTAAGGGTTTTATTTCCTCATAAGTATCACAGTTTTCTGGATGTTCAAGATCTATTTCGTTTAAGGGTTCAGTGACTTTATTGGAAATTCTATATGCTAGATAAAAAGATAGACCAACAGTAATTAAAATCACGATTAATAAAGGTTGAATCATACTTATCGCAATAGCCCAAATAGATGATTGAGAAATAGAAGTTCTAATAATTGATCCATCTTTTAATAGTCTTGCACTATATAAAGATTTATATAAGACCGTATTAGAGTAACGAACACTACTGCCAACACCATTTTCAATAGCTTGTTTTACCTCTTCTCTTTCTAAGTGATTTTCCATATTTGAGGCACTAGCTGCAGAATCAAATAGCACACCGCCATCGCTAGCAATCCAGGTTACACGACAATCTGTCTTATCTAAGTTTTTTAGATAATCTAAACCATAATTTTCTACCGCATTGGCTACAAATTCACTATCCACTTCAAGTTGTTTTAATTGGACACTAGTAAAGTATTCATATAAAACGCCCATTATTAAGACGAGTGAACAAACAAGAGTAATAATACCAACTAGACAAGTTGATTTAAAAATTTTATTTTTCATAAGATTGCCTCCATCTTATAGCCAACACCCCTTAATGTTTTGATGCACGCACCAGCTTCGCCAAGCTTATTTCTTAAAGTCCCCACATGTACATCAATAGTGCGGCTTTCACCCACAAAATCACTTTCCCAGATTCTTGATAAAAGATTTTCTCTAGTAAAGACAATACCAATATTATTTAAAAATAGTTCTAATAATTCATATTCTTTTAATGTAAGTTCAATTTCAACATTATCAACTTTTACAACATGTTCCTTTAACGATAATGAAATAGGGCCATTCTTTAATAATTTATTATCGTTTTCATTAGAAACATTGCTTCTTCTCAAGACCGCCTTAACTCTTGATACCATTTCCATCATGCCAAAAGGTTTAGCTAAATAATCATCGGCACCTAAATCTAAACCGATGACCTTATCATATTCTTCACCTTTTGCGCTAGCCATGATAATAGGAATGTTTTTATATCTTTCATCAGCCTTTAATCTTTTTAAAATAGAGATGCCATCTTCTTTTGGAAGCATAATATCTAGTGTTATAAGTAATGGTATTTCTTTTTTTAAAGCTTCATCTAGTTCTTGACCATCCTTAAAACCTTCCGCCTTTAATCCGGAAGCGTTCAAGGTATATGTCATAAGTTCTCTAATTCCACGATCATCTTCTACACAATAAATCATTTTACATTTCCCTTTTTACAATTTAATCGTACTAGATAATTGTCATCAAATGTACAAGCTTATGTAAAAATTATGTAAAAAATAAGTTATCCCCAGCTTTCCACATTAAAATGGTGGAAAACGGGAAAAACTTGGGAATATTTTTCTTATTTAAGTCTATAGAATATAGGTGGATAAACAAATTGATTACTATTACGTTATAATTTAAAAAAGGAGGATTTAAGCATGAAAGATACACCAAGAAATATTTTGCCTATCATTGAAGAAAAGGATGCCAAGAGATTTATGGATACTTTTAAGGATGCAAAATTCCCCGAAGAACAGAAGAAAAAGGTTGAAGAGACTATTAAAAAATTCGGTGGTTTTGTACCTTATGATTTTTCCAAAGATAAATGATTGTCGAAGAAAAATATAATATTGAAAAACATTTTTTAATCGTCGATAGTATTGAAGTTTATCCAGAAGAAGAAAGTTTAAAAGACTATCTTTTAATGGAAGCTCATTTAGATATTAATAATCATTTAACACAAAGCTATCTCTTATTTGATGTACAAGATGAAAAGAAAACCTTAATTGGGTATTATACTTTAAGAACATTTGGTTTCGCCATTAAAGAATCAAGTGATAATAGACTGCACTATTATCCATGTGTAGAACTATCCCAATTATTAGTTGACATCAATCATAGAAATATGGGCGCAGGTCGAATAATGATAAATTCAGCACTAAATAAAGCTAATAATATTTCTAATATTGCAGGATGTAAGTTATTAGTTGCCTTTTCATTAAATGATAAATCAACAAGCTTTTATAAAAATGTAGGTTTTATAAATTATGAACCATATGAAGGTGACGAGAAAAACTTACTATTATCAGAAACTGGTTATCATGACGGATTACCAATACTCGGAATTGAAATAAGCTAAAAATGAGGATTTACTCCTCATTTTTAATATTATGACTACCAGTTAAATAATAAATTGTCCACTTAGCGATATTTACACAATGGTCACCAATCTTTTCAAAATATTTGGCACACATCAATATATCAATAATATATTCGCCATCATTTTTATATTCATGGATGATATTTATTAATTGGCTCTTTATAGTATTAAAGTCATCATCAACTTTATCATCTCTTTTAATAACGTCTTTTGCCAAGCTTAAATCTTTATTTATAAAGGAACTAATACTATCTTTTAACATGCCTGATGTAATATTAGCCATATCTAGAACTAAATCATCTTTACTTAAACAAGTCTTGGAAGTTATCTCGAGAATTTCAGCAATATTTTCCACTTGATCGCCTATTCTTTGAAGATCATTAATCATCTTCATGATTGAACTAATTTGTCTTAAATCTGACGCTACTGGCTGTTGAAGAAGCAGTAGTTTCATGCATTCAGATTCAATATATTTTTCTTTTCTAACTACTTTATCAAATAATTGTTTAACATTAGATAATTCATTTTCATTAAAATTTACAATATTATCTAAAGCGATTTTAATCATCTTATAAGTAGTATCAGCCATGTCGCTTAAATCATCATTTAATTGTTGCAACTCATTATCAAAATATTCACGCATATTAACCAAACCTTCCTGTAATGTAATCTTCCGTCTTCTTGTTTTCTGGCATTGAGAAAATCTTTTGGGTATCACCGCATTCAATCAAATCACCAAGTAAGAAGAATGCAGTAGTATCGGAAATACGCAGTGCTTGCTGCATATTATGAGTAACAATAACAATCGTATAATCTTTCTTTAGGCTCATCGCAAGTTCCTCAATCTTACCAGTACTAATTGGATCTAGAGCACTTGTTGGCTCATCCATTAGTAATACCTTAGGCTTAACCGCTAAAGCACGTGCGATACAAAGACGCTGTTGTTGACCACCACTTAAAGATAAAGCACTCTTTTTCAAATTATCTTTCACTTCATCAAAGATTGCAGCAGCCTTTAAAGATTCTTCAACTATTTGATCTAATGTTTCTTTTTTCTTAATTCCATGAGTTCTAGGACCATAGGCAATATTATCGTAGATGCTCATCGGAAATGGATTTGGTTTTTGAAAAACCATCCCAACTTCTTTTCTCAAATTATAAATATCAACATTTTTTGAATAAATATCTTTATCATCATAAATAACTGATCCTGTAATTTTTACATTAGGAATCAAATCGTTCATTCTATTAAGTGTTCTTAAAAATGTTGATTTACCACACCCTGAAGGTCCAATAAAGGCTGTAATAGAATTTTCTTTAATATCCATATTAATTCCATTAAGTGCCTTATGGTCTCCATAATATAAATCAAGATTTTTTACACTAATTATTGTATTATTATCCATTGTTTTTCCTCTTTATTTGATTGCCAATCATTTCAGCAAGCATATTAATTATTAAAGTAAGTATCATTAAAATTGCCGCAATGCCAAATGCTACACCAAACTCACCACGTTCTTTTGCATATACATATAAGGCAACCGTAAGTGTTGCCCCTGATGTTTTTAAAGCATCAACAAAACCATTTAAAGTATGTGATAAACCAGCCGTAAATAATAACGCAGCACTCTCTCCCACAATTCTTCCAATCGCTAGAATACAACCCGTTACAATACCATCAACACATCCTGGAAGCACCACTGTTTTTATAACACGCCATTTGCCAGCTCCTAGGCCAAAGGCACCTTCTCTATAACTATTTGGTACCGTCTTTAAACTTTCTAATGTAGTTTTAATAATCGTTGGTAAATTCATTATCGCAAGCGTTAACGCGCCAGCTAATAATGAAGTCTTAAAGCCTAGTAATTCGCAAAAGAACAGCATACCAACTAAGCCATAGATAATTGATGGGATACCTGATAAAGTTTCAGTTGCATATTCTATTACACTAACTAGTCTTTTATTTGTTGCATATTCATTCAAATATATAGCAGCACCAACACCTAATGGGATAATAACAATTAATGTAGCGATAATAATATAAACAGTATTTAAAATATCAGGTAGAATACCAATTGAATCACTTAAATAACTAGGTGAAGTTGAAAGTAAAGTCCATGTAATATTAGGCAAGCCTTTCATCAATACATACACAATCATGAATAATGCAAGTCCAACTGTTAAAGCAATTGAAACATACATTAATACTTTCATTGTGGAAATATATATTTTTCTTTTATTAGTTAATCCATTCATATTATTTGACCTTCTTTAAGAAAAAATTTAAACACGCATTAATTAACATAATAAAGACAAATAGGACTAACGCAATTGAGAACAACGCTTGTCTTTGTAGTCCTGCTGCATAAGACATTTCACTAGCGACCGCCGTTGTAAGAAAACGAACTGATCCAAATAATTCTGGCATATTTGGAACATTGCCAGATACCATCATTACCGCCATTGCCTCGCCTATTGCTCTACCAATTCCTAATACTATAGAAGTAATTATTCCGCTTTTCGCAGCTACTACACTTACTTTAAAATAAGTTTCAATTTCACTTGCTCCAAGTGCCAACGATGCATCTTCATATTCTTTTGGCACAGCATCTAGTGCTGTAATACTAACCTTTATTATTGAAGGAAGTATCATAATTGCAAGTACAATGATTGCTGCTAATAAACTTGAGCCATCTGGAATATTGAATATTTTTCTAATACCTGGAACAAGTATCAACATACCTACCAAGCCATATACAACCGACGGAATACCAGCCAGCATACTTATAGAACTTGATACAATCTTTTTTACTTTATTACTAGCAATCTTTGATAAATATACCGCACACATAAAGCCAATCGGAACACCAATCACAATAGCTCCGCATGTTCCGTAGATACTTGTTAAGATAAATGGAAGTATTCCATAACTCGGTTCACTATAAGTTGGCGCCCATTTAGTTCCAAATATAAACTTAATAAAGCCAATTTCTTTAATCGCTGGAATACCAGCAATGATCAGATATATCGAAATCAAAAGAACACAAGCTACCGTAATTAATCCAAGTATTAAAAAGATTCCATGTATAATATCTTCTTTTATTCTTTTTGTTTTCATAATGAACAAAAGAGGGCCAAGGCCCTCAATCCTTTTTATTTAGTTAGCAGCAACACACCCTGCAGCAGTAATAATTTCATTAGCATCACTGCTTGTTACATAATCGAAGAACTTTTGAGCAGTGGCAGATAATTCTACACCTTCTTTAGTTACTAGAACAAATGGTCTTTGAATCGCATAAGTTCCATCTTTAATAGTATCTTCGCTAGCTGTAACACCATTTACGCTTAATGCCTTAACACTATCTTTAACAGAAGCTAAAGAAGCATAACCGATTGCATTTGGATTTTGTGATACAGTAGTAATAACATCGCCTGTACTTGTAAGTTCTTGTCTATATTGACAATTATCTGCAGTACCCGTAATTGATTCAAAACCATCTCTTGTACCACTTCCTGCTTCTCTACCAATCAAAACGATTTCAGCATCATTTCCACCAAGATCTTTCCAATTTGTAATTTCACCAGTATATACCTTAGCTAAATCTTCAAGTGAAATATCAGTTACAGGATTATCATTGTTTACAATAACGGCGATACCATCATATGCTAGAACTGTTTCAACTAAGCCATTAGCTTTTTCTTCATCTTTTAAAGCTCTAGAAGACAAGCCAATATCACATCTTCCCTCACTTACTGCAGTAATACCACTGCCAGATCCTGTTGGATTATACGTGAATGTTACACCTGAATTGTTTGCCATAAATGATTCACCTAAGGCACCAATTACTTTTTCCATTGAAGTTGAACCATCAGTAGAAACTGTACCTGTTTCACTTGTTGATGAATCAGCTGTTGCATCAGAACTTTCATTATTTGACTTACTACAAGCTACTAAGCTTAACATTAAGACAAATACGATACTTAATTTAATAATCTTTTTCATTTTTATCCTCCATAGGTTTTCCCTACATCAACTAATATAAGAAAAGCATGTAAAGGATAAATATTTATTACTGTAAAAAGATTGTAAAAGAAAGATACAT
>CAVCDR010000101.1:0-20708 GCA_963601025.1 Agathobacter sp. | reverse complement strand
CTTAAAAACTTCATCATTATAGTCATAAGTTAATAAAGCTAATTCCGCATCCCCAATTGTATCTGTATCTGAATAATCTGAATGACAAACAATCACAATATCACCCTTATTAATACCTTGTTTAGCTGCTTCCTCGTGAAAGGCATTACCAAGTCCTGCATGTAAGCCCATATTAACCACAGGCATATCAAATTCTTCTTCAATTAATTTAGAATCAAAACCATAGGCTACATTAGAATTGCCCACTAGTATAATCTTTGGCTCATTAATACTCTTTAAACGATCAAGTTTATCTAGTATTGCGGCATTATAACTATATTTGTATTGGCTGCCTACTACTTTATAATCAAAAATAACTAGTGCACTAAGCAGTACACTTACTAAAAGGATAAAAATTAAAACTTTCTTAATAAATCTTTTCATATACTAATACCTAAAATTGAAAGTAAATAAATTCGTTTAAATTACTATATGGCATACTAACTATTAGCCATACAACAAATACTACATATATAGCCCATCTTAATGTTCTGTTTTTTAAAGAAATATATTCAATCACATCGCCCTTAAGCGAAAAGTAATCATATATTGTAAGTAACAATAAAGAAGGAATTAAAAATAATAAATTAGTGCCACCTAGCCCCATATCACTAAAGCCGTTTCTAATATAAGAAGAAATAGAACCTATTCCCTTATACCAGTTACATAGTACATAATTGGCATCATTTAAATTGTTAGCTACAAAAAATACCCACGCAAAAGATACAAAGATAAAGACAAAAGCTACTCTAACAAGCCATATAAAACCTTTACTTTTAGATTTACTTTTAGGAATAATTAGATTCTCAATACCTTGGGCAACACCATGTATACCACCCCATATTACAAAAGTCCAGTTAGCCCCATGCCATAGACCGCTAGCTAAAAAAGTAATTACTAAATTAAAGAAGTGCCTTGGTTTACTAACTCTATTTCCACCCAATGGAATATAAATATAATCTTTAAACCAAGTAGATAATGATATATGCCATCTACTCCAAAATTCCTTGATGCTTTGAGAAAAATAAGGACTCTTAAAATTAGTCATTAAATCAATGCCAAATAGTTTGGCACTACCTATCGCAATATCTGAATAGCCAGAGAAATCACAATATATTTGAATGGTAAAAAATAATGTTGCTAGTAATAGAGAAAAACCAGAATAATTAAATGGTGCATCATAGATAGTACTAACATATTTAGATAAGCCATCCGCAATAACCATCTTCTTAAAAAAGCCCCAAGCCATAAGTTTTAAGCCATAGGTTGCTTGATCATAATTAAATACATGCTTAGCCTTAATTTGCGGTAATAAATTACTTGTACGCTCAATTGGACCAGCTACAAGTTGAGGAAAAAAAGAAATAAAAGTTGCATAATAACCAAAATGTCTTTCAGCTACTACATCACCTCTATAAACATCAACTACATAACTAAGTGTTTGAAAAGTATAAAACGATATACCAACAGGCAAAATCAATTTTAAAGTTATTGGATGCAACTTAATGGAAAATAAATTAAAGAAAGAAACGATTGAATCGCTAAAGAAATTAAAGTACTTAAAGAAAAATAAGACACCTAAACATAATATAGCTGTAATAGCTAATACAATCTTCTTTTTCTTTTTACTATCTTGTTTTTCAAGAATAAGTGCTGCAGCATAAGAAACAAAAGTTGTAAAAAGAATAAGTACTACATACTTAACATTCCAACTCATGTAGAAATAATAGCTAGCGATAAACAATAATACCCAACGATACTTATGTGGAAGAAGCCAATATAAGATAAACACTATGGGCAAGAATACTGCATAAGATAACGAATTAAACAACATAATCTACATCTCCACCTTTAATGTAAATACCGTATTATTTAATCATTTTTAAGCTAATTATGAAATAATTTCTTTTAAAGTTTTACATTCAATCACCTATTTATGATAAGTTTCATGATGTAAAATCTTAAAACTACGATATATTTGTTCTAGCAAGATTAATCTTGTCATTTGATGCAAGAAAGTTAAATCAGATAATTTGATCTTATAATTGGCTCTTTGTCTTATACTTTCACCAAAACCCAAAGAACCACCAATCACAAAAGTAATCTTAGAATTAGTTATAAATAACTTATCTAATTTATTAGCTAAACTAATTGAATCAATACTCTCACCATGTAAATCTACTAGTATTACATATTCATCTTTTTCAATCTTATCTAAAAGACGCTTAGCCTCAATATCTAATACTTCCTTTTCATCATCCTTGATAGCCTCATCCTTTACTTCAACTATCTCAAGCTTGTGATATTTATTAATTCTTTTTTTATAATCATTTATTAAAGCTAAAAGATGTTCATCCTTTACTTTACCAACACACAATACTTTAATCATAAATATTACCAGATAAAGTTATTGTTTCATTATTTCTTACAACAGTAATATTTATCACATCATAATTTCCATATATGATATTAAGCATATCCTTAAAAGAATTAATCTTAATATCATTTATTTCCGTAATAACATCACCCTTTATAATTCCAATATTATTAGCCAAACTATTTAAAGAAATATCGCTTACATAATAACCATTTGTTACATCAAGAGGAATATTTAAGCTATTAGTTTCATAATTTTCTAAATCACTTATATATTTGCCCTTAACACCTAAATCAATACGCTTAATAGTCTCCTTTGCATAAAGCTTTTCAGCCACTATCTTAGCCTCGTTAATGGTCAAAGCTAAAGTAATATCACCATCCTTCATAGTGATGATTCCAATAGTCTCACCATCCATATTCAATAAAGCAGCGCCACTATAACCATTGGTAAAGTTGCCTGATAATTGAATAGTACCTAATACATAGTTATAGTTTTCTTCATTAAAAGTAATACTATTATTAACTTCTCGATATTTACTGCTAATTAAACCAAAACAAGTAGAAAAGTCATATTGCAAGTCACTATTAGTGCCAATACTTAAGGCAAATTCACCACTCTTAACTAAATCGCTATCACCAAATTCCATCTCTTCAACTTCATAAGGGAAGTAACATTCAACTAAAGCTAAATCTGTAAATATATCGTATCCTACAACATTACCACTCACTTTAAGACCATTATTAAAGTAAACAGTAGCTCCATTAGATCCACTCACACCATGGAAACAAGTAAGCAAATAGACATTATCGTTTTCTTTTTTATAAATAAAACCGCTAGAAAATACACCATCTTGTTCAACTGCTACAATCTTTGATTTACTAGAGTCTACTACCTTAGATAAGTCAGTAGAAAAGCCTGATACGTTATATTCATTAACAATCGCATTACTACTATTGGTAGTCTTTAAATTTTCACCAATAATAACACTTAAAACAATAAGCCAAATTACTAGTAAAGAAATTATTACAATTAAAACATTTTTACGCATATTAACTCCATGGTACCGTCGTACAATCCATTATCGTGCACGCATCCGTAACTACACCATCTACAATGAAATGGAAATGTGTATGAACACCCGTTGCATAACCAGTCATACCCATAATACCGATTTGCTCACCTCTACTTACAACTTGGCCAACTTCAACTAGAATGCTAGACATATGACCATAGTGGGTCTTATAACCATTTTGGTGGTCAATAACGACATAATTACCATCAATACTATTATATTGAGCCTTTTCAACAACACCTGTATCAGCCGCATAAACAGCACCATACCTTTCATATTGATTAACAAAGTCGGTACCAATATGGCTACCAATACCCTCAATATAGTAACAACCCCAACCACAAGTAATCATTGGATTATCAACAGGCCATACATAGTTACCCGTACCAGTATCTGGCTTCTTTTGGGTACCAACTCTAATAATACCTTGAACAGAAGGAGAAACAACATAGCTACTCTTTACAGTACCAGTTTGTAAGACACCATTTACCCAAGTTTCTTCATATAGTACATTCTCTTTACCATTTTGTTCAGCAACTTCAATTTCGGTAGTACCGGTAGTAATTGTCGCATCATTGATATATTGAGGAGAATCGGGAACGATAACCTCTTGGGCAAGTCTTTCCTTGGTTACAACAACCGTAATAGGACTTGAGAAATAAGTTACATTCAACTTCATGCCCGCACTTAATACTTGATCCTCGGAAAAGATTTGATCTTGATTAATAAGCATTAACTGTCTAGGAGACATATTTTTAAATTGATAACCAATACCACGCAAAGTATCACCAGTCTTAGTCTCATAGTATTGTCTTTCACTATTTCGACCATATGATAAATAATCATATACTTCACTAACGCTTGTAAAAACCTCATCAAAAGACGCAAAAGTCTTAGAATAAGTAATGTTTTCCGCAATACTAACACCTGTATCAACACTACCAAAATCCGTTGACTCACCAATGCTCTCATTATTTCTAATAGCCTTTAAAGTATCTTCACTAACAAAGTTTAATAGAAACATATCACGTGCATTATAAAAGTCATCTAAATTATTCACATAGATTACATCATAAACACCATTACTAGTAGAAAACTCAATCGCATTAGCTTCTACACCAAGTAAATCATTATCAATCAAATAATTTACAAGCTCTTCATCTTTATCTTCAAAAACACTAAAGCCATCTTCGCTAACTAAATATACTTCTTCACTAAGACCTAAACTAGTATCAGGAAATTCATCTTTATATTTATCATATTCATTATTAATTAAAGAATTAAAATAATCTAGATTATTCACAACACCTACAAGTTGGCCCTTGTAATATAACTTATTATAAGTATACTTTTCCTTACTATAAGAAGTAACATTCTGCTCAATTATTGAAGAAGAAACAAAGCTTTCACTTGAAACTTTATTTTCACCCATAATTAAAGGTACGCCAAAACTAAATATGGCACTCAATATAAAACAAACAATTATTCCAACAATATCTTTCTTTTTCATTGTTCACTACTATTACTAATTGAATAGAAGGCATTAAAATTCTTCTCAAACGCCAATTTAACAGTACCAATAGGACCATTACGATGCTTAGCTATAATAAGTTCTACATCTTCTCTTTCCTCATTACGCTCTTCGGCCTTCTTATAATAATCTTCACGATATATAAACATAACAATATCCGCATCCTGTTCCAAAGAACCTGATTCTCTTAAATCAGAAAGCATAGGACGCTTATCATCTCTTTTTTCAACACTTCTTGAAAGCTGTGACAAGGCAATAATAGGCACATCAAGTTCTCTAGCCATAGCCTTAATCTTACGCGAAATATCAGATACTTCTTGTTGTCTAGATTCACCACCACCAGTCGCTTGAATAAGCTGTATATAGTCAATAATAATTAAATATAGACCATAATCTTGTTTAAGCTTACGACATTTTGCATACATATCACTAACCTTTAAACCTGGTGTATCATCAAAGAAAATATTTTGGCTCTTTAATTCTTGATTTGCCTCTCTTACTTTTTGCCACTCATTTTCATTAAGCTGACCTTTTCTTATCTTTTGGCCATCTACCTTAGCTTTTGCTGAAAGCATACGATTAGCCAATTGCTCAGCAGGCATTTCCAAGGAAAAGATAGCACATGCGCCTTGGGAAACCGTTGCCGAATTTAAGGCGATATTTAAAGCTAAAGCTGATTTGCCCATACTTGGTCTAGCAGCTAGTAAGATCATATCACTTCTTTGTAAACCAGCCGTCATTTGATCTAATTGACTATATCTAGTACGAACACCAGTAATCGCATTACCACTTTCTTCAATTTGTTCAATCTTTTTAACAGCCGCATCAAAAACTTCCTTACCCGATTTAAAATCGCCATCTGTACGGCTTCTAGTAATATCTAAAATCTTCTTTTCAGCTAACTCTAAAACTTCATCAATGCCATATTTACCATCATAGCCATCATTGGCGATATCCTCACCAGCCTTAATGATTTGTCTTTGTAAAGACTTATCCTTAATAATACGAATATAGTCTTTAGTATAGCCTCTATAAATTGTCGAATCAGTAAGCCTTAATAGATAATCTAAACCACCAATTTTATCAAGACATTCATAGTCTCTTAGTTTACTCATTAAAGAGGTAGTATCAATATTCTCTCTATTTTCATGCATCGCCAGCATAATGCTATAAATCTTACGATTTTTATCCAAATAAAAATCTTCACTAGTAATACCAGCTTCCGCACACTCTCTTATCGCATCTTCATAAAGTATAATATTACCTAAAAGTGACTCCTCAGCTTCTAGGCTACATGGCATTGTTTTATTCATTATTCTTCAACCAATTTAACTCTAATAGTGCCAATTACACCCTTATATAATTCCACCTTTACATGTGAAAAACCAAGGGTTGAAATAGGTGCATTATCAATAATACGACGCTTATCAATTTCAATACCCTTTTTCTTTAATTCTTCACAAATTTCCTTTGTTGAAACAGAACCCGAAACACGGCCATTATTAGCTTTTACTTTAAAATCTAATTCTAAAGTCTCAAGCTTTTCTTTAGTCTTTAAAGCTTCTTCTTTATTTAATTCATCTTGTCTAGCCTTTTCTTCGTTTTGTTTCTCTAGTACCTTATTAGCACCAGCACTAGCTACAACAGCCAATCCTCTAGCAATTAAAAAGTTACGTGCATAACCATCCGCAACCTCTTTTACTTCACCTTTTTTACCTACTTTTTTAACATCATTCAACAATATTACTTTCATCATCTTTCACACTTTCTAAATATTCATCTATCCCACTTATTAGATTATTATACAATTCATTAACACTAATGTCCTTCTTTTGAAGACCAGCCGCCGTCATATGACCGCCACCGCCTAGTTTTTCCATAATAAGTTGTACATTAATAGAACCATCACTTCTAGCACTAATAGCCACTTCATCTTTGTTAAGCTTGCATACCACAAACGCCGCAGCAATCTCCTTTATCTCAACCATACTATCTACAGCTTGCGAAGCAATACTACGAGGATAATAATCATCATCCTTACTTGCAATCAAGATATTATCGCGATACTTTTTAGCACACGCAATTAAGTCATATCTTTTCTTGCTTAAATCATATGGTTCCTCAATTAATTGTTCACATTCCTTAGAATTAGCCCCCAATTGTTTAATCATCTTCGCAACATCAAAGGTTCTTGAATCACTTCTATTTCTAAAGTGATTAGTATCAATTAATAAGCCAATATACATAATATTAGCCTCTTCTTTAGAAACTTCCATGTTTCTAGAAAAATAAGGGAATAATTCAACAATCAGTTCTGTAGCTGAACTAGCACCTGCTTCAATATACATAAACAAGGCCTCAAAGTCTAAGTCAGCACTACGACGATGGTGATCAATTACCACAATCTTACTAGCTTCACTAATTAAATTAGGACTACTAGTAACATTCTTCGAGTGATGGTCAACCATGATAACTAACGTATCATCATCAAGTAGGCTAATGGCCTCTGATTCGGATATAAAGTTATGATGTTCGCTAAGCGCTTCATCATAATTGCTAATCACACCCTTAATCATAGGCTCAATACCACCACTTCTAGTAACAATATAAGCTTTCTTACCTAATTGTCTAACAATAAGAGACATCGATAAGGCGGCACCCATACAATCACTATCAGCGTCCTTATGGCCAACAATAATAACTTCACTAGCTTCACTAATAATATTTTTAATAGTGCTCGCAACAACTCTAACTTTTACTTTACTAGCACGTTCTCTAGCTTCGCTAGAACCACCAAAGAAGGAGGCATCTTTGCCAATTTGTCTAACAACAACTTGGTCGCCACCTCTAGTTTGCGCTATTTCTAGTAAATTGCTAGCTTCCTCATCTAATTCACTTAAATTATTACTGCCATAGGCAAAAGACATCGATAAAGTTACATCAATTCCCCCTGCCTTAGATTCTTTTCTAACTTTATTTAAAATCGAAAAACGATCATCTAATAGTTTTCGATATATTTTCTTATTTAAAACTAATTGAATACAATTGTTTCTTAAGGTCTTATAAACAATTCCATATTTACGAAAATACTCAATAACTGGAACCTTTATATTCGTATTAACAAAAGAAACATCATTTTCATTCAAACTTAATTCATCAAAATTATCAAAGTTAACCAAACCAAAGACATACTCATTATCTTCAGCCGCCTTCTTTAAATCATATTCCGCTGAAATATCATTAAAAAACAAAACATAATCATCATCTTTTTTAGTAACTTCATACTTATCATCATTAACAATCACAATTGTCTTATCAACTTTACCACTTAATAAGTCCTGTAATTCTGGAAGCCAAACTAAAATCTTTTCTCCACTATGATCAATATTCTTATCCTTAAACAAATTAGAAAGATAAGTTATCTCATAGTTTTCATCATACATTAAGATACCCACCTCGCTTTGTTTAAGGGCATCATTCATTGAACCGCTTAATTTAACTTCGATATCACTAGCGATACTTTTATGATATATATTAAAGTAATAATAGATTGCCACCGAAACAATAATTGAAATAGCTAAAATAGCTACTGCCAAATAGTTTTTTTCTTCCAAAATATAGAAGCTTAAAAACAAGGCAATTGCCAGTATTAAGTATACAAATATAACACCAATAATGATTTGTCTGCTTTTTTTCATTTTTGTTTAATTAATTTTTCTAAATAAACTCTAAGTGGACCTGCGCCATACAAGAATCCAACGACAATAAGAATAACATAAGACAATGGAAATAGTAGTACACAAGCCAATAATACAAGTAAGCCATTTTGTTTCCCGGTTCTTATGTTTGTATAAATAATTATAAACAAATATCCATAATATGCCAAAACAAGTGAGGCAATAATAGCCACACAAATAAAGGTATAAACTAAAGCTGGATATTTTTCTTCTAGTCCTGGTATTCTATAGGCAAATAAGCCACAAGCACAAAACAAAATTAAGATATAAGCTAAATAAACCGGCATTTTAAGATCTAATGGACTATTTAAGCCAATGTTTTTAATCTTTAATTTCTTAAGAAGCAATACGGTAAGTAAACCCGTTAAATAGCCTTCTAAGACACCAGTTAAAACCGTCGCCACTACAAAGACGACCGTTAGAAGCATAGACACACTACTAAACATAGTATCTAAACTACTTGCCACACCATACATCTTAGCAAACGCGGTAAAAACTTCTTGTAGACTCGCGAGTTGGCTACTTACACTAACGCCACATAATGGAAAAACAATAAAAGCCACTAATACTTCACTAATTACATAAGCAATTGCTGCAAGTAAATTTATCTTTCTTCTATCTAACCCTTTTTTAATCGCCCAACATACAATTAAGCCAACAATGATTGAAATAGGCATATAAATATAAGTGGCCAAAGTACCAAATAAGATACCTATTACTAGTAAGGCAAAGCACATTACTAAGGCATCATTTATTTCATACATTACACCATATATCGCAATGACAACTGGAATTATAAGTAATATATAAGTCGAAAAAATAAAAGATAGTTGTCTATCAATTAACATTAGCGCACCAATTATTGCAATAAGCATTGCACCCTGCGTTAGTTTCTTTGTTTTGTTCATATCTTCTCCTAAAAAAGCCTCCAAAATAAATGGAGGCTAAATATTGTTTGATTTAATTAGTCAACAATGTAAGGTAACAAAGCCATTTGACGAGCTCTCTTAATAGCAGTTGTCAACATTCTTTGATACTTAGCACTAGTACCAGTTACTCTTCTTGGAGTAATCTTACCATTAGCGCTAATAAACTTCTTTAATAGTTCAACATCTTTATAATCAATATATTCGATTTTGTTCTTTGTGAAGTAACAAACTTTCTTATATCCGACTCTTTGTTTTCTAAAAGCCATAACTTTTTTCCTCTCTATTAATAAAATGGTAAATCATCACTAGAAATATCAAGTGACGGTGTATTAGAGAAATCATCATCAACATCATTCTCGCTAACACTAGGCTCAACGCTTGGTGTAAAAGTTCTATTAGTATTCATACTAGTATTGTTACCAACACCCACATTATTACCACTATTCTTACTTCCACCAATTAATTGAACACTATCACATGTAACTTCCGTTACATAAACTTTTCCATTTTGGCCTTCATAGTTTCTAGTAGTAATTCTACCTTCAACACCAACAATAGCGCCCTTACTAGCATATTGAGCTAGGAAATCCGCTGATTGCCTCCAAGCAACACAATTGATAAAGTCAGCAGTTGGTTGGCCATTGTTATTGTTACTAGAATATCTTCTATTACAAGCCAAAGTAAAAGTACAAGTAGAGATATTAGAGCTCGTCTTTCTAAGTTCAATATCCTTAGTAAGTCTTCCTACTAATACCACAGAGTTAATCATTACTACTTACCAGCCTTTTCTTCTGTGTTAATAGTCATTGAACGAACAACATTAGCGTTAATACCTAATAAACGCTCAAATTCGTTAAGACCTTCAACATCAACGCTATAAGTAGTTACTACATAATAACCCTTAGTCATACCATCAATTTCATACGCAAAATCACGTAAACCCCAGTCGTCTACATTTTCGATCTTACCACCATGGTTAGTGATAATACCGTGTAGTTCTTCAGCTAAAGCATTCTTACTAGCTTCATCTAAAGAAGACTTGATGATATACATAGTCTCATATTGTTTCATCTTTAACCTCCTTTTGGACTAACGGTCTATTTCTAGACAAGGAATAGTAAATTTCTATTCGCTTGTCTATTATAACATTAAATATACAAGTTTCAAGGCGTTTTGTTTTACAATAGAACCATGGAAATTATTTGCCCTATTTGTAAAGAAAAATTAGTAAAAGAAAACAATTCCTATAAATGTATTAATAGGCATAACTTTGATATCGCTAAACAAGGATATCTTAATTTAAGTAATAAATCTGCCAATAAAACAGGTGACGAAAAAGAAATGGTCAAAGCTCGTGATGAGTTTTTAAATAAAGACTATTATCTTTTCTTAAGAGATGAATTAAACAAAATCATAAACAATCTAAATGTCACCAATCTCTTAGATTTAGCCTGTGGTCAAGGATACTATACCAAAAGTTTTAATGTTAAAGATAAGATTGGCATAGATCTAAGTAAGGAAGCTTTAAAGATTGCCTCAAAGAATGATAAAGATACAACATATATCCTAAAAACTATCTTTGATGTACCTTTAAAAGAGAAAAGCATTGATTTAATCACAACAATCTTTGCACCTATATCTAAACAAATTAGTAAGCTACTTAAAAAAGATGGTTACTTCATTTTGGTAAAGCCTGATGTCTATCATCTATATGAACTAAAAGAAGCTGTTTATGATAAGCCATACTTAAATGAAGTAGAAGATATTCAAATTGATAATCTAACTTTAATAAAAGAATACAAAATAAAGGATATCAAAACCTTAAACAAAGACGATGTAATCGACTTATTTAAAATGACACCCTATTATCATAAAACTAGCCTAAAAGACTTTAATAAACTAGAAAATATCACTAAACTAGATATTACTTTTTCTTTTATTATTGATGTATATCAAAATAAAATTTAGAATATTGCCCAACGATTGAATCAACTCCATACTCTATATTAGAAGCCTCTAAAATATCTCTAGACAAAGACAAGCCAATGCCACTACCTAGATGTACTCTTTTATGTTCCTTATCAACCTTATAGTAACGATCCCATATCTTATCAATATTCTTTGGATCAATACCACTTCCATTATCATAAACATAGACACGATGTTTATGGTTATCTAATAATTCAACCCCAAGTTCTATTTCCTTATTTTCTGAATCATTATAATTTAAGGCATTATTAATAAAGTTATACAAAACTTGTTTGATTCTATTTTCATCAATATTAACAGTTACATCATCTAATAGTTTTAAAGTAAACTTAACATTCTTACTTAAACAAAACTGTTCATATTGTTTATACACACTATTTAATAAACTATTTAAACTAACATCCTTCTTATGAAGTTCTATCTTGCCAGACTCAATCTTAGAAACATCCAATAAATCATCTACTAAAGTAGACAATCTTTTAGCCTCATCAATAATGACATTAATGTTCTCCTCATTATTTTCACTAGGCAAATCTCTAATCATCTCACCATAGCCTACAATCATTGTAAGAGGTGTTCTTAAATCATGAGAAACATTACCAATCAATTCTTTTCGGGCTATATCAGCCTTTTTAATCTCCATGTTGGCATTATCTAAAGTGTTATTCAAGTTATCAATCTCAAGACACTCTGTATTAATTAATAACTTATTATACTTTCCCTTAGGCAAATTATTAGCCTCTTCCTCAATCTTCTTAACCGGCTTAACAATAATAGTCGCCATAACTAATGCTAGTATTATAGTAGCCAAAACAACAATTAAAATAATTATCTTATATTGATCAGAAATAGTAGCTACTGTTGCCTGTAATGGCGCAATATTAGTAGATACCATAATTAGTAAAGTTTCATTACTAATATTTACAGTCTTACCATAAATATAAATGTTTTGTTTATAACCATTAAAAGAACGGAAAATAAAGTTATCAAATAATCTAGAACCACCATTTTCATTAGTCATAGTCATTATATTATTGATATCTTTAGTAGATAGCTTACTTAAGGCACAAGAACTACTTTCCTTATATTTAGAAACGCCAAAAGAATTACCTTCTATCCTAATACAAACTTCATTAGATAAAGATAAGTTATCTAAAACATCAACAATATCTTCATCTTGAATATTTGAAGCTATATTAGAAGCCACATTCTCTAAATACTGTATTTTATTTTCCTTATAAAAATAACCTAATAAAGAGGTTTGAAAGAAATAGATTAAACCTAATACTATTCCCATAAAAACCAACAATATTAAAACTATTTGAACTCTAAGAGACAACTTTTTCAAAACGGTAACCAACTCCTCTTATAGTTGTAATATATTTGCCATATTCGCCAATATCTCTTCTAAGTAACTTCATATGTGTATCTAAAGTACGATCATCACCATCATACTTATAGCCCCATATAGTACTAATGATATTTTCTCTTGTGATAGCCTTACCCTGATTTTTTACTAAAAATAACAATAATTCATATTCCTTATTAGCTAAATCAACATTCTTGCCATCAACACTAACACTATGAGCACTTTCATCGATAACTAAGCCATCAACGGTAATTTGTTTGCCATCTTTATTATCTCTTTTTAAGATGACCTTAACGCGCATCATCAACTCTTTTAAAGAAAATGGTTTTGTAACATAATCTTCCCCACCGACATCAAAACCATAAATGCGATCATTTTCTTCACCTAAGGCTGTCAAAAAGATACAATGGACATCCTTAATCTCACGCATTCTCTTTAAAGTCTCATAACCATCCATTACCGGCATCATTACATCTAATATAACAACATCATAGTCATTATTTTGAAAATACTCTAAAGCCTCTTTTCCATCTTTAGCCAAAGTAACATCATATCCTTCAAAAGAAGCATACTTGCCAATCATCTCTCTAATCTTTTCTTCATCATCTACAATCAATAGTCTTGCCATACCTAGATTATATGATATGTATGTGAAAAGAAACTGAAAAAGAGTATAATTAATAAGCATTGCGGTGTAGCCAAGTGGTAAGGCGGTGGACTCTGAATCCATTACGCGTAGGTTCGAACCCTACCACCGCAGCCATTAATAATAATCATAAGCAATAGACGATTATCGTCTTTTTTTATGCATAACGATGCAATGATATTCTCAGTAAACAACAACTATCTTGCCTATTCTATTTTGTTTCCTGAATACTTGATTATCTAAAATTTTATAATTATATTCAATTTGAAATACCTAGTTAAATCATAAAGTCAGATAATTCTGCATACGATTCAAGTATAGCTTTAAAGAAAATTTCATATAAGGCGTCATATTTGCCTAATTCATCCGCTATAGATAAAGCATTCTTATACTCGTCTTTCATTTGTTTTTTGAAAAATACCGGAGATATATGCCTCTTTAATAACAACATATTACAAAAAGCTCTAGAAGTACGGCCATTGCCATCTCTAAAAGCATGAATAACGGTAAGTTCGTGATGGATTCTTACAACATTTTTAACATATTCGCTATAACTTAATTTCTCACACTCATCTAAAAGCATTTCTATTTCTTTGTCCAAATAATACATCATCTCTGGAATCTTTTTATAATCAACAGTTTCAAATTTCGCTCCTAAGACCAAAGTATTGCTTTGACGATATATGCCACCATATTCAGGACATGGAGCAGTCGAGAAAAGTTTTTCATTAATATGTTTTGTCTCATATATATCTATATTCTTTTCAGCCATATCAAACGCATAATCATATGCTAAAGTAAGGCCGGCTACTTCAATAATATTTTGATTATCGGCATTACAATACAAACTGTTTTGTTTATTTATTCTTAAATCAGCAACAATATCACCAACTGTCTCTTCATCAATATTAATGCCTTCCATTCTGCTATCATGAAATGTGTATGAGGATTTAAATTTTTGACACGCATGAGCTGTTGGTGTAATAGAAAAATTGTTTCCAATAGCATCAAAAAGTTGTTCGTATAGTTTGGTATAGTACCAACCTTTTTCGTTTCTTCTAATTTGCGGCTTATATTTGTTTGATTTATTTTTAAGTATTTTTGGCGAAGTATCGCCTTCAATAAGATGCAGCTTATACGCTATTTTGTACAAACAAGCTTGAAAACTTACACCGAAGTAATCCGCGATAGCCAATACTCCGTCAAAATCAACATATCCATTTTTCCGCCAAATCTTTGCTTGCTTCTTTAACTCATTTGTAGGCATCAATAATTCAGAAGCAAAAGCATCAGCATAACACTCTATTTCACTTTGTGGGTTAGCTGTGCATATATAGCCATTATGAATATCCTTTAAATGATGACATAGTTCATGAGCCGCTGTGAACCTTTGCCTCACGATTGGACGTTTTAAATTAATGCCAATTATAGGAACATCATCATTAACGCTCGGTATATACACGCCCTCATACTTTTTAAATGGACGAAAAACAAATAAAATTCCCAAGTCCTTCAAAATCTGAAATGGATTTACTGGAAAAGTAATTTCACATCCATAATATTCTTTCAAAAATATATTAGCTAGCTCTTCTGCACGGACTCCATCATTAGATAATTTTTCGTAATCGTTGGCTAGTATCATTTCTTTTCTTTCATCATTCTTTTAAATTCAATAAGATTTAGAATTTCTTTTTGATCTTCTTGATCTAATGAACCGAATTTTCTAGCAAACATCGAAATAGGCATAGAGACTTCTCTGCCATTTAAAAGTTCATCCACAGAAATTAAAAATAGTTCGCTAAATTTCCCTAGTTCTTCAGCAGATACTTTTCTTTTTCCTGATTCTATTTCAACAATAGCAGTTCTATTAACTCCTAAATAATTTGCAACATACTCTTGTGATAAATGTAAATCATTCCTTGCTTTTTTAATTCTCGTGTTCATTTCGCCCATAATTTCCCTTTTCCAATCTCTTTTGTATTTATAGTCTAGCCTAAGTGGTAAGATTTATCAACACTTTATGTCGGATTTTACAACGTTTTTAAATTTGGCAGTTAGCTAATTTGATATGAAAATTATTAGTCTGGGAAAATCGGTTTTACATACTACAGCCAAATTAAAATAAGACCCTACTATCACAAATAGAAGGGCCTTTTATTTAATTAGTTACTACTTGTATTACTTACCTTGTATACACAAGCTTTCTTTGACTCTGACCAAGTCCAGTCTTTAGAATTCATAGCTTCTTCACAAGTAACTGCTTTTATATCAGAAGAACTACTTTCATCTTTCTTAGGATCAGGTACAGCATTAACTGTTAAGGTACCCAAATGTTCTTCGATTGTATAGTTATCTTTATTAGCTGTTGCATCAGTCCAATCGATTGAATAAGTATTCTTACTTGAACCTACTACAAGTTGTTTACCTGTAGTCGTAAATGCCGCAGATTCATCATTCACAAAGCCTTTAATCGTACCACCAGCCTCTAGAACTTTACCATCATAAGTCTTACTTGCACTTGGCGTAGTAACAACCAGTTTAGCCTTATTTATGGTAAGTAGACCATTATTAACTACAAATGTAACATTAAAGTTATTACTAGTGTTACCAAAATCATTCTTGTCTAATGCTAAAACATATTTGTCAGCATTTATGCCGGTAACACCATTGCTGCCTACATAACTAATATAGTCTTCACTATATAGCTTGTTATTACATTCAACTTCATAACCACTTAATGAGTGTCTATTGCCATCATAAGATACAGCATCAGTCTTACCATTAATAGTTACGGTTACTGAAAGAGGAGTAATAGTTAATATACCTGCTTTAGTAGTAATATCGTAATTACTTGTAACATCCTTATTGCCATCCATGATCTTAACATCATCTTTAGCTGTAATAGTACCATCATATGTATGTGCATCAGTGCCGCTAACCGTAGCTTCTACATTTGCCTTATGGCCATTAACTAAACCAGAACCACCTACATTAACCTTGGTTAATTTAATTTCATCACCAGTATATGTCTTAACATCGCTTTCACCAGTAAAGCTAATTGGCCTTCTTGTAACTTCCAATGTATATTCAACAGTTGAGCTTTCATAGCCTTCCTTGCTAGCTCTTGCTGTTACGGTAATCTCTCCTACATCAGTAATACTTGGAACTGTTTTCGAGTAGGATTCACCATTGATGGAATATTCAATTGTTGCACCACTTATACTAGATGTAGCGGCAACACTAAGTTCTTTTCCATCATACATCTTGCTTGCTCCAGTAGCACTTATATCAATTACCGGTCTAGCACTGATTGTTAATTTGCCAGGAGTAGTTGTAATGCTATAGTTATTTGTAACATCTTCGTTGCCGCTATAAATCTTCACTGCATCTTTAGCGGTAATTTTGCCGTCATATTCACCAACATTAGTGCCCTCAGAAGTCTCAACTACATTATGTGTATGCCCATTAACTAGTCCATTTTCAGTAAGGCCATTTAATACAATCTTAGAACCAGTATATGTTTTAGTGGCTGTTTCACCAGTAAATGACACAGTTCTAGCAGTAACTTTTAAAGTGAAATCCTTTGTAACATCCTCATAGTTAGGATTGCTAGCCTTAGCCTTAACGGTAATTTCACCTTTATTAGTAATACTAGGAACTTCATTCTTATATGTAGCCCCACCATCAGTTGAATAAGTTATTGTTGTACCAGGAACACTTGATGTAGCAACCTTTGAATGTACATCTCCATCATATATCCATTCACCATTTTCAACTTGTAAATCTAAATTACTTGCACGATTAATAGTTAATTTACCAGGAATTGTAGTGATTTTATAGTTACTTGTAACATCATCTCCACTAGCATTCTTTATAACTACCTTATCAGCAGCTGTAATTGTACCTGTATATTCTTTGGCATCAATACCACTAGCACTTGCTTCTACATTAGTTGTACTGCCGCTTAATAAGCTATTGGCACTAATATCAAAACCTTCAACTTTTAGTTCGCTACCAGTATATGTTTCAGTAGCTGATTTACCAGTAAAGGTAATAGGTCTTTGCGTAACTGTTAATTTATAACTTGCCTCAGCAGATGTATAGTTAGCTTTTGTAGCCTTAACCCTTACATTCAATGTGCCAACATTAGTAATGCTTGGAACACTAGTTGAATAAGATGCTCCATCATTAATCGAATAAGTAATAATAATGTCATCATCTACATCTGAAGCAACTGAAATTGTACTAGCTCCACCAATATAAGCTGCTGCAGTCACTTCTAATTTCTCACCATCATATTCTTTACTATCATCCTCCGCACTAATTGTTAAACCACTTGCAGGAGTTACTTCTAAAATACCTAAGTCTTCAGTTATCTTATAGTTATTCTCATTAGCCCCATTCCAATCGATACTATATGTATTTGTTGATTTGCCAACATTAGTTTGACTTCCAGTCACTAAGAAAGTAACCTTTTCAGCATCTTCTTCATTCGCGAAATAACTAAAAGAACCACTCGCTTCTAATTTCTTGCCATCATAGGCTCTTGTAGCAGAATCAGTATGAACGGTTGCTTCAAAAGGCTCGATTACAATAGTAGCTTCGTCTTTTAAAACTGTTTCTGTTTCACCCACTTTAACCGTCTTTTCTACTTTAACAGTATATGTACCAGCATCCTTAAAGCTAGGCGATGTTTCACTCCATTCATTGTCTTTATAAGAGTATCTAGTTGAAACAACTTCTATTTTACCTTTTGCTTGATCCGCGTATGCTTCAGACCAACCATTATTACTAGAATAGTCAATTTCAAAGCTTTCACTAATTTGATGAGAAGCTCCACTATATTTATAAGTACCACCTGTTACTGAAAGTTTACCCCATAAAGCATCTAAGCAATAATCTATACCATCTTCATATATGTATGTAACATCACTACCTGCACTACGTATAGTTGCATCACTTACTACTTCCTTATTAACAGTACGTTCTTTATCAAACCAACCTACAAAAACATAACCTTCACGTACTGGCTTATCGGCTATTACGGTAAATGTATCACCCTTAGTTAGTTTATTAGTATAGAAGTACTTATTGTTAACACCATCATTTAAACCACTTGGTTTAGTTTCCCACGTTGCATCGCTTGCTACTAAATAGTAACCAGCTTGGCCCGCATTTTCGACAGGAGTAAAAGCCCAAGTCCCAGTTATAGTAGTATCTTTAGTAATCACAAAACTTTCTGTTACATCCCAAGCAAATGACCAACTGCCTCTTGTGCCATCACTTGAATTCTTATCAGACGAACTTAAAGCACTAGGAATTGTAACTGTTTCCCCGCTTACATATTCTGTATTTTCAGGACAAGTTCCATCAACATTTGTAGGTGTACCATATTTTGTATCACCACTATATTTATAAGTTACTTTATAAACTTTTAACCATTTAGCATATAAAGTATAGTTTTTACTTGGATTTGCAGGAATTGTTGTGATTTTAGTATTAAATCCCTCATCTTCATACCAGCCATCAAACTTATAACCGCTCTTGCTTGCATCCTTTAAAGTTAAAGCACTGTCTTCTGAAGTAATACCAGCTGGATTATCATTAGTAGCACCACCAACATTGTTGTAAGTTATCGTATATTTATAAACTATCTTTTCCCACTTTGCATATAAAGCATAATCGCTAGTTAAATGTGCAGGAATTTCCGTTACTTTATTATTGAATTCGCTATCACTATACCAACCCTCAAATTTAAAACCACTCTTAGTAGGTTCTTTTAAGGTTTTAGCACTATCTTCATAAGTAACGCTACTTGGATTTTCACTATTATTATCAGCTCCATCCATATTGTTATATGTGATCGTATATTTATTAACTTGCCATCTAGCTGTTAAAGTATAATCCTTACCAGCACTAATCTTTGTAACTTCATTATTATCGCTATTATACCATTCTAAGAATGTATAGCCAGTCTTAGTAGGATTACTTAATGTTACTTCCCCATCTAACGTGCTAATCTTTTCTGGATTTTCAGTTGCATTAGTGCCACCATCTAAATTATAAGTAATAGTATTTTCTTTAACGTTAGAAGTGTATGCTTTGATACAGAAATTACCACCCTCTTTTATCGAATAACTTGTACCGTTAGCGGAATATAAACTATTATTGTTGTCGCCAACGGCGAAATTAAACGGTGAGCCAGTGTAATTGTACTCATAATCCCAACGTGTATTATTCCCTGTGCTAGATACAACAACTGCAAACTTCGATCCAGGAGTTAACTTCACTTCTTTATCTAATGAGATTGTATGAACACCTGAAAAAGTAGTTGTTCCTTCAGTTGTTGCTTCGCTTTGTAAAGTGCCACTTAAAGGGTTTGTTGCATCCTTTAAATCAGTATATATTTCAATTTTATAAGGAACATTAGCTTGATAAGTAAACGATATAGAAACATCTTTTAATAATTCATAATCGGCATTGCTATTGTTTTCTTGAACGGTAAATACGTTGGCTACATATTTGTAACTACCACCATATACTGCACCCACCATTAAAGCACCATCTAATTGATAGTTGTTATCAAGACCATCATCATTAGTAAAATCGAAAATATAAGCTGTATCGTTTATTGATTTAGATTCATAAGACATCCAAAAATAATTGTAATAATCGCCCCAACTATTTCTAACAAGCCAAGCGCCATTATTGTCAGGCTTATATGTTCCGGTAAAATAATCCTTTGAAAAGTCATCATCCCAACCAACAATCATAACTGCATGGCCATAGCCTGGATTTTTTTCGTCGTTATAAGTATATCCATCACAATATACATATCGTCCTAGTTCGCTATTATAAATTGAAACGCCTAATGTCTTATCATGCATATAAGAGATACCGGCAGCTCCATGTTCCATGATTTGCTTCTTTAAATTATCGACATCATTTTTTATGTTAATTTTACATAGCTATAAAGCAAGTCGTGGATGACAAAACCCTTAGTTAGGGATTTATTT
>CAVCDR010000100.1:0-16406 GCA_963601025.1 Agathobacter sp. | reverse complement strand
ATCTATATTAGTCAAAATTGTTAAAAAGTGCACATATGTGCATTTTTTGTTGTGCAATTTGGTTGAACATTGAATATAAAAATATTAAAATAATTGACGGTAAAGGATATTTATATTTATTCTTTAAGAAAGAGGTTTTATGAAAGAACAATGGAATGGTTTTGTTGGTGGAAAGTGGTGCGATGAAATCGATGTAAGAGATTTCATTCAAAAGAACTACAATCCATACAACGGTGATGAAAGCTTCTTAGCTGGTCCAACAGATGCAACTAATAAGCTATGGGATGAACTACAAAAGCTTCAAAAAGAAGAAAGAGCTAAGGGTGGCGTCCTAGACATGGAAACTGAAGTAGTAAGTGATATTACTGCTTATGGTGCTGGTTATCTTGATAAGGATTTAGAAAAGGTTGTTGGTTTACAAACTGATAAGCCTTTAAAGAGAGCATTTATGCCTTATGGTGGTATCAGAATGGCAGAACAAAGTTGCCAAATGTATGGCTATGAACCTAGTGAAAAGTTACATGAAATCTTCACTAAGTATCATACAACTCACTCTGATGCCGTATTCTCTTGCTATACAAAAGAGATGAAGGCTGCAAGACACAATAAGATTATTACTGGTTTACCAGATACTTATGGTAGAGGTAGAATCGTTGGTGATTACCGTAGAATTGCCCTATATGGTATTGATTATCTAATCGAATGCAAACAACATGATTTGGATGAATGCGGTGGCGGTTTAATGAGCGAAGATATTTGTCGTTTAAGAGAAGAAATCGCTAAGCAAATCGGTGCTTTAAAGCAAATGAAAGAAATGGCTGCAAGCTATGGTTATGATATTTCTGCTCCTGCGAAAGATTCATATGAAGCTGCACAATGGTTATACTTTGGTTACTTAGCTGCAATCAAGACACAAAATGGTGCTGCTATGTCAGTTGGTAGAATTACTACTTTCTTAGATATCTACTTCGATAGAGATTTAAAGAGTGGTAAGTATACTGAAGAACAAATCCAAGAAATCGTTGACCATATGACTATGAAATTCAGAATGGTTAAGTTTGCTAGAATTGAAAGCTACAACCAATTATTCTCTGGTGACCCAGTTTGGGCTACATTAGATATGGCTGGTGCTGGTGTAGATGGCAGAAGCCTTGTAACTAAGACTGACTTCCGTTTCTTACATACTCTAGAAAACATGGGACCTTCTCCAGAACCAAACTTAACAGTTCTATATTCTTCTAGACTTCCTGAAGGCTTCAAGAAGTATGCTGCTAAGATTTCTGTAACTACATCTAGTATCCAATATGAAAACGATGATGTAATGAGAGTTACTTGGGGTGATGACTATGCAATTTGTTGTTGTGTTAGTGCTACTCAAACTGGTAAGGAAATGCAATTCTTTGGTGCTAGAGCTAACTTAGCTAAGTGTCTTCTTTACGCTATCAATGGTGGTAAGGATGAAAAGACTAAGATGCAAGTTGGTCCTATTTATCAACCAATTACAAGCGAATATCTAAACTATGATGAAGTAATGGAAAAATATGATCTAATGATGGGTTGGTTAGCTAAGCTATACGTTAACACATTAAATTTAATCCATTTCATGCATGATAAATACTATTATGAAGCTGCTCAAATGTCTTTAATTGATACTGAAGTAAGAAGAACTTTCGCTACTGGTATCGCAGGCTTTAGCCATGTTGTTGACTCATTAAGTGCTATCAAATATGCTAAAGTTAAGACGATTAGAGATGAAGATGGTCTAGTAGTTGATTATGAAGTTGAGGGTGATTTCCCAAGATATGGTAATGATGATGATAGAGCTGATGAAATTGCTGTATGGCTATTAAAGACTTTCTTAACTAAAGTTAAAGAAAATCATACTTATAGAAATTCAGAAGCTACTACTTCAATTCTTACTATTACTTCTAACGTTGTATATGGTAAGGCTACAGGCTCTCTACCTGATGGTAGAAAGGGTGGTGAACCATTATCTCCTGGTGCTAACCCAGCATATGGTGCGGAAAAGAATGGTTTATTAGCTTCATTAAACTCTGTTGCGAAACTTCCTTATGAATATGCACTAGATGGTATTTCTAATACACAAACTATTAATCCTGATGCATTAGGCCATAGTGATGAAGAAAGAACTAGTAATTTAGTTACTGTTTTAGATGGTTACTTCGATAAGGGTGCTCATCACTTAAACGTTAACGTATTCGGTGTTGAAAAATTAAAGGATGCTATGGAACATCCAGAAAAGGCAGAATATGCTAACTTCACAATTAGAGTTTCTGGTTACGCTGTTAAGTTCATTGATTTAACTCGTGAACAACAATTAGACGTTATCAGCAGAACTTGTCATGACCATATGTAATCATTTAGGTGCAATACATTCTTTAGAATCCTTTGGCTCAGTTGATGGGCCAGGGGTTCGCTATATTGTATTTTTACAAGGATGTAACCTAAGATGTGCATTTTGTCATAATCCAGATACTTGGAAGCTTAATAACGCTGATACAAGTGCTCAAGATATTTATGATAAGGCTATAAGATATAAGGCTTATTGGAAAAATGGTGGTGGTATTACCGTTAGTGGTGGTGAACCATTATTACAAATGGATTTCTTGATCGATTTATTTACATTAGCTAAAAAAGATGGTGTAAATACTTGCATTGATACAGCTGGGGAGCCATTTAATTTAGAAGATGAAGAATTTATGTCTAAATTTAATAAATTAATGGAACTTACAGATTTATTGCTAGTTGATATTAAACATATCGATAATGATGCACATATTAAGCTAACTGGTAAGCCAAATACTAATATTTTAGAAATGATTAAGTATTTGGATAAAATAAATAAGCCAATTTGGATTAGACATGTTCTTGTTCCTGGTGTAAGCGATGACGAAACTTCTTTAACTAACTTAAAAAAATTCATTGATACTTTGCATAATGTTAATAGAGTTGAAGTATTACCATACCATACTCTTGGCGTTCATAAATATGAAATGCTTGGTATTAAATATCGCTTAGAGGGCGTTGATCCTCCAAACAAGGAACAGATAAAAAAGGCTAATGATATATTAGAAACAAGTAAATACTTATAAAGCTATTGTCATAAGATGATAGCTTTTTTAATTGTGCTAAAATTTAAATGATGAAAAACATTTTTGGGCGTATATTACCATTAGCTTTTATGATATTAGGAGAAGTAGCTTTATATGCATTTCTTTTTTCTTATCTAACTTCCAAATTTGTTTTTATTGAAGTTATCTTACATATTGCAGCATGGATTGTAATATTAAACATTATTCGCATTAGTAAACATTTATCATCAGATATCAAATGGATATTTCTTATCCTATTGTTCCCAGTTCCTGGTACTTTAGTATATATAATTACTTATTCTAATTTGGTTATTAACAGAACTTTTAAGTCAATTATTAAAGAAGAAGAGAAGGCTGATACTTATTTTGTACAGGATGAAGAAATTGTTGATGAAATAGTTAATAAATATCCTAATTATAAGAGTGATTTCTTATTTTTTATAAATAGTGGTTTTCCAGCTTACAAAAATGTTGGATATAACTACTATAGTCCTGGTGAAAAAGGCTTTAAGGTTATGCTTGAGGAGATGAAGAAGGCCAAAAAGTATATCTTTATGGAATATTTCATCATTGAAGAGGGTGAAATGTTTGATGCGATGCTAGAAATACTAAAACAAAAGGCTAAAGAGGGCGTTAAGTGTCGTGTTATGTATGATGATATGGGCTCTTTAAATACTTTACCGGCTTCTTATGCTAAAAAACTTGAAAAAGATGGTATAGAAAGTATTTCCTTTAATCGCATCACGCCTATTTTAAGTACTATTATGAATAATCGTGATCATCGAAAACTACTTATTATTGATGGCGAAGTAGGTTTTACTGGAGGTATAAACTTAGCGGATGAATATATTAATCGCAAGATTAAATATGGTCATTGGCAAGATAATGTTATTAGAGTAAAGGGTCCTGCTGTAAATTCTATGTTGGTTACTTTCTTGACTAATTGGAATGCCTTAAGGCATGAAGATGATGATTATACTGTATATTATGGCAAACATTTAAATGTTGAAGATGTCGATGGCTATATTATTCCCTATAGTGAAACACCATTAGATTTTGAACTTACTTCGCAAAGCGTTTATATGGATATTCTAAATAGAGCCAATGACTATGTTTATATAATGACGCCATATTTAATAGTTGATTCAGAAATGCTTAATTGTTTAATTCATACGGCTAAAAAGGGTGTTGATGTAAGGATTATATTGCCTGGAATTGCCGATAAAATAATTGTGCATATGATAGGCCAATCATACTATAAGCAATTAATTGAAGCAGGTGTAAAGATTTATGAGTATACACCTGGTTTTGTGCACTCTAAGATATTTATATCCGATGATATCTCTTGTGTTGTAGGAACTATTAATCTTGATTACCGTTCTTTATATTTACATTTTGAGAATGCGGTATTCTTATATGATTCTTCAAAGGTATTTGATGTAAAATATGACTTTATCAAGACTCTTTCAGCATGTAAACGCATAAACAGCGAGGAAGCAAGTTTTAGTTTAGTTAAGACTATTTTAGTTGGTGCACTTAGAATATTTGCTTCATTAATGTAAACTATCAATTATAATTAAAGTCAAGGTGGATACTATATGAAACTTAACTATAAAAGAACAATACTTGTCGGCTTGGCCTTTTTATCAATCAGTGCTTTTTGGCAAATGTATAATGGGATTATTCCCTTAATTTTAACTAATACTTTTCATTTAAATGAAACAATATCAGGTGTAATAATGGCTTTAGATAATGTCTTGGCTTTATTTTTATTGCCTTTTTTTGGTGCGTTATCTGATAAAAGTGATACGCGTATTGGCAAAAGAATGCCTTATATTTTATTAGGCACTGGTCTAGCAATAATCTTTATGAATATTCTTCCTTTTATCGACAATTCATATTTTGAAAGTCCAAGTACTTTTAAACTAATTTCTTTTATTGTTGTACTTGCCTTATTATTAGTTGCGATGGGCATATATCGTTCTCCTGCGGTTGCCCTAATGCCTGATGTTACACCTAAACCTTTAAGATCGAAAGGTAATGCTATTATTAGTTTAATGGGTGCCGTAGGAGGCATTATTTATTTAGGATTAGCTAGCATTCTTTATCCTCATAGTAAAACAGCTAATGTTGAGCATGTAAATTATCAAGCGATCTTTATAATTGTTTCAGCATTAATGTTTATTGCGATAGCAGTATTGTTTATCTTTATTAAAGAACCTAAACTTGTTAAAGAAAATAAAGAGCTTGAAAGCAAACATCCTGAATGGGATTTAAGCGAAGATGATGGCAGCGGCAATGAAAAACTACCGAAAGAAGTAAAGAGGTCACTAGCCTTCTTATTAGCTTCTATCGCTTTATGGTTTATGGGTTACAATAGTGTAACTACTTGGTTTACTACTTATATTTCTAAAGTAATGGGCGAAGGTCTAGGACAAGCTAGTACTTGCCTATTAGTTACAACGGCTGCAGCCATCTTATCTTATATTCCAATTGGCAATATCGCTAGTAAGATAGGTAGAAAAAAGACAATAATGGGCGGCATAGTTTTACTTTCTTTGATGTTTATAATTGGTTTTGTTTTAACAAGTATCTTTTCAACAATTAACTTTATAATGTATGTTTGTTTTGGGATTGTAGGCGTTGCTTGGGCGGCGATAAATGTTAACTCTTTACCGATGGTTGTAGAAATGTGCAAGGGGTCGGATGTAGGTAAATTTACTGGCTATTACTATACGGCTAGTATGTTAGCTCAAATAATTACACCAATACTTTCGGGAACCTTAATGAGAGTTGTATCATATAAAATTCTATTTATTTATTCAGCTATATTTGTGATTGCCTCTTTTATTACTATGACGCAAGTAAAACATGGAGATCAAAAGGTTGATGGCAAAAAAGGGTTAGCTGCTTTTGAAGAAATGGATTAATAAAGTAAAGTCTTAGGATTTTACTTTTTTAATGATTTATGAAATATTCCCAAAAATTTCACAAAATAATTGTAAACGCTTACACTTAAGAATATAATTTAAATAGAAACGGAACGAAGGTAGTTCCAAGGAGGAAAAAATCATGAAAAAGCTTATTGCACTATTACTTGCATTGTTGATGTGCTTTACATTAACTGCATGTGGTAGCGAATCTGACGAAGAAGGAAGCGGTAATGGAGGAGATAGTGACAGCGGTGATGTTGTTGGTGGTGACTTAGTTATTTATTCTCCAAATACTGATGCCTTAATCGATGTATGCTATGCATTTGGTGAAAAGTACGGTATTAATGTTGAAGTTGTTAGTGCTGGTACTGGCGAATGTCTAGAGAGAATTTCTGCTGAAAAGGATAATCCACAAGGTGATGTAATGTATGGTGGTATGAACTATGCAAACTCATTTAATGAAGATTATGTTCCTTTATTTGAACAATTTACAGCAGATGGTGATGATAAACTTCCTGAAGCTTATCAAAACTATAATGGTATTACTACCCACTATTGCCTAGATGGTTCTGCAGCATTATTAATTAATACTGATGAATATGAAAAGCTAGGTTTAAATATTGATGATTTTAAAGGTTATGCTGACTTATTACAACCAGAATTAAAGGGTAAGATTGCCATGGGTGATCCAGCTAACTCTTCTAGTGCTTGGGCTGAATTAACTAATATGCTTGCCGTAATGGGTGATGAACCATATGACGAAAAAGCTTGGAGCTTTGTAGGCGATTTCATTAATAATTTAAATGGTGTAATGTTATCTTCTTCTTCGGCAATCTATAAGGGTGTTGTTGCTGGCGAATATGTTGTTGGTGTATCTTATGAAGATCCATGTGTATCATTACTTGTTGATGGTGCTACAAATGTAAAACTAGTATATCCTGAAGAAGGCGCTGTATGGCTTCCTGCTGGTGCTGCAATTATTAAGAATGCACCAAATATGGAAAATGCTAAACTATTCTTAAATTGGTTAATTTCTGATGAAGGTCAAGAAGAAATTGCCAAGACAACAGCTAGACCTGTTAATACTAATATTTCTAATACTGCAAGTGAAATGACACCATTCTCTGAAATCAATGTTGTAACTGAGGATGTTGAACTTTGTGGTAAGAATAAGAAAGATTGGCAAGCTAGATGGACAGAAATGTTTAACGCTGCTCAATAATAATTAAAGGAAGTCAAAAATGAGTACAAATATTAAGATTCGTGATGCAGTTAAAAAATACGATAATAATACAATCATTTCTGACTTATCACTAGATATCAAGGAGGGCGAGTTTTTCACCCTCCTTGGTCCTTCTGGTTGCGGTAAAACAACACTATTGAGAATGATTGCGGGTTTCAATAGTATTGAAGGTGGAGATTTCTATTTTGGTGATAAGAGAATTAATGATATGGATCCTGCAAAGAGAAACATTGGTATGGTTTTCCAAAACTATGCGATTTTTCCCAATATGACAGTAGAAAAAAATGTCGCCTTTGGTTTAAAAAATAGAAAATTGCCAAAAGAAGAAATCAAGGAAAAGACAGATAAGTTTTTGAAACTTATGAAAATTGATGAATATAAGGATCGTATGCCTGAAAGATTGTCTGGCGGACAACAACAAAGAGTTGCTTTAGCTAGAGCTTTAGCGATTACACCGGATGTTCTTTTGATGGATGAACCTTTAAGTAACTTGGACGCCAAGTTAAGAGTGGAGATGCGTTCAGTTATTAAACAAATTCAAAACGAAGTCGGTATTACGACGGTTTATGTAACCCATGACCAAGAAGAGGCAATGGCTGTTTCAGATAGAATTGCGGTAATGAATGCGGGCGATATACAACAAATTGGTACGCCAAAGATTTTATATCTTAGACCTGCTAATCTATTTGTAGCTACTTTTATTGGCCATACTAATGTGGTTAATGGAAAACTAAAAGTAAAAGATAATAAGGCTTATTTAAATATCTGCGATTACCAAGTGGAAGTTCCTACTATTAGAAAAGAAGAACTAGAGGATCAAGATATTAAAGCTAGCATTAGACCAGAAGAACTTATTGTAAATACCGATAGTAAAGAAGGCTTAAGGGCAATTGTGGATGATGCAGTATTCTTGGGTTTAAATACACATTATTTCGTTCATCTAGATGATGGCGAAAAACTTGAGATTATTCAAGAGTCGACAATTGATGAGACCATTCCTAAGGGTAAGGAAATTAGACTTCTAATTAAGACAAATAAGATTAATATCTTTGATGTTGAGGGCAAAAAGAATTTAGTACAAGGCGTTATCAATGATTTAGATGCCTATAGGAAGTAGTTATGAATGGTGCTACTAAGAAATATTTTGATGTTTGGAAAGTAATATCGATTGTTGTATTGTGCTTATATGGACTATTTCTTTTATACCCTTTATATAAGCTTTTATATAATGCCTTTTTCAATAATGGCACTTTTACATTAGAACAATTTCAAGCTTTCTTTTCACAAAAGTATTATGTTAAATCTATATTCAATTCTTTAAAAGTAAGTGTTTGTGCAACGATTTTATCATTGATTATTGGTGTACCTCTAGCATACTTTTATCAAATGTATGAGATTAAAGGAAAGACCGTCTTACAAGTGCTAATTATTCTATGTTCTATGTCTGCTCCGTTTATTGGTGCATACTCATGGATTATGCTACTTGGTAGAAGTGGTGTAATTACTAAGTTTATTGAATCGATAATTCCTATTACTATGCCAAGTATATATGGCTTTAATGGTATCTTGTTAGTATTATCTTTACAACTATATCCGTTAGTATTCTTATATGTTTCAGGTGGCTTAAAAAATATTGATAATTCACTTTTGGAAGCTAGTGAAAATATGGGATGTGGAGGAGTTAAACGTTTCTTTAAACTTGTAATTCCTTTAAGCATGCCAACTATTATTGCGGCAGCCTTAATGGTCTTTATGAGAGCGTTTGCCGACTTTGGCACACCATTATTAATTGGTGAAGGTTACCAAACTTTCCCAGTAATTATTTATAATTCATACTTTGCGGAAACTGGTGGTAATCATAATTTTGGCGCCGCAATATCAGTAATCGCAATAGCCATAACTGCTATTATCTTCTTAATTCAAAAGTATATAAATGGTCAATTCAAATTTACCATGAATGCTTTACATTCTATTGAAAGAAAGAAGGTAGGTGGCGTTAAGAATGTTCTTATACATATCTATTGCTGGTTTATTGTCTGTTTAGCCTTTTTACCACAAGTATATGTAATTTATACTTCATTCTTAAAGACATCAGGAAAGATATTCCTAAAGGGCTTCTCACTTGATTCTTATAAGTATGCCTTTACACATTTAAAAAGAGCGATACCTAATACTTTCATAATTGGCGGTATCGCCTTAGTGCTTGTAATTATATTGGCTATTCTTATTTCTTATCTAGTAGTAAGAAGATCTAATACAATGAATAAAGCGATTGATACTATCTCAATGGTTCCATATATTATTCCTGGATCTGTAGTAGGTATCGCCTTAGTTATGGCCTTTAATAAGAAGCCACTTGTATTAGCTGGCACAGCTACTATTATGATTGTGGCCCTAGTTATTAGACGTATTCCATATACCATAAGATCTTCTACCGCTACTCTTCAACAAATTCCAATGTCAATTGAAGAAGCAGCTATTTCACTAGGATCTAGTAAGCTAGAAGCGTTCTTTAAGATTACTGTTCCAATGATGGGTAATGGTATCTTATCAGGTGCCATCATGTCTTGGGTAACGATTATTACTGAACTTTCTACAGCGATAATCCTATACAACTTAAAGACAGTTACTTTAACACTTGCAACATATACTTATGTTTCGAGAGGTAACTATGGTATAGCGGCAGCGTACGCAACTATATTAACCGTTACAACAGTAATATCACTTCTAATTTATATGAAGGTTACAGGTAGTAAGGAAATCAGTTTCTAAATTAAAACCCAAGGTACAGTACTACATTGAGTACAAACCTTGGGTTTTTGTATGCTTTAACTTTGATATTAAATTTAATTAAAATTGATCAAACTATAAAGTTCTTGGGCAACCGTATTATAATCTTCATTTCCTACGATATTAATAGCGATAGTATAAATATAATCACCCGCATTAATCGAAATACTAACAGTACCTTGGCCATTATGATCTTCTTTGAAAGAATAAGTCTCATATGGTGAAGTTGTTAATTCGGTTTTATCGGTATATCCAGCAATTAAATCATCATAACTAATATCACTAGCTTTATAAGTTACGCCATAAAGTAAGATAGAATCTTGACCACTAAGTGTAACTTCAAAGCCATATAAGTTATTTTCATTGAATAATCCATCGCTAATCGCATCACTTATATTTGCATAGTTAGTTAACCCATCTATTGTTTCCTCATTACCATCTTTACTTAATTTAACACCCGTTACAACACTATCATTAGGTATCTTAAACGCAAACGCTTTACTAGTTGCGCCAACAGGGATTTCAACTAGGCTTACGTCTTCACCATAGATAGCGTTTGTGTTGCTAGCGTTTGAATTAGTCTTAGAATCTTCTGTTACCTCAGGTGTAGCTGTTTGACCACTACTATCACTAGTAGGTTTTACAGTTTCTTTTGATTCACTATCAGAACTTGAACAAGCTGTTAATCCAACAATGATTAACGATAGACATAATAAATATAAAATTTTCTTCATTTTTGACCTCTTGTATCTTTAAGATACTATTTATTATTCTAGTTCCTATGACGATTAATTCAAGTTCTTTTGGGTTTTATTTAATAGCGTTTACCGTGTCAGCAACATCACTTAAACTTAAACCATTACTAGTTGTAATAGAATAACTGTAGTTATCTTTGTTCCAAGTGATACAGTTATAAGTATCATCGTTTCCTTTTAAAGTAAAACCATTTTCTTCTTTTACAATATCATAATTATTTAGATCACCAGAATTGTCTTCGTTGCCTTTGGATTTTCTTACGATAATATCATCGCCATATCTAATTTCAATCATTTCGTCACTCATTACTCTAACCAAGCTAATTTTATTTCCGTTTATATCTTCTGGTATTGCAAAGTCAAAACCAACTTTTTCAATAGCTTTAGTTATATCAGCAACCTCTACCCATGGGTTGATAGCATTGTTATTGTCGTCAATAACTTTTTCCTCTACTTTAGAATTACAACCAAATAGTGATAGTGCAGCTAAACTAACCGTAAGCACAGCAAACATTTTCTTTAAATTTTTCATTTCTTCTCTCCATTGTAAGTAACCTTACAAATAACTAGACAAGGAAAAATAGAAAATGGTCACAAAAAAAGCCGCCAAATTTGACAGCCTTTAGAAATTAATATTTATAAGATAGATTATTCAGCTCTAGACATAGCTTCTTTATAGTCAGCTTGTTCTGTGAATACATCGTATTTATAAGGGTTCTTACCAGTGGCCTTAGATTTCTTGATGATAAAGCCTAGTGCTAATACGTTGATGGCAATAGACAATACAGAAATGAATCCTTGCATACTAGCAGTACCAAGTTCTGGAGTTACTCCAGCTGTTGTAGCTGCAGCGATTGTTCCAGCTTTATATAGCACTGGTACAACTGAGAATCTTGATCCATCTTGGAACATTGGGAATACTTGAGCGAACATACACCAAATAGCTAATGTATTAGCTCTATTTTGAATCCAGCCACCCTTATTCCATAATGCATTGGCAAATGTTGGTGCAAGTAGTAATGCAAGACCGCAATACCAAGCGTGTGTTGGAAGATTTAAGTAAGTGTATTGGAAGTTCCATACATCATAAGCTAAAATATATACCCAAGTCATATCAGGCCATAACATATCTTTCTGATCTTTTGAAGTATAGATGCTCCACCATGCAGTCATACAGAAGATATTGATTAGTCCAGCGATACCATTTAATAGGTTCCACCAGCCGCCATATACCCAAACGCCTTCTGATGAATACCACCAGCCACCAGCTAATGATCCTGCTCTAATAGCGCTTTCAAAGTCTGATGCAACAGCGATTAAGATGTTGATTGCGACAATTACAAATGGGAAGGCCTTAAACCAATGTGCTTTGCCAAGTTTTCCCCACTTGTATTTAATTACCATAAAGCCAATACAACCAGTTGCAGCAGCATATAGTTTAGCATAATGGAACCATGAGTTCATATGAATGAAAGTATCATTATTAAGCGCCCATTCAGCTCCGTTTCCTGCACCTATTGCGATTGCGATAAAGTAAACTGTTAAACCTAATAATACGACGCCAAATATGCCAATACCACCCCATTTAGTACGAGCTATTTCATTTGTAATAATTAAGCCTACAAAAACTAGAAGCCATCCTAGAAGTTGCCAACCAGATGTTTCTCCATAAATTTGAAATAACATAATATTTCCCCCTTTTCATAGACTATTCTAATACTTTGTGAAAAAATAGGCAATTAAAGATAAAAAAAGACGGATAATATTATCCGTCTACTTAGCACCTTCCATGATTTTAATGCCAGCTGAACAACCAAGTCTATCAGCACCAGCTTCAATCATCTTCATGGCATCTTCGTATGATCTAATACCACCAGCTGCCTTAACCTTACATGTATCACCAACTGTCTTCTTCATTAGGGCAACATCTTCAACTGTTGCACCATTTGTAGAGAAACCAGTCGATGTTTTAACAAATTCGGCTTCAGCTTTCATAGCACACTTACATGCTTCTACTTTTTCTTCATCAGTTAATAGACAAGTTTCAATGATTACTTTAACAATTGCTGGTTTACTAGCTTGTACAACTTCTTTGATATCGTTTGTAACATAATCATAATCTTTATCTTTAAGCTTACCAATGTTGATTACCATATCAACTTCTTTAGCACCGTTACTTACTGCGGTTTTAGCTTCAAAAGCTTTTGATACAGTATCCATAGCTCCAAGAGGGAAGCCTACTACACAACATACATTTACATCACTATCTTTTAGTAATTCTTTACATAATGGAACATAAGAAGTATTTACACATACTGATGCGAAATCATATTCTTTTGCTTCATTACATAATTTAGTAATTTGTTCCTTAGTAGCGTCGGCTTTTAATAAAGTATGATCGATATATTTATTTAATTTCATATTTCCTCCTTTGATTATACTTTCTTATTAAAAAGGTCATTGAATTCTTTTGGAACTTTAGCCTTTATTTCTAATAGTTCATTATTAATAGGGTTAACAAAAGATAGCACAGAAGCATGTAGGCCTAGTCTATTTATAGGCGAATAGCCATCACCATATTTATCATCACCAATAATAGGATGATTTAAATTAGCCATCGTAACTCTTATTTGATTCTTTCTGCCTGAGTCGATATTTACTTCAAGTAAAGAATAATCTTTGTTCTTTTTTAGAGTCTTATAGTGGGTAATAGCTAATTTACCAGAACTGGCTACATATACCATGTTATTTTGATTTTCTTTTAGATAGTTTTTAATGGTTCCACTGTCTTCATCTAATTTTCCATTTATAATCGCGATATATTCTCTTTTACTAACATCTTGATTCCAATGTCCCTTTAACATTGAATGTGCTTTAATGTCTTTGGCAAAAACCAAAACACCACTTGTTTCCTTATCGATTCTATGTAATACAAAGGGCCTAGATTTAGGATCTTTTTTCCTTAAATATTCTTCAACATATTTATATGCTGATTCAATATCCTTATCTGATTGCACAGACAACATACCATTAGGCTTATTTATGGCAATAAAATAATCGTCTTCATAAATAATATAAGGTTTAATATTAAACTTATTTATATTAGTTTCTTTCTTTTTCTTTTTATTATCAATAACTACTGGATTTTTAGCTATCTTAACTTCATCATCTTTAGCTAAAGGATAATTAAATTGTCTTACAACAGTACCGTTTACTAATACTTTATTACTTGATAATAATGATTTTACAGTATTACGTGATTGTGGTAATTTTGCCAACAAATATTCTAATAATTCACATGAATGATGTACCTTATTTGAATATGTATAGCGAATTGTTTGTTGTTTTGTTTCTTTTAATTCTTTTTTTCTAACCATCATTTAAATTTTATCATAATGTTATAATCTAGACATGAGGATATTGACAGGTGAGGCAATGTCTATCACTGATTCTAGAACAATGATAGATCAAAATATTGATGATAAATATTTAGTTAAAAAGGCTGCAAAAGCTTGTTTTGAAATATTAAAAAAATATGTTGATACTAATAAGAAAATCTTAATAGTATGTGGCAATAGTAATAACTCTAGTGATGGCTTTTATTTAGCTAAGATTTTAAAAGAAAATAATTACCTAGTGGATGTTTTATATACTCTTGATATAAATAAGATGAATAAAACTTGTCGTTATTTTTATGATGAATATATAAGTTTATATAAGATTGTTGGTGATATTAAAACTATTAATGATTATGAAGTTATAATTGATGCCCTAATCGGAAATGGCTTAAAAGGAAAACTAAGAGATAATATTTCATTATTAGTTGATAAGATTAATGAAAGTAATGCGTTTAAGATTGCGATTGATTTACCTACAGGGTTAGATAGCACAAATGGTACTTATGATAATTGCATAAATGCCGATTTAACAATAGCGATTAATAATATTAAGCTTGGCCATTTAATAAATGATGGCAGTGATGTTTCTGGAAAGATTGAAGTAGCTGATATTGGCTTGAATAAATATGATGATATTGAATACTTTGATACTGTTGATATAAATGAATATAAGGACTATTTTAAGCGTAAGAATAATTCGCATAAATATGATTATGGAAGTGTGTTGGTTATTGGTTCTAATGTTTCAATGCCTGGAGCTGGGTTAATGAGCGCGATGAGCGCCTTAAAAAGTGGCGCTGGTTTAGTTACTTTGACTTGTCCTAAAGAAAATTATGAAGTTGTATCAATTAAGGCACCTTTTGAAGTAATGGTTAAATCTATTGATGAAGAAGATATCTTAAATAAAAAGGATACGGTAGTATTTGGCCCAGGGCTTAAAAAGGATGAAAAGTATTTGCCTTTATTAAGAAAATTACTTACTTCAGATATTAATTTAATAGTTGATGCGGATGGCTTATATTTATTATCTTTAGTAGATGATTTAGGGGATATTAAAAAGGCAAGACTAGCAATAACACCACACCTTGGTGAAGCTGGATTACTTTTAAATAAGAGTAGTAGGGATACTAAAGATAATATTCTTGATTCTTTTAAAGAACTAATTGAACGTTATGATTGTATTGTGGTACTAAAGGGACATAATACATTGATAGGCAATAAAGAGAAATATTATATTTCAACAAGTGGCAATCCTGGCATGAGTAGCGCTGGTAGTGGTGATGTATTATCTGGTATTATTGCTGGTGTTGCAAGAAAGAACTTAACTTTAGATAGTGTGGTCCTTGGTGTATATCTTCATGGACTTGCAGGCGATTTGGCAAAAGAGGAAATGGGGATGACATCTTTAACTGCCTGTGCTATAATCGACAAGATTGCGGATGCAATCAAATACATAAAAGGAGAAGGAAAATGAAAAAATTATTAACTATTATGTTAAGTGTTCTTATGGTTGCAGGCTTAAGTGCTTGTTCTAAAAAAGATACTACTGAAACTGAAACTGATCCAGTAGAAACAACTGCTACTACAGAAACTACCGCACCTACTGAAACTGAAGAAACAACTGAAATCGCAAACCCTTGGGTAGATTGTAAGGATGACCAAGAAGCTGCGCAAGTTGCAGGTTTTGAATTTGAATTACCAGAATCTGAAACAGTCGCAATCTCTTATAGAGCTATTAGCGGTCAAGCTTTTGAAGCTACTTATGGTGGCAGCGATGGTACTGTAGTAAGAAAAGCTTTAGGTTTTGATGGCGAAGAACTTGCTGGTGACTACAACAACTATGAAGAAGGCGGCACTATCTATGCTGGCGAAGACAATACAGAAGTAACTTATAAAGGCACTACTGCTGATGTAGTTAATGTTGCGTATTGGACAGTTGGTGATTACACTTATTCTTTAACTAGTCCAAATGGCATCACTACTGAAGCTATGACTGAATTCGCAACAGCTGCTAAATAAGTTAAAGCTAAATAGTTAAACATGAAGATGATCTATAATTTGGGTCATCTTTTTATTTTGTGTTTAGGTGACTAGACAAATAGATGATGTTATAATCTTTAAGATTGCGGATGCAATCAAATACATAAAAGGAGAAGGAAAATGAAAAAATTATT
>CAVCDR010000099.1:0-3521 GCA_963601025.1 Agathobacter sp. | reverse complement strand
AAGATTGGATATGGTCAGAAAATAAGAAGGCTTGTGTATATAAGGTGAGCAATACGGGAAGCAAAAATGGATATTAAAGATAAATTAAAAACATTGCCTACTAAACCTGGCTGTTATCTTATGAAGGATAAAGATGGAAAGGTTATTTATGTAGGTAAGGCAATAATTTTAAAAAATAGGGTAAATTCTTATTTTCGTGGTGCTCATGATTATAAGACAACTAAGCTTGTAAGTAATATTTGTGACTTTGATTATATTGTTGTAAATAGTGAAAAAGAAGCTTTAATTCTTGAATATAATCTAATTAAAAAATATGATCCTTACTACAATATTGTTTTTAAGGATGATAAATCTTATCCTTACATCCTTTTAAAAGACTCTGATGAGCCTTGTGTTGAAGTGGTTCGATTAAAGAAAGGCCATCGTAAATATAAGGGAAGATTATTCGGCCCTTATCCTGATGTAGGTGCAGCTAGAAATACGGTAGATATTATAAATAAACTATATCCAACTAGAAAGTGTAAGAATATGGGCAAAGAACTATGCCTCTATTTTCATATCAAACAATGTTTAGGTTATTGTGTTAAAGAAATTGATAAAGATAGTTCTTTAGAAGTAAAAAAGAAGATTATTTCTTTTTTAAGTGGTGATACCAGTAAAGTTATCAAAGACTTAAAAGATAAAATGGATGAATGTTCAAATAATTTAGATTTTGAGGGTGCTGCAAAGTATCGTGATTTAATAAACGATATTAAAGTTTCTACTAGTAAACAGGTTGTTGAATCAGCAAATAAAGAAAGCTTTGATGTGTTTAACTATGATGTATTGGATGGCATGATTTCGATTACTGGCTTATTTATTAGAGATGGCATCTTACTTGGAAGTGATAAACATTTAGATTATTTAGTAGGTGACGTTGAAAACTATGTTTCTAGTTATATTTATCAATACTATCAAATAAATCCTAAGGCTAAAAGTTTATATGTGCCAAATGAATTAGAAGTTTATTTAAGTGGTTTAGAAGATATAGAAGTTAAAACGGTTACCAAGGGTAATAAACTAGGGCTAATTAAGCGTGCTAAAGAAAATTGTTTAGAGTCTTTAAGACAAAATAAGGATGTACTTACAAGTAAGATTAAGTATTATGAAAACGTTAATAATGAGTTAAAGCGTATTTTTAATAAAGATATTAAACGTATTGAATTATTTGATAATTCACATACAGCTGGTGTTAATACCGTTGCGGCAATGGTGGTTTATAAAAATTTAAGACCTTCTAAAAAAGATTATCGTTTATATAAACTTGAAGAGGGGGCTGATGATTTAAAGTCCATGAGAGAAGTTTTATATAGACGCTATTTTAGAGTTTTAAAAGATGATTTAGAAAGACCTGATTTAATTATCGTTGATGGAGCCATTAATCAAATAAGGATGGCAAAAGAGATACTAGGGGAGTTAAGCTTAGATATTAGTTTATGTGGTTTAGGTAAGGATGATAGTCATAATACTTCCTATTTAATGGATAGTGACTACAACAAAGTGGATATAGATCCTAATAGTAATCTTTTCTTCTTTTTAGCCAATGCTCAAGATGAGGTGCACCGTTTTGCGATAACTTATCATAAAAAATTAAGAAATAAGGCTATCTATAAATCCACATTAGATGATGTAAAGGGACTTGGTCCAAAGCTAAAGACAAAGCTTTTGAGAAAATATAAAAGTATTGCCAATATAAAAACATTGAGTGAAGAAGAACTAGCTACGGTTTTACCTAGAAATGTTGCGAATGAGTTGTATAATAAGTTACGCAAATGATTAAGAATTTAAATGAAACATTATCTTTAATAACTTTAACTATACTAGTTCTAGTTTCGGTCAAGATTGGGCTAGGACTTATCTTTTCATCGCATTTAGATGGTAGTGCTAGAGGCAATTTCAAACTATTAAAAGAATATAGCGAAAACACTGAAGAATGAATACTTTTGAAATATTATTAATAGTTCTAATAATTGTTTTATTGTGTGTTTTATTTGCACTTGTTTTAATGTTGCTAAAAAACAAGAATTCCAATAATGATTTAAGAGTATCTCTAAATAAAGATTTACTTAATTTTTCTAATAAATTAAATAACAACTTTAACGAATTAAATACTTCCACCTTAAAACAGCTCTATAGCCTAGAAGATAAAGTTAATAATAATATTTTAGAAACTTCTAAAATTACTAATGATAATTTCTTAAAGTTATCAGAAAAGATGGTTAAGATTGATGAAACTCAAAAATCTTTGAATGATTTATCAAATAATATTGTTTCTTTAGAGTCTATCTTACAAGATAAGAAAAGTAGGGGTACTTTTGGGGAGATTGAATTATATTCTTTATTGGAGCTAGCCTTTGGAACAGATTATACACGCTATAAGAAACAATATACTTTACCTAATAATTGTAAAGTAGATGCAGTGATATTTGGTGGTGATAATCTTGGCCTAATCTGTGTAGACTCTAAATTTCCACTAGAAAACTATCAAAGGATTTATGATGAAAATCTTGCCTTAGCTGATAAAGAAAAAGCTAAAAACGCTTTTAAAAGTGATGTCTTAAAACATATTAACGATATAAAAAATAAATATATCATTCCTGGTGTGACTGCACCTATGGCCTATATGTTTGTGCCAAGTGAGGCTATCTTTGCGGAAATTTATGCAAACTATGATGAACTAGTGAATAAATCTTATGAAGCTAAAGTATATATTGTTTCGCCAACTACTTTAATGGCTTATCTAACAGCTATTAGAAGTATATATTTAGGACAAATTAAAAATGAAAAAGCTAAAGAAATAGAGAAGTTATTAAGTGACTTAAGTGTTGAATTTTCACGTTTAAAAGATCGCAGTGAAGCTTTACAAAGAGATTTTGAAAAGATTATTCCCGACTTTGAAAGAGTTCAAATCACTTCGAATAAAATTATTAAAAGATTTGCCCAAATTAATTCAGGAGACATAGATGAAGAAAATTAAAGAACTATTTGATTATCAATTATTATTAGCTAGTATTGCCTCTGCAGTAATATATTCCTTTGCGATTGTGAATTTCTCAATTCCTGCAAGCCTTTATCCAGCAGGCTTTTCGGGTATTTCGAGAATTTTTTCTGATTTAGCAGGAGACTTTTTAAATATCCAATTATCTTATTCAAAACTATATTTAGTGATGAATGCGATTGTATTAGTATTTGTCTTTAAAAAATTGGGTAAGAAGTTTTTATTATATTCAACTATTCAATTTGTATTAGTATCTTTCTTTACTAGCTTTTTTCAAAGACTTATCTTTGTTGATGAAAAACTATTATTAGCTGTATTTGGTGGTATTCTAAACGGAACAGGCGTAGGTATTGCCTTATCCTTTAATTTTTCAAGTGCAGGCTTTGACTTTATTAGTGTCTATATTGCTTCTAAATTTAAAAAAGATGTTTGGAACTATGTTTTTTGTGTTAACTTAATAATTCTATTAACAGCTGGCTTAATT
>CAVCDR010000098.1:0-17297 GCA_963601025.1 Agathobacter sp. | reverse complement strand
GTATCTTTTGAGCTTCGCGGCCGGCGCCATGCTCTATGTGGTGGTAGAAGAACTTATTCCATCGATGTCGCAAGGTGAACACTCAAATAAGGCGACTATTTTCTTTATGATTGGCTTTGTGCTAATGATGATTCTAGATGTAGCCTTAGGATAATTGTGAAAGCGTTTACAAGTTTGTTATAATTTTAACAGGAGATTACTAAATGAAAAATAAATATGTTAAAGAAGCATACAAACAAGTATGCAAGAACGCTAAAGGCGAAACGCAATTTTTAAATGCGGTAAAAGAAGTATTTGAAAGTTTAGAGCCTTTCTATGATGTTCATCCTGAACTTGAATCTAAAAAATATCTAGAGAGAATTGCTGAGCCAACTAGAGTAATTGAATTTAGAGAAGAGTGGAAAGATGATAATGGAGATATCCAAGTAAATAGAGGATATCGTGTACAAAATAATAATGTTTTAGGCCCTTTTAAAGGTGGGCTTAGATTTAATGAAAACGTTAATCTATCGATTCTAAAATCATTAGCTTTTGAACAAACATTCAAAAACGCCTTAACAATGTGTCCAATGGGAGGCGGTAAAGGTGGCAGTAATTTTGATCCACATGGCAAATCGGATAAGGAAATTGAAAGATTCTGTAGTGCTTTTATGAAAGAACTATATCATCATATTGGTTCTAAAGTTGATGTCCCAGCTGGTGATTTAGGCGTTGGCGGTAAAGAAATTGGTTATCTATTAACCGAATATCTAAAACATCGAAAAGATATTGGAACTTTAACTGGTAAACCATTAGATAGAGGCGGCCTAAAGGGAAGAACAGAAGCTACTGGCTTTGGCCTATGTTACTTTACTGAAGAAATGCTAAATGACCATGGGGATTCTTTTAAAGATAAAAAAGTAATTATTTCAGGATCTGGTAATGTATCTACTTATGCATGTCAAAAAGCTAGTGAATTAGGTGCTACAGTAATTGGTATGTCAGATAGAAATGGTTACATTATTGATGAAAAGGGTATTGATTATAAAAAACTAATTAAAGCTAAGGAAAATAGAGCTTCAATTGAAAACTATTTAAAATATTCGGATACGGCAAGATATTACAAAAATCCTACTGACTTATTTAAGAATAAATGTGATATTTGTCTACCTTGTGCAACCCAAAATGAAATTGACTTAGAAAGTGCAAAAATACTAGTTAAAAATGGTTGTTATTGCGTGGCAGAAGGAGCTAATCTTCCAACAACGCTAGATGCCATGAAATATTTCTTAGATAATAATGTCTTATTTGGGCCAGCTAAGGCAGCTAATGCAGGTGGCGTTGGATGTAGCTATTTTGAAATGGTACAAAATAGTGAAAATAGTACTTGGACTTTTAATAAGACAGATAAGAAACTAAAGGAAATGATGGTTAATATTTATCATAATGTCGCCGATACAGCAAAGAAATATGGTAAAGAAGGGGATTATGTAACAGGCGCTAATATATTTGCGTTTGAAACGATAATCGCTAAAATGAAATAACAAACAAGATGTCAAATGATAGAAATATTGTTTGACAAAGTTGAATAGTGCTTGAAAAACGCTTTCGTTTCAAGTATTATTATGAAGTAGATAAGCAGAGAGAAATCTCTGCTTAATTTATTGTTAGAGGGTATATGGAAATTAAAGAACTTAAAGAAAACTTACAAAGAGATCTTAAAAGTTTAGGTTATGTTCTATATGATGTATCTTATGAAAAGAAAAATAGGATTCTTCATGTGACCATTGATAAACAAATGGATCTAAATGAAGTTGAAGAATTATCGAGAAAAGTATCTTCGATTATGGACATGTATGATCAAGATATGGAAGAGTATTTACTTGATGTTTCTTCGGTGGGAATTGAAAGAGAAATTAGAAATCAAGATGAACTTAAGGCGGCTGTTGGTTCTTACATTTATGTAAAAACTAAGGAACTAAAAGTATATGGTGATCTTGTTGAATTTGATGGGGAAGTATTAACTCTTAATACCAAGGAAAAGAATATCAACAAAACACTTAAAATTAATTACAAAGATATTAAATTTGTGCGTTATGCCTATAAATTTTAAAGGAGAAGAAAAAATATGAGTGGCGTAAATTCTAAAAACAACAAGTATTCAGAAGCTATTCGTCTTTTCGAAGATGAAAGAAAGATTGATCCTGAAGTCTTGTTTGAAACATTAAAGGAGTCAATTGTTAAGGCTTATCAAAAGTTTATTGATGCTCCTGAGGCAAAAGTAAGAGTAGAAGCTGATGCCAAAGGTCTTAGAGCTTATCATCAATTAGATGTAGTTGAAAACGATTATAAGCTTTATGATGAAACATTAGATATCTATCTAAGGGATGCTCAACTTAAAAACCCTGATATTAAAGTAGGTGATATTGTTGAGGAAGAAATTGCTTTTGATCAAATTAGTAGAACTGCTACTAACGTTGTTAAACAAATGTTAAGACAAAAGACTAAGGAATCAGAAAAGAAGAAAGTCTATGAAACTTATAAAGATAGAGAATTTGATTTGATTTCTGGTGTAATCAAGACAGTTGAAAGACGTAATGATAAGCGTTTCTTACTAGTTGATTTACAAGATACTCTTGCATATATGGGCGATGGTGATTTAATCCCAGGTGAACAATATAGAGAAGGTAGTCCAATTAGAGCAATTATTAAAAATGTTGCAGAAAACTCAAAGGGTTGCCAAGTAGAATTAAGCAGATCTGATCCAAAGTTTGTTGAAAGACTATTTGAAAAAGAAGTTCCTGAAATTCAACAAGGTCTAGTAGAAATAAAGGCTATTGCTAGAGAAGCAGGTGATAGAACGAAGATGGCTGTTTATTCAAGAAATGAAGATGTAGACGCTATCGGTTCTTGTATTGGCCCTAGAGGTACAAGAGTTCAAGCAGTAATCAGTGAAATCAAGAATGAAAAAATCGATGTCTTTGAATGGAATGATGATGTATGTGAACTGGTTAAGAACGCCTTATCTCCAGCTGAAGTAAAAGCTTGTTTCTATTCTAATCCATTAATTAATGATAAATTAACAGAAGAAGATATTGAAAAGGATGCTAAACGTAATAAGAGACCTCTTGTTGTAGTGGTTGATGAACATGAATTATCTAACGCTATTGGTAAGAGTGGTAAAAACGTTAAGCTTGCTGTTAAATTAACAGGTAGAAAGATTGATATCAAGACAGAATCTTCTATTAGAGAATTAGGCATTGATATTGAAAAAGAAGAGACTGAATTTAAAGCTGATCAAGCTCGTATTAAGAAAGAAAAGGAACAAAAGGAATTCTTAAGCTTACAAGAAGAGGCTGCAAAGAGAAAAGAAGCATTTGATCAAGAAGTAGCTGAAAATGATACTGGTGTATTTGAGGAAACTATTGAAGAAATGGATGAAAAACCAGTTGAAGTTACTATTGAGGATGAACCTAATGTTGAATCTTTAGAAGAAGCTGAAAATCTTGCTAAGGAAGAAGAGGAAGAAAAGGCTATGGAAGAAGTTAAAGAAGAACCAAAGCCTGTTAAACAAGCTAAGAAATTAGTTCCTCATACTGATTATGTATCTAAGTTTGAAGATATTGCTGGCGGTAGCAAGAAAGAAGAGAAGACTCCAGTTAAAAAACGTAAGAAGAAAGATGATGAAGATAGAAGATTACGTGCTGAAGATTTAGAGAAGAAGGAATATGACGATGATGTTAAGCCAACATATTCTGAAGAAGAGCTAGAAGAAATCAGACAACAAGAAGAAGAACTAGAAGAAAATTCATGGATCAATGATGATGATATTGATTTCGATGAATATGATGAATACTACGACGAGGAAAAATAATGAAAAAGATTCCAATGCGTAGGTGTCTAGCAAGTGGTGAATCTTTACCTAAAAAGGAGTTACTTAGAATTGTTAGAACTCCTGAGGGTGAGGTTAAGGTAGATACTACTGGAAAATTAAATGGCAAGGGGGCATACCTAAAGAAGTCAATGGACGCCCTTGAGCTATGTAAAAAGAAAAATTTACTTTCTAAAGCATTAGAAGTAAATGTTGATGAAGAAGTATATAAGGAGATTGAAAAAGTAATTAATGAATAATACTCTTTCTTTATTAGGATTAATATATAGGGCAAATAAGCTATATTTAGGAGAAAATTGTTTAGATAATATATCTAAGGTTAGATATCTTTTTATAGCTAGTGATGCCTCAGATTCAACTAAAGAAAGATATTTGAAGAAATGCAAATATTACAATATTCCTTATAATCTTCAATATCCTAGCCAAGATCTAGCAAATGCTTTAGGCAAAAATAACGTTAAAGTAATTGGGGTCTTTGACAAAGGATTTACAAATGTGCTTTTAAATAAAATTAAGAAGGAGGAAGATTGATGGCTAAACAAACATATAAAAAGCGTATTAATAAAAAGCCTAACAATAACACTTTTGAAAACAAAAAAGATGAAAGTGTGAAGGTTGAGGCTATTACTTACACAGATGGGATAACGGTTGGTGAGTTAGCTGGAAAATTAAATAAGAATTCCAGTGAAATCATTAAATTATTATTCATGTTGGGTAAGATGGTAACAATAAATTCTCCTTTAGATGATGAAAATATTGAACTTATTTGTATGGAATATGGCATTACTGCCACAAAACAAGAAGAAAGAGATGAAGAATCGCTTGCGGATGATGAAACAGATGATCCAAAGGATTTAAAAGAAAGAGCGCCAATTGTTACTATCATGGGACACGTTGACCATGGTAAAACAACGCTACTTGATACTATTAGAAAATCCAATGTTACAGCAGGTGAATTCGGTGGTATCACTCAACATATTGGTGCTTACCAAGTTGATGTAAATGGTAAGAAAGTAACATTCTTAGATACACCAGGACACGAAGCTTTTACAGCCATGCGTGCTAGAGGTGCTAGTGTTACGGATGTTTCAATTATTGTTGTTGCGGCAGATGATGGCGTAATGCCTCAAACAAGAGAAGCAATAGACCACTCAAAGGCAGCCAATGTTCCAATTATTATTGCAGTAAATAAAATGGATAAGCCTGGTGCTAATCCTGATAAAGTAAAAAATGCTTTAGCTGATTTAGGATTAATGCCTGAAGAATGGGGTGGTGATACAATTTTTGTAAACTGCTCTGCTAAAACCGGTGATGGTGTTAAAGACATCCTTGAAACAATTCTAGTTGTAGCTGAAGTAAGAGATTTAAAGGCTAATCCAAATAAACTTGCAACTGGTACTGTAATTGAAGCTAAGCTTGATAAGGGTAGAGGACCTGTTTGTACACTTCTTGTTCAAAATGGTACTTTAAGACAAGGCGATTCAATTGTTGTTGGTACTGCTTATGGTAAAGTTAGAAAAATGCTTAACGATAAAGGCGATGAAGTAAAAGAAGCTTTACCTAGTATGCCAGTAGAAATATTAGGCTTAAATGAAGTTCCTATTGCTGGTGATAACTTCAAAGTATTCGCTAATGATAAGGATGCTAGAGCTATTGCCGCAGCTAGAACTAAGACTAAGGTAGAAAAAGAAAGAAAAGCTACTAGCGCCATGTCTCTTGATGAATTAAGTGCGCAAATTGAGGCTGGTGAAATCAAGGAAGTTCCAGTAATCGTTAAGTCAGATGTACAAGGTACAGCTGAAGCTGTTGCCTCATCTTTAAGTAAGATTGATGTTGATGGCGTAAAAGTTAATGTTATAAGAAGTGCAGCTGGTTCAATCTCTGAATCAGATGTTATCTTAGCTAGCGTATCACATGCGGTAATCTATGGTTTCAATGTAAGACCTGATGCTAATGTAAGAAAGAAAGCTCAAGAAGAAAACGTTGAAATTAGATTACATAACATTATCTATAAGGCCGTAGAAGAAATGGAAGCTGCTATGAAGGGTATGCTTGCTCCAGTATATGAAGAAGTTGTCATTGGCCAAGCTGAAGTAAGAAAGACTTATAAAGTATCTAAAGTTGGTACTATTGCTGGTGCAATGGTGATTGAAGGCAAGATTGTAAGAGATTCTAAATGTCGTTTAATTAGAGATGGTATTGTAATCTATACTGGTAAATTAGCCTCATTAAAGCGTTTTGAAAACGATGCTAAAGAAGTATTATCGGGATATGAATGTGGTATGACAATTGAAAACTTCAATGATATTAAAGAAGGTGATATTATTGAAGCTTATGAAGACCAAGAGGTTAAACAAGACTAATGAGTAGAGTTGATAAGTTAGATTCAATTCTTCAAAAAGAGATTTCTAGTATTATTCAATTTGATTTGAATAATCCTGAAATTGGTTTTGTAACCGTTTCTGAAGTAAGATTATCTCCTGATTTAAGCAAGGCTAGAGTATATGTATCTTTCTTTGGCAAGAACTATGAAGTTGTTGCCTTAAAAAAGTCTAAGGGCTATATTAAAAGTGAACTTGCTAAAAGATTAAAGATGCGTAAGATTCCTGATTTAGAATTTGTTGTTGACGATACACTTGAAAAAGTTGATCGTATTAATGAAATAGTACATGGTAATAAAAAGTAAAAAGCTCCGTTAGGGGCTTTTGCTATCTTCGCTTTCATCTTTTTCGTATTCCAAGATATCACCAGGTTGACAATTAAGTGCTTCGCAAATCGCCTCTAAAGTAGAAAAGCGAATTGCGCTTATACGTCCATTTTTCATTTTCGATAGATTGACATTGGCGACACCAACTTTTTCAGAAAGCCCATTTAAGGACATTTTACGATCAGCCATAACTATATCTAGCCTTAATACAATATGTCCCACTATAGTGTTTCATCACTTTCTGTTTGTAGTTTTACGCCATATTTAAAGATTGTAATAATGATATAGATAATACCCATTTCAACTAACAAGTTACAATCGATTTTAGGCGAAAAGAAAGGCAATCTTGTTTTATAGTAATAAACAAATAAAGATAATACAAAGATAGGGATTAAAGAATACATAAATTTAAACATTCTACTTATTAAATCATCAGTAAAGAAACTATCGCAATCCCTTAAATACTTACATATCTTTTTAAGCGTGAATATTGAAACGCATTCGGCAATACTTTGAATACCTACAAATAATTCTAAACCGCCTAAATCTTTTAATGTATATTCACTATTTTCTGTGTTACATGAAATAACAGAAACATTATCTTCTTTAGTTATCTTAAAATTCTTTAATTTAAGATTTTCAATGCCTATTACTAAACCTTCTAACTTTCCGACATAATCAAAGTTTTCATATTTACCATCTAGCTTGATCTTAAATGAGAGTTTATTATCAGTTACTACTGAAATGTCTTTACATTGCGTAAGATATAAGCCAACGATTGTTATGATAATTGTTGTAATGCAGACTATCACTAGAAAAATTGTGATTAAAATATTGGTGACTTTACCAAATTTTTGAATCTTGTTTAACGTTGTATCCATAGGACCTTCTTAATGTAAATTATTAAATATTTAGCGTTTATCTTTAAATTAAGTACACCATCTTTATATGTTTACGCAATATAAAAAGCGAATTATTATGATAACTCGCTTTATAAATTATTTAAGCACATCTTCTAATGACTCATATTCACCTGTATAGTTATTTAATACTTTTAAAGAAGAATAGTCATTAGATGTCATGTTCTCTAAACCACTAATTTCTCTAAGACCAGCTTGCCAAGCGGCTATCATATATTCATTATCTGATCTTAGATTTCCATCTTCCATATACATTAAGTATGTTTTACCGGGTTCTATATCAATATCATCATTAAACATTGATTTTATATATTTAGGATTAATGCCTTTTGATAAGTAATCATGTTTATCTTTTTCAGCTTGTGACAAAGATTCATACCAATCTTCATAACTGATAATTCCACCACATCTTATAAAATTTACCGTAGCTCCTTCTTCAATATCACCTTTATATACTTTATCAATTGATATTGTTCCATATGTATAAGGATAAACATATTCGCCGTTAATTAAATTCTTATTACTACCACCATCTATTGATTCTACAGTAGCGATGACGATGTATTTAGCTGCCTTAAATATCTCACTTGAATCTTCGATATTAATACCTATTAAATCAGCCATTGTATAAGTTACTTCAACATCTTCATAATCTAAATAAACATTTTTATAAACTTTTTCTTCTTCATTGCTATTTGTAGCGGTGTTTTCTTTCTTTTCTGAACAGCCAAACAACAAGACAGTAATGCACATTATTGCGAATATTCTCTTCATGAATTCTCCTCCTAATTTATTTTTTTCGATTATTTATAAGTTTTATTTGTTACTTCCTAATTAAATTTTATTACTTATATTCATTGGCGGTATTATAGGTTTGGCAATACCCTATTAACTAAAAGTTAATACTCAATAATTAATCTTTTCTTTGATAATTTGTTATTATAGGAATGGAGAGGGACTAATATGTATAATCATTTACTTGATATTTTTAAATATGTAGCAGATGAAGGAAGTATTAATAAAGCTAGTAAGAAACTATTTATATCACCAGTTTCAGTATATAAGGAAATAAATAAATTAGAAAAACAATTAGGTGTGACTTTATTTGAAAGGAATACTAGAGGCTGTCATCTTACAAATGAAGGCAAGAAGGTATATAAGGGTTTTCTAGAAATAAAAGAGATATCTGATAAAGTAATCAAGGATATTAATCAAGATAGAGTTTTTAATATCTACGTTTCAATCATGAATAAAAACAACATTATAAAAGATATTTCTTCATTAAACTTAGATGTTAAATACAATCTAGTGGTTTTAGAAGATTATAAATTAAATGAAATGATTGACGGACATCAAATAGGAACTAACTTTTGTTTTGGCATTAATGATCATTTTAAAGAAGTTAAGTATGATTTTTTAAAGCTTGGTGAGCTATCAATGATGCTAAATGTTCCAAAATGTTCTCGATTAGCTAAACTAGACAAGATAACTTTTAAGGATATTAAAGATGAAAAGTTATTGTTTTTGAAAAAGGGAATATTTAAAAGCTTTGATATCTTTTGCCAATCTCTAAGTCAAGAATGTGAAGGTGTAATATCGAAGGAATATAAGTTCTTTAGTGATCCTTCTATTGGCAAATATGTAAAAGAAGGGTATTGTTTTGTTTCTATCGGTATCTTTAATGTACCCGATAAAAGCTATGTATCAATACCCTTTGATTGTATATTTAAGATTCCTTATGGTTTGTTTTATGATAAGGCTGAAATAAGCAAATATGCTGATTTAGATTAACGCTTATCGATTGGAATATATTCAATATTTTGTAATCCTACATATTTATAAGCTGGTCTAATAATTCTATTGGCAAACTCTACTTCTTCCATTCGATGCGCACACCATCCAGCAACCCTACTTATCGCAAAGATAGGTGTAAACAATTCAGGTGCTATGCCAAGCATTCGATATACAAGTCCTGAATATAAGTCAACATTGGCACATACTCTTTTACTTGAACCCTTATATAATCTAAAGGCTTCAGGAGCTAACTTTTCAATTTGGCACAAGGCATCATACTCTCTTTGGAAACCTTTTTCATAAGCTAGATTTTTAGATTGTTTCTTTAAAATTTGAGCACGAGGATCACTTAAGGTATATACCGCATGACCCATACCATAGATAAGGCCAGAATGATCACAAACTTCTTTATCAATGATTCTCTTTAAGAAAGCCATCATTTCTTCATCATCATTAACATTCCTTACATTAGCTAGTATTTCATCTAATTGTTTCATTACAAGTAAGTTAGCACCACCGTGTTTTGGACCCTTTAAAGATAAGATACCAGCAGCTATAGCTGAATAAGTATCAGTTCCAGTAGAAGATAATACCCTTGTTGAAAAGGCTGAGTTATTACCACCACCGTGGTCAGCATGTACAAGCATACATAAATCTAATAAATGTGCTTCTTCTTTAGTATATTGTTGGTCCTGCCTATACATAGCTAGAATATTTTCAGCACTAGATAATCCTTTTTGTGGATAGTGGAAATATAATGATTCATGGTCAAAGGCGTGTTTCTTTGTTTGATAAGCATAAACCATCATTGTAGGAAGTTCGGCAATAAGATTGATAGATTGCTTAATGATATTTTCAAGTGAAGTATCTTCAGCATCCTCATCATACGAATACATCGCAAGTACACTTCTTGCCATCTTGTTCATAAGATTAGGTGATGGGGCAGCCATAATCATGGTTTCCGCAAAGCCATCAGGAAGTTCACGATGGCTTTCTAGAATATTATGAAAGTGATTTAAAGTCTTTTGACTAGGTAAAGTACCAAATAATAATAACCATACAACTTCTTCAAAAAGAAACCTATCACTTTTAATAGCTTCATCAACGATATCTTCTAAATCAATTCCTCTATAGATTAATTTTCCGTCAATAGGAATAACTTTATTATTTTCTTTTTTATAGCCTACAACATCACAAACATTAGTTAATCCTGCTAAAACACCAGTTCCATCAGGATTTCTTAATCCTCTTTTAACACCTAATTTTTCAGATATTTCAGGATTAATGAAATTATTCTTGCGATATTCATCACATAAGGCTGTTAAATCTTTTTTAGTTAAATTTGCTACATCAGGATATATCATAAAAGTACCTCGACAATATAGTTTTTATTATAATCAAAAGTTTAACAAGTAAAAAGGTATAAAATGGATGAAAGAGGTTATTTTATGAAAGTAGTATTAGTACCAGGTGATGGAATAGGCAAAGAAATATCGAAGAGTGTAATTGAAGTTTCTGGTGCCTTAAACACAAATATTGAATGGCTAAAGTATGATGCAGGGGCATCTTATTTTGAAGATAAGGGAAAATTATTAGAAGATGGCTTACTTGAAGCTATAAAAGAGAATCATCTTTGTTTAAAAGGCCCTACAGCAACTCCTATTGGCAAGGGCTTTCGTTCGATCAACGTCTTATTAAGACAACACTTTAATTTATATGCAAACTTAAGACCATTAGTTTCTATTGAAGGAGTTAAAAGTAGATATGAGAATGTTGATTTAACAATTGTTAGAGAAAATAGTGAAGACTTATATAAGGGCGTTGAATATATGTATGACGATGATACTGCCCATAGTCTTAAGATAATCACTAGGAAAGCAAGTGAGAGAATAATTCGTTTTGCGTTTGATTATGCTTTAAAAAATAATAAAAAGAAAGTAACTTGTGTACATAAGGCTAATATCATGAAATTATCCGATGGTTTATTCTTCGAGGTGTTTAATGAAGTTTCTAAAGATTATCAAAACATTGAAAGTGATAGTGTAATTGTTGATGCACTATGTATGAAACTAGTTAGTGACCCAACTAAATTTGATGTACTAGTGGCACCAAATTTATATGGCGATATCATCTCTGATTTATGTGCTGGACTGGTTGGTGGTTTAGGGTTTGCACCAAGTGTAAATATTGGCGAAGATATTAAGATTTATGAAGCAGTCCATGGCTCAGCTCCTGATATTGCTGGTAAAGACTTAGCTAATCCAACTTCATTATTATTATCTTTCGCAATGTTGCTTAACGATAATGGCGAAACTGATAAAGCAAATCTATTAAAACAAGCCATTTATAAAGTGATAAAAGAAGGTAAGTATACAACTATTGATATTGGCGGCAATAGTACATGTAGTGCTTTTACAAAAGAAGTATGCAGGGTGATTTATGAAGAAAATAGATAACGGTGTATTTTATCTTAATGGTAAATATGTAAAAGATTCTTCTTTAGATAAAGAAGAAGGAAGAAAAAAGACTTTAGCCTATAAGATACTTGATAAACATGATAATCATGTAGACAAAGATATCTTACATATTAAGTTTGATTCATTAACAAGCCATGACATAACTTATGTTGGTGTTATTCAAACTGCACGGGCATCCGGTTTAAAAAAATTTCCTGTTCCCTATGTTTTAACTAATTGTCATAATACTTTATGTGCGGTAGGTGGAACCATCAATGAAGATGATCATATGTTTGCCTTATCTTGTGCTCATAAGTATGGTGGCATCTATGTACCACCTAATATGGCTGTAATACATTCTTACAATAGAGAAATGATGACTAAATGTGGTGGCATGATTCTAGGCTCTGATTCTCATACTAGATATGGTGCTTTAGGTACATTAGCGATAGGCGAAGGAGGAGGAGAAATCGCTAAACAACTTCTATCCAAGACTTATGATATTAAAAGACCAGAAGTAGTTTTAGTCTATGTTTATGGCAAATTAAAACTAGGTGTTGGCCCTCATGATGTAGCTTTAGCCTTATGCAATGAAACCTATGGTGATGGCTTTGTTAAAAACAGAGTAATGGAATTTGTTGGACCTGGTATTAGTAACTTATCACAAGAAAATAGAAACGCTATTGATGTTATGAGCACTGAAACAACATGCTTAAGTACTATTTGGGAAACTGATGATAAGACTAAAGAGTATTATGTAAAGCACAATAGAGAAAATGATTATCATAAATTAAGCGCTGAAAATGGTGCATATTATGATAGATGTATTGAACTAAATCTAGATGAAATAGAGTGCATGATTGCCTTGCCTATGCATCCTAGTTATGCTTTACCGATTAATGAATTAAAGAAAGAACCTTATAAATATCTAAAACAAGCTCAAGATAAAGCTAATGAACAACTAACTAATAAACTTGATCTTGTTGATAAAATTGACAAAGAAGGTAATATCCATGTTGATCAAGCAATTATTGCTGGCTGTTCTGGTGGTACTTATGGCAATATTTGTGCAGCTAGAGATATTTTAAAGGGTGGCAATATAGGAAGCGAAGAATTTAGATTATCTATCTATCCTGATTCTATGCCAGTATATAAAGCTTTAGCTAAAGAAGGGACTATCGCTGATATAGTATCAACAGGTGCTATATTTAGAGAAGCTTTTTGTGGTCCGTGTTTTGGAGCAGGCGATACACCAGCCAATGGTGAATTATCAATAAGGCATACTACAAGAAACTTCCCAAATAGAGAAGGTAGTAAGCCAAATGAAGGCCAGATTGCTTCAGTAGCATTAATGGATGCTAGAAGTATTGCGGCTACCGCTATTAATAAAGGTATTCTAACGCCAGCTAGCGATATAGTAAGAGAAGAAGAAAAAGAATATGTATGTGATTTTGATTTTTCGATATATGAAAAAAGAGTCTATAACGGATATGGTAAGGCAGAGCCTGATTACAAACTACATTTTGGACCTAATATCAAGGATTGGCCAGATCAACCAAAGCTATCAAATGATTTGCTAATAAAGATTGTTAGCCATATAGATGATCCAGTTACTACAACTGATGAATTAATCCCATCAGGTGAGACTTCAGTATATAGGTCTAATCCCTTAAGACTTGCGGAATTCACTTTATCTAGAAGAGATCCTAATTATGTTAAGAAGGCTAAAGAGGTCCACTTACTTAATAAAGACAGCGATGAAGTAAAAAATGTTTTAAGCATACTTAAACAAAATAACATTGCCTATTCTAATGATATGAATATTGGCTCATCAATCTATGCCAATAAGCCAGGTGATGGTTCCGCGAGGGAGCAGGCTGCAAGTTGCCAAAGAGTATTGGGCGGTGTTTCTAACTTCGCTAGAGAATACGCAACAAAAAGATATAGATCTAATTGTATAAATTGGGGCATGATTCCTTTTATTACTTCTAATCAAGATTTATTAAAAGTTGATAGTTGGGTGTTATGCAAAGATGTCATAGATTCAATTGATAATGATAAAGATATTGATGCCTATGTTGTATTTGAAAACAATATATCTAAAATTACTTTATCTTATGGCCAACTAACAAGTGATGAAAAAGAAATCTTAAAAGAAGGTTGTTTGATAAATTATTATAAGAAATAATATAGCTCCATTAGGAGCTATATTATTTTTCAGAAAGTACATATTCAGAATATATTTTATTGGTAACACAACTTACAACATGTTTCATTAAAACCTGTCTAGAACTTAATGTACTATTAGTATTGTTAATTTGATTAGAATCAAACAATTGATTTAAAGAATCTTCAAAATAAGAAATAAATAAATCATAAGCTTGTTCAACACTACTATCTTTCATACTGGTATGAATTTGAATTAACTTTGATATTTCTGACATTGAATAACACTTCTTTAATATTGTTACCGCAATGAAATATGCCATATGATACTTTGTATAGTGCTTTTTTACTGGTGGCTTTACAATTGAAGTTTTGACATAATTATTAATCATTGAACTAGTAACAAACTTCTCATTGTTAAAGTAAACACAAGACAACTTATCATTTAAATAAGTAATTACTTGGTCCATATATAAATCAATAGGTGGTAAATTATCCCAACGGGGAAACTTAATTTCGTCCATAACTAAATGGTAATCTAAAAATAATTCTTTTTCAATCTAGAAATAAATACTAGATATATTGACATTAATATCTAGATAACTTATTCTTAAAAAGATAAGGAGTTAACTTATGACGCATATTATTTCAGATTCATCTACGCTTTATCCAATAGAAGAAGCGAATAAAATAGGATTATCAATAGTTCCATTAAACATTACAATAGATAATAAATCATATAAAGATTATGAAGAAATTACCTCTATTGAATTATTGAATTTGATAAAAGAACATAAGGTTCCAAAAACATCGCAACCATCATTAGGTGAGAAAATAGAAATTTATAATAAATATAGTGAAAATGATGATGTCATTGATATTACAATGGCCTCTGGTTTAAGTGGTACATATCAAACAGCTCTTATTGCCAAGAATAGTTGTAACCAACCTGAAAGAGTTACGGTTATTGATTCTTTTACTTTATGTGGGCCGCATCGTGCACTAGTAAATAAGGCTTTAGAAATGGCAAAAGATAATAAAAGTAAAGATGAAATTGTCCAATATATCGAACAAGTAAAAAGAAACGAAATCTCGTTCTTGATACCAACCAACTTTGAATTTTTAGTAAGGGGAGGAAGAGCTAATGGCGTATCAGGCATATTGGGTGGCTTATTAAAACTTATGCCAATAATGAAAAAAGGCAAAGAAGGGAAAGGTCTAGATAAATTCTCAATATGTCGTACAGCTTTAAAAGCTAGTAATGTAATAGTTGAAGAAATGAAAAAAGAGGGAGTAGACAGCTCATATACTTTCTTTGTGACAGACGCAGACAATAATGATTTGGCACAAAAAATGATAAACAAAATAAGAGCTGAATTTGAGGGTGCAACAATTGAAAGATATCCTTTATCACCATCTTTTATTACCCAAGGTGGACCAGGGTGCGTAGCTGTACAAGCGATTAAAATTATCTAAAATAATTGTTTATAACAAAGAAACATGATATTTTAAAAATGTAACATATTTTATGTTACATTTTTAAAATTATAGTTACAATATGAAAAATTATCTAGAAAAAACACTGCACTTGAACATCAAAGTAGAAGAAACAAATGATTTAAAAGACAAACTTCCTTTATTCTTTTCTGGACGCTATGACTTTTTAAAAGTCGAAACTAATGGTTTAATATGGCTTGCATTAAAGGCTAAAGATAATGTCGGTTTAAATGCCCTAAAAAAAGATTATTTAAGAATAAGAAGTTGTACAAAATTAAATTGCGCTTTCTTTTTAGAAAAAACATCCTTCTATATTAAAGAAAAATTATTAGAAAATGGAATACCTTTTGTCATTGAGAATAAACAAGTTTATCTACCTTTTATGGGGATTGTATTTAATAACGATTTACGTAGTATAAAACCTGTAAATACAATTTCTTTTTTGACTCAAAAAGTTGTTTTGATGGCAATATATGAAGGATGGAAGGATGAAAATGCGACTTCTATAGCTAAAATATTAAATGTTACTAAAATGTCTATTTCTCGTTGTTTCGATGAAATAGAATATTCAGGAATTGATATTCTTACTAAAAACGGCAAAAGCAGAGTTATTAAGGTTCCGAATGATATTAAAGAACTATGGGGAGATATAAAACCTAAACTAAGAAACCCAATTATTTCATCATATAAATTAAGTACCGACTTAAAACTTAATTGTTTAGCAGGCATATCAGCATTATCGGAATTATCTATGTTATCTGATAATAGATATCCTACCTACGCAATTACTAAAAAAGAAATATCTAAAGTTAATATAAGAAATATTAAACAAGTAGAAGCAGGAGAAGAGATTGGCTGTCTTGTTTATGAGATAGGCTATTTTATAAATTATCAAAACAAAAATATTCAAGATCCCTTTAGCATACTTTTATCACTTACCGATGAGGAAAAAGAAGATGAGAGAGTAATAATGTGTGTAGAAGAAATGCTAAAGGAGTATGTATGGTGAATGGTTTAGATATCTTTCGAAAACGTTTTATTGATTATAAGGAACAATATATTTTAATCGGAGGTACTGCATGTGAAATCATTTTTGATGAAAATAATTTAAATTTTAGAGCCACAAGAGATTTGGATATAGTTTTAGTATTAGAAGCTATGACTGCACAATTTGTTGATAAATTTTGGGATTTCATTAAAGAGGGTGGGTATAGGAATAAATATACAAAAGCAGGTAAGCCTCAATTTTATCGATTTGATAAACCTTCGAATAATTCTTTTCCTAAAATGATAGAACTATTTTGCAGAAATGATATCAAACTAAAGGCGCCCAAGGGAATTACGCCAATACATATTAATGACAATGTTTCCAGTTTATCCGCAATCTTGTTAAATGATGATTATTATCAGCTATTATTGAAAGGAAAAATTGTGGTAAATGGTCTTTCAATTTTAAGTCCTGAATACTTGATACTTTTTAAGGCAAAAGCTTATTTAGATTTAAAACAAAGAAAAGAAAAAGGTGAAAATGTAGATTCAAACGATATAAAGAAACATAAGAAAGATATATTTAGAATTACATCAGAACTTGTACTTAATGACATAAAAGAATTGCCTAAAGCTGTACGTGATGATATCGAACTATTTGTTGCATCATTATTAATACAACCTTATGACGATAATTCACTTAAACCATACGGGATAACAAATGAGATGATTGTTGATAAAATACAAAAAACATTTTGTTTAAAAAGAATTGTTAATCAAATTAAATGAACTACAGTTAGGCAATCAAATAGAAATACACTTTTAATGAACATTTATATTGAAAAGTTAGTGTCAAATAAGTAGGGAATATTCCTTTATAACTATAATTTGGTACCCAC
>CAVCDR010000097.1:0-11409 GCA_963601025.1 Agathobacter sp. | reverse complement strand
AAAAGATGTAGAAGATATTCTACCCATTCTGAAATAGGAATCTTCTTTGAATCAAATATAGTATTGGTTAATGGATTAAAGCTGCGAATACAATCATTACAAAAATATTTTTGAATACCATCTTTCCTGTGCCCATCTTTCTTAAAATGTATTCCATTACAATATGGGCATTTAACTATATCGATTGAATTAATAAAATCAATCTCTTCTTTAGAAGCGTTTCTGTGTTTAGCTTCATACCATTCTATTACAGTACTTTCTACTAAAGCTTGACTAGGCGTTGGCTTTGTAGCATTCCAAGTAAAAACACGTAAAGAAGGATTATTACGCTTATATTTATTCATTTGTGTTGGCGGATCAGAGTTTCAAGAGATGATTAACTAGAACCGCCAAGCTCTTTTCAATAATTAATCATCTCATGAAACTCTTTGAATGCTTGCCTTTCTACAAGCTTCCAAATTATAACATGTGATGATTTATCCTTAATCAAAAACAGCCTTCATGTGCAAATGAGGATTTAATTAGAATTAAAGATAATGATGCTCGAACTTTTTACACAAAGGAATGCGCTAAAGATTCTTGGAGTGTTCGCCAACTTCAAAGACAAATCAATACTTTATACTTTAATCGTATATTAGCTAGTAAAGATAAAGAAGCTGTTGCGAAGGAAATTCAAACAAGTGTACCTAAACCTGAATATGAGTCCATCATCAAAGATCCATATGTATTAGAATTCTTGGATTTACCAGCTAACGAACATTTTTATGAAACAAATTTGGAAGAAGCTTTAATTAATCATCTTCAAAAATTCTTACTAGAACTTGGAAGAGGCTTTTCTTTTGTCGCAAGACAAAATCACTTTGTCGTAGATGGAAGACATTTCTATATTGATCTTGTGTTTTATAATTACATTTTAAAATGTTTTGTACTAGTGGATTTAAAAACAGAAGATTTAACACACCAAGACATTGGCCAGATGCAGATGTTAGTAAACTACTATACTCGAGAGCTAATAAATGAACGTGATAATCCTCCAATTGGCATATTATTATGCGCAGATAAAAGCGATACTTTAGTAAAATACACCTTGCCCGAAGATAATAATCAAATTTATGCAGCAAAATATATGACTTATCTTCCTAGCGAAGAAGAATTAAAACGTGAGTTAAATCTAAATGAATTTAAAAAGATAGATGATTAATTGGTGAATATAACGTTATTTTCTAGACGTTATTGCGTGCTTATCATATAAACAAAACGGTCTTTTCTGTACTAGCCATGAACCAAAAATATAAAATACTTTAATTCAAATTTATACGCTTTAAAAATAGCGTTTTTTTAGATTGACTATAGATTATGTGAATAGTACAATTAATACAGTTAATACAGATAAAGGAGATATTGTATGAAAAAAATATTCATTCTAATAGGTGCTGTAGTAGCGTTTCTAGCACTATTTGTTTCTACTAACCATTATGGCAAAAAGAAGGATAAAAATAAGGAAGATTAGTTTATGTCTGAAAAAGATTTTTTAAGTCAATTTTCTTCTGATGGCAAAAAGCCAGATAGCTTTAAGGAAGAAGAAAGAATCAAAGTTGAAAAGCCAAAGAAAGAAATAAATCCAAAGGGAATAATTATTGCGGCTGTAATAGTTATAGCTCTTGGTGTATTATCTTACTTTTTATTTTTTGCACCAAAGATTGAAATGCCAGACTTTGTAGGCCAAACAAAGGATGATGTAGCATCTTGGGTAAAACAACAAGGTATTACTACAAGTGGTATCGTCTTTAAAGAAGAATATAACTTTGACAATGATGCCAATGTCATCTTGGAACAAGATGTAAAGGCTGGTAAGAAAGTTAAAAAGGATGTAAAGATTACTTTTACAATTTCTCTTGGTGCTGATCCAGATGAAAAAGTAACAATTCCTGATTTAAAGAACATGACTAAATCGGAAATTGAATCTTGGATTTCTACAAACAAATTAACTAAGACTAAGATTACCACTTCATATAATGATACTTATGATAAAGATGCTGTAATATCTTATGAAGTAAAAGGTGTTGATGAAGAAGATTTTACTAGATCTTCTACATTAAATATTTCAATTTCAAAAGGTCCTCAACCTGCAGGAACAGTTACGGTTACTGATTTTGTAGGTAAGACATATGAAGAGATTGAAACTTGGGCTAAAACAAATAAGGTTACTTTAAATAAAGTTGAAGCATATTCAGATAAAGTTGATTCTGGCAAGATTATTTCACAATCTGTAAAAGCTAACGACACTATGAAGACTACTGATACACTTACTGTAACCGTATCAAAAGGTAAAGGTATCAAGGTTCCTGATTTAACTTCTATGAGTAAGGAACAAGTTGAAAAATGGGCTGATAAGAATGGTGTTAATTTAACTACCGATGAAATGTATTCTGATAGTGATAAAGCTATACTTTCATCTAACGTTTCTTCAGGTCAAACAATTTCAACAAGTGATGAAGTTAAGATTACATTCAATTTAGGAAAGTACTTCTATGCAGCTGATGAAAGCTTAAGCAATATTGTTGGTATGAATGCCTTTAAATTAGAAGATTGGTGTAATGAAAAACGTCATAAGGGAATTGATGCATATTGTGGTAACTGGAGTGAATCATCACAAGTTTATTCAGATACTTATGAAAAGGGTAAGATTGTTTCGGTTGAAATATCTTCATATTCAACAGGTGAGACATATGACATCAATGATAGACTTCCACTTGATGTAAGATTTAGCATCGTTGTATCTAAAGGCAAATATTATAAGATGAATGAAATCTTCACTACAGATAAAACATCAGAAATCGCTACTGTAAGTGATATTATGGATGCTTTATCTAATAGAGGCATTACTTATACTCTTTCAAGTAATGTAGGTAGTGGTGACTATGGCAAACAAGCTAGAATTGTTGGTAAGACACCTAATGATGATTTATATGATGATCAAACATACACAATTGAGGTTTGTGAAGATGGAGGATGGTATATGATTTCATCACCGACTCCTACAGCTACCCCAGAAAGTTAAAAATAAAGAAGGGAGAATATATGAATTTCTTTAATAGAGCAGTTAAAAATGTTTCTAGAAAATTATCTAAAACAATTTTACTTATACTTACGTTCTTACTTGTAGGTACTTTAGTTATTGTAGGTTTAGGTGTTTCAAATGCTTCTACTCAAGCTAAGACACTTACTCGTCAAAAAATGAGAGCTGTTGCGACTTTAGAGGTTGATTCAATGGCTTGGTATAACTATGTTGAGTCAATTCAAGATGAGGATGAAAGAAACAAGGCTTATCAAAATTATCCTTCAGTTACTTTAGCTGAAGTACAAGATATTTTAAAGGATAGTAGAGTTAAGACTGCTAATGCGATTGAAACATTGTTTGCTTATCCTGATGATTCAGGACTAGACTATGTACATTTAAATAATAGTGCTGAAGAAAATAGTGGTGGTGGACAATCTTGTTATACTGATGAAAATGGTAATAGTAAATGTGTTGAGTATACTGAACCTACTTATTTACTTAAGACTAACTATTTTCCTAGTATGATTGAAATTGAAGATGGTGACTATAAGATTAGCGAAGGTAGATTTTATACTCAAGAAGAGATTGATAACGCTTCTAAAGTATGTCTAGTTTCTAAGGCTTTTGCGGAACATAATAGTTTAAAAGTTGGTGATACTATTTCTTTCTTAACAAATAGTGCTTCTGATATTTCGGTTATGTATGGCGAAGATATGGGTATTACTAGTGAAGATTATACATGTGAATTACAAATAATTGGTATTTTCGAACATAATTCAGCTATTACACCAGATACTCAAGGCTATGATTATTTATCTCCTTATCAAAATCCTGATAATATGATTTTGATGCCTGGTACTACTTATAAGGCAACAAGTGTTCCACTTCAACAAAAGGTATTTGATTACTATAAGACAAAGAATCCTGATGATGAGTATTATCAAGACGAAAACAATCGCCCTTCAATTGATAATTTAAGCCAAGTTACTTTAAATTCAGTTACTTTACTATTAAATGATCCACTTGAGGTAGATCAATTTGCGGCTGATTACAAAGATAAATTAGGCGATTATAAGACAATTAATGTTGATAATTCAGAATTCAATAAATTAGCTAAGCCATTAGATACTTTGACAATGTATGCAAACTTTATTGTATGGCTAGTAGTAATTAATGCGGTAGTAATTATAACTTTAATTACAGCTCTTACATTGAAAACTAGAGAATATGAAATTGGTGTCTTATTATCACTTGGTGCAAGCAAATTTAAGGTAGTAGCACAATTCTTCGTGGAGCTTGCGTTAGTGGCTTTACTTGGTTTTACATTATCAATTGGTACAGGTAGCCTAATAGCAGATAAGGTAGGCCAAACAGTACTTCAATATCAAATTGCTTCTAGTGGTTTAGATGAAGATGATTCGAGTAGTAATGGAAATTTCTATTATGATGATGTTTGGAACGATAACTATACATCTGATGTATCTTTAGAAGATATTGTAAGTAATTATCATGTTTCTATTTCACCAATTATTATTGCGGAAATATATATTGTGGGTCTAGTAATTGTACTAATTTCAATTCTAATTCCTTCAATGATGATTATGCGTTTTAATCCTAAGAAGATTTTATTAAACCAAAACTAAGGAGGTCTATATGTCAGAAATATTAAAATTAGAAAACATCAATTATTCTTATATTGATGGTGGCTATGAAAGACAAATTCTTAAAGATTTAAGTTATACATTTGAATCTGGTAATTTCTATACAATACTAGGCCCTTCTGGTTCTGGTAAGACAACCTTACTTTCTTTAATTGCAGGATTAGATGAACCAAAAAGTGGAAATATCTATTTTGAGGGTGTTGATGTTAAAAAAGAAGGCCTTCATAAATATAGAAGAAATGATATTTCTATTGTTTTCCAACAATATAACTTAATTGGTTATTTAACGGCTGTGGAAAATGTTATGGTTGCCATGGAAGAAACTGATAATAAGGTTCCAAAGGACAAGAAAAACGTTGCGTACAACTTGCTTGAAAAGTTTGGTATTGTAAAAAGTAAAGCTGATCGTATTGTTGGCCAACTTTCCGGTGGTGAACAACAACGTGTGGCTATTGCGAGATCTTTGGCTTGTAACGTAAATTTAATTTTCGCCGATGAGCCTACAGGTAACTTGGATACCGCTACGGAAAAGGAAATTATTACTATTTTTGAAGAGTTAGCCCATGAATATGGTAAGACAATTATTGTTGTAACCCACTCTGATGAAGTTGCGAGAATGTCTGATAAGTGCTTACTTTTAAAAGATGGAAAATTGAATAAACTTGATTAGGAGGTAGAATGTTTCTTATTAATTTACAAGGAAAAGAAACAATCTTCGAACAAATCAAAGCACAAATTATAAAATTTATTAATGCTGGCGTCTTAAAGCCAAATGATAAACTTCCAAGCGTAAGAGAGCTTGCGAGTGATTTAGGTATCAATCCAAATACTGTACAAAAAGCTTATCAAGAACTAGAGAGGGAAGGCTATATTTATTCGGTACTAAAAAAGGGTAACTTTGTTGCGGATATAAATGATAGTCATAAGAACCTTGATGAGGTAAATTTTCTTATACACAAATTAAAGGAAAATGGTTACAAATTAGAAGATGTATTGAGTGTGGCCAATGATGTATACAAGGAGAGCTAGATGCTAGAAATAAAAAATGTTTATAAAGCTTTTGATGATAGAAAAGTTTTAAATAGTGTTTCTTTAAATATTGAATATGGATCAATATTTGGCCTAGTTGGTATAAATGGCGCAGGTAAATCAACATTGTTAAGAAGTATTGCGGGTATATATCAATTAGATGATGGCTGTATTCTTTTTGATGGACTTGATACATATGATGATACAGAAGTTAGAAAGAATATCTTTTTAGTAAGTGATGATCCTTATTTTCCTTATGGTTCTACTATTGATAGCTTAAAGAATTTCTATAAATCTTTTTATGATTTTGATGAAGAGGTTTATCAAAAGTATTTAAAATTGTTTGGCTTAAATCCTAAAAATAACATATCTAATTTTTCCAAGGGCATGAAAAGACAATCATTATTGCTACTAGCTTTAGCATGCAAGCCTAAACTATTACTTCTTGATGAGGCTTTTGATGGACTTGATCCAATGGTTAGAATTCATATTAAGAATGCTTTAAGTGATTTAATTGAAGATAATCATTCTTTGATTATTATTTCTTCACATAACTTAAAGGAACTAGAGGATATCTGTGATTCCTTTGGTATTTTAGAAGATGGCAGTATTGAAACTTATGGTGATTTACTTGAGTCTAAGGCTAATATTAATAAGTATCAATTAGCCTTTAAGGAAGATGTTGATTTAGATATGTTTAAGGATTTTGAAATCTTATATCAAAATAAAGAAGGTCGCATTATCACTTTGGTCATTAAGGGCAATAAGGAAGATGTGGTAAATAAACTTGAAGACTTTAATCCACTTCTACTTGATGTCTTAAATGTAAATTTTGAAGAGTTGTTTATCTATGAACATACCGGAGGAAACAATGTTAAATAAGAGCTATTTTAATTATTTAATAAAGTCTAAAAAGTATTTGTTGATTGCACTATGTATCGTTCAAGCGATATTAGCTTTTTCAAATTTCGGTAAACCTTTAAATGAATATAGCCTACTATCAAATACAGCTATGTTGTCATATAGCTTAGGAGCGATTGTAGCCTTTGTATTACCGCTCGTTATATTTTCATATGTTCATAATAAGAAGGCTGTAGATACTTATTATTCATTAAATATATCAAGAAAGTCATTACTTTTTACAGGACTTGTTTATTGTTTTGTTTTAGCGTTCTTACCATTTTTAGTATCAATGCTTATAACTTTTGTAGGTTACTTGTTTGCGGGTACTATTGGTAAGTATGTATTAATGCTTTTAGTGACAATTCTTGTAGCTTTAATTTGTTATATATTGATAATTGTCTTTAATACTTTTGTCTATTTATTAGCTAATACGGTGTTTGATGGAGTAATCATCTTAATTGCTTACTATTTACTTCCGTTATTACTATTCTTAATGGGTGTAAACTTTCAAGAAACTTTCTTAATAGGCGTTAATATTAGTTCATCATTAGAAAATATTCTAGTATATTTTTCACCTATTGCCTTAACGGTATTAAGCTTTATATATGCCAATGTCTTTAATAGTCTTGATTATATAAAATATTTAGTTGTAGCAATCATCTATATTATTTTCTTTGTGATTTTCTTATTTAAAACATTTAATAATCGTAAGGTGGAAAGAGCTGGAAACTATTCTGATAATTTCTTCGCTTATCCATTTGTGATCGGCACTTATACAATTGTTTGTTTATTTATAATTGCCAGCATCTATCGCAATATGCTAAGTGACTTTAGCTTTATTATCTTATATATCCTATTATTCTTAGGCTATTTAATTGGCAACTTTATCTATAAGCGTACTTTTAGATTATCAAAACTACAAATTGGCCTATTCTGTATGGGTGTTGTCTTATCGCTTATATTTAATGTGGTTTGTGATAAAACTCAAGGATTTGGCTTGTCTTACAATTATCGTTTTGAATATGGTAAGATGTCATACTATTACTATTCTGAGACTTTAATGAAAGACGATGAAGAGGCTAAAGATTTCTATGATTTCTTAGGCACGGTAAAAGGCTTAGAAGATAGTGATCTGTCAAATAGTGAATATGGAAATTATTTCACTTTATATACTAATCCTGAATCAAATGCTGTTACGGATTTGATGGAAAGCTATCGTAAGAGGGCTATTGAGCTTTATTATGATAAAGTTGATGGCTATAATACATTAAGTGTTACTTATATAGATGATAACGCTACTTCTTCTACTAGTAATGATTATCGCTTAGAGTTAATGAGCATTGATGATATTAAGCAAATATTAAAGGAAGATAGTAATGCATATCTATCAATTGTTGACTGGAATAGCGGTGAGACTTACTATATCATTTATCAAGAGGGAGACTATGTTGCCTTAACTAGCGAATACTATATGCTTTATGAAAATTTTGGATATGAGGCTACAAAGTCAGTTAGTGATTCAAATGGCGATTAACTAAGGGAGATTAACATCTCCTTTTTTGATACAATTAGTTTAATTTATATGGGGGTACTTATCTATGCTTAGTGATATTGAAATTAGTAAGAATCGTCAAACGGAAGACATAAGAAAGGTTGCAGGTAAGGTTGACATTAAAGATGAATATCTTGAATGTTATGGAAAGTATAAGGCTAAGATTGATAATAGGCTTTTAAATGATTTAAGCGATAAAGAAGATGGCAAACTAATTTTGGTTAGTGCCATTTCACCTACTAGTGCTGGTGAGGGTAAGACAACCGTTACTATTGGTTTAGCTGATGGCTTAAACTTATTAAATAAAAAGACAGTTGTAGCCCTAAGAGAACCTTCTTTAGGCCCAGTATTTGGTGTAAAAGGTGGGGCAACAGGTGGAGGCTATGCCCAAGTATGTCCAATGGAAGATATAAATCTTCACTTTACAGGTGATTTCCATGCGATTGGGGCAGCCAATAATTTACTTTGTGCCTTACTTGATAATCATATATATCAAGGTAATATGCTTAATATAGACCCTAAATCAATAACAATCAAAAGAGTTGTTGATATGAATGACCGCCAACTTAGGAATGTTGTTGATGGGCTTGGTGGCAAGACTGATGGCAATGTTAGGCAAGACGGTTTTGAAATTACGGTAGCTAGTGAAGTAATGGCGGTCTTTTGTTTAGCTAATAGTCTAAGCGATTTAAAAGAAAAGCTAGGTGATATCATTGTTGGCTATACATATGATGGCGATAAGGTCACAGCTAGAGATCTTAAGGCTAATGGGGCAATGACGGTTTTGTTAAAGGATGCCTTTAAGCCTAATCTAGTTCAAACTTTAGCTGGTAATCCAGCTTTAATCCATGGCGGTCCTTTTGCGAATATCGCTCATGGTTGTAACTCTTTACAAGCTACTAAACTCGCCCTAAAACTAGGCGATTATGTAGTTACCGAAGCTGGTTTTGGTGCTGATTTGGGTGCTGAAAAGTTTTTGGATATTAAGTGTCGAAAAGGTGACTTAAAGCCAAGTGTTGTTGTACTTGTGGCGAGCATTAGAGCCTTAAAACTTCATGGTGGTAGTAATAAAGATAATCTTAAACAAGAGGATTTAGTTACTTTAGAAAAAGGTTTAGCTAATTTATTTAGACATGTGTCTAATATTGAAAATGTCTATAAGCTTCCTTGTGTAGTAGCTTTAAATATCTTTGAGTCTGATACTGATAAAGAGACTGCTTTAACGATCGAAAAATGTAAAGAAAGAAATATCAAGATTGAAAAATGCGAAGTATATACAAAGGGCGGAGAAGGTGCCAGTGATTTAGCTAATTGCGTACTTGATTCAATCAAGGAAGATAATAACTTTAGTTTTGCCTATGAAGATAGTTTAAGTATTAAGGATAAAATTGAGGCTATTGTTACAAAAATATATCATGGTAATGGCGTAAATTATGAAAACAAGGCTACTAAGATGATAAAAAAGATTGAAGAATTAGGTTATTCTAATTTACCAATTTGTATGGCTAAGACACAATATTCTTTCTCGGATGATGCAAAAAAATTAAATGCACCAGAAGATTTTAAAATTACAGTAAAAAATGTGAAGCTTGCAGCCGGTGCAGGTTTTATAGTTGTTTATACGGGTGATATTATGACAATGCCTGGTCTTCCTAAAAAGCCAGCTAGTGAAAATATCGATATTGATGAAAATGGTGAAATAGTAGGACTTTTCTAATATGTATAATAAAACGATAAAAGAATTTAATGATGTCTTATTTTCTAAAGAAGCTGTACCAGGTGGTGGTTCGACTAGTGCTTTAGTTGGAGCACTCAGCAGTTGTCTTGGTAATATGGCAATTGAGCTTACTTATGGTAAGAAGAAGTATTTAGAATATGAAGATAAATTAAGGAATTTATCAGCACAGTTGAAGCAACTTGATGATAAGTTACTACAATCAATAAACGATGATGCCAAAGCTTTTTATCCATTAAGTAAGGCTTATTCTATGGATAAGAATAATCCTGAATATATTATGGTGCTTGAAAGATGTTTGCAGGATGCTTCTATGCCTCCACTTTCAATAATGAAGTATTGTGCTAAAGTAATTGAAATTGATAATGTGCTAAAAGATATTACTTCCAAGATTATGATTTCCGATGTAGGAACTTCTTTGACTTTAGCAACAGGAGCCTTAAAGGGAGCCTATTTAAATGTTTTGGTTAATACTAAATTAATGAAAGATAAAGAGTATGCAAGTAATCTAGAAAACATGGCTAAAAAGATATTAGATAAGTATTCTAAGATTGCGGATGAAGCATATAGTGTAGTGCTAGAAAGGCTATAAGATGGCAAATATTTTAAAGGGAAAAGATGTTGCGGAATATATTGATAATTTAAGTATAGAAGATATTAAAAAGAGACTTAATCCTTGTTTGGCTATATTTAAAGTAGGCAATAAAGATAATGATAGCGCCTATGAAAAGGGTATTGATAAAAAGGCAGCTAAACTAGGCATAAAGGTTGTTAAATACAATTTTGAATTAGATGTTGAACCTAATACTTTTTATAATGAATTAGATAAGGCTAATAATGATAAAAATATTCATGGCATATTAGTTTTTAGGCCGCTTCCTAAACAATTAGATGAGGCCTTATTGAACAAGCATATAAGCTTTAAAAAGGATGTTGATGCCTGTTTAGATGAAAGTTTGGCTGGTGTCATTATTGGTTCAAATAAGACTTTCGCTCCATGTACAGCTCAAGCGGTTATCGAATTATTGGATTACTACAACATCGATGTAAAAGGTAAAAACGTCGTAGTACTTGGTAGATCATTAGTTATTGGTAAACCCGTTAGTATGTTACTTCTAAAAAAGGATGCAACAGTTACTATTTGTCATAGTAAAACTAAAGACCTTAAAAAGATATGTCAAAACGCTGATATTCTAGTTTGTGCAACAGGTCAAATGGAATCTATTACTAAAGAATATACCAATGTAAACCAAACTATTATTGATGTAGGAATTAACTTTAATGAAGTTAAAAACAAACTATGCGGGGATGTCTTGTTTGAAGATGTTGAACCAAATGTAAAAAACATTACCCCTGTACCAGGTGGTGTAGGTTCCATTACAACTTCAATATTATTAAGGCATGTGGTCTTAGCTAGTCATTAGTTAAGCTACAAGCGTTAGTATCGCACTTAGTTTCAGTATTATTT